>JANNHY010000242.1:0-4930 GCA_031404635.1 Ilumatobacteraceae bacterium
CTGGATCGAGGCGATCGACGTCGCCGTCACCAATCCTCACGCTGTTGTGGTCACCGACGACGGCGACCGCTTTGGCCTGTCGGGATGGCGTGTCGGCGCGGCAAGCAGCGGGGCCACCGCCTCTGCGTTGGAGGAGGCAGAGGAACGTCTCGGGATCGCCGTCGCCGAGCTCGATAGCTGCAACCGCGCCGAGCAGGCTGGGCGCGCCGAACTGCAAGCCGCTCGCCGCCGCGAGGCCGAGCTCAGCCACCGACTCGACACCCACGACGCCGGCTTCTCGGCCAGCTCCGATTCGTTGGCCCGCACTCAGAGCGATCGTCGTGACACACAAACCGAGCTGGAGACACTGGAACGCTCCCTCGACGACGCCGGGGAACGGCTGACTCGCGAGCGCAGCCGGATCGCAGAACTGGACGCGCTCGTCCCTGCGCTGGAAGCCGACGAGGCAGCGGAGGCCGAAGCCGCCCAGGCGCGTGGCGAGACCCGGGCCCGGCTCGACGCCCGCGCCGCGCTCCTTGCCAATCGCCGTCAGGACCTCGAGGTACGCAATGCCGGTCTGCACGAGCGCCGGCAGTTCCTGGAGCGCCGATTGCAGGAGACCGAGCGGCGGCTCGAGGTCGACGTCGTCGCCCGTGCCCATGCCGGGCATCGTCGCCTGGATGTCGAGCGGGCTCTCGGCGCGGTAGAGAACCTCTCGGCCCTCGTCGATCGCCACCGCCACGTGATCGAGACTCGCCATCTCGAGCTGGTGGAGACCCGCCGCAAGCAGAGCGACGAGGTGCGCGGCATCGCCCAACGTCTCGACGAACTGCGCCGTCGTCGCGGCTCAGCGGAGAAGGGACTCGACGAGAACCGCGAACGGTCGCGGCGTGTCGAGATCGACGAGGCCGAGGTGCGTATGCGCTTGGAGGGCACCGTCGAGGCCCTGCGTCGCGACCACGATATGGAGCCCGCTGCCGCCGAGGGAACGGAGCGACCGCCGCTTCCCGAAGGGGTGAGCGCGGCGGCACGCGTTCGTGATCTGGAGCGAGAGCTTCGGCTGATGGGCCCGATCAACCCGTTGGCACTCGAGGAGTTCAATGAACTGCAGGCACGCCACAGGTTTCTCGACGAGCAACTGGAAGACGTGCGCACCACCCGTCGCGACCTGATGCGGGTGATCAAGGCCGTCGATCTGGAAATCCAGACTGTGTTCTCGGCGGCGTTCGCCGATGTCAGCACGCACTTCACGGAGCTTTTCGCAACGCTGTTTCCGGGTGGCGTGGGCAAGCTAGTGCTCACCGACCCCGATGACCTGTTGAACACGGGAATCGAGGTCGAGGCCAAACCGAGCGGCAAGAATGTGAAGAAGTTGTCGCTGTTGTCAGGTGGCGAGCGCTCGCTGACCGCCCTGGCGTACCTGTTCGCAGTATTCCGCAGTCGGCCCTCGCCGTTCTATGTGATGGACGAGGTCGAGGCCGCACTCGACGACGTCAACCTGCACCGCTTCCTCGGGTTGATCCACGAGTTCCGCCAGGAGGCGCAATTGCTGGTCGTCAGCCACCAGAAGCGCACGATGGAAGCCGGCGACAGCCTGCTCGGCGTCACCATGCAGCCGGGTGGCTCGTCGAAGGTGGTCACCGAGCGGGTGTCAGCCGTGACCTGAGGGATCGTGCCGCGTGTGGCGAACGGCTAGTTTGTTGCCACCGGCACAGCGCCGGATCATCTGGGGGAGCGGCAGTACATCGTGAGTCAATCCGTCGCCGTCGAGGCGTCTCGCACCGAGAATCGAGGCATGGCGCCGGCCATTCAGCTGGTTCGCCTGCGCAAGGCTTTCGGTACTGGGGCGAGCCAGGTGGTGGCGGTCGACGATATCGATTTGGAGATCGCCGAAGGTGAATTCTTCTCGCTGCTCGGCCCTTCCGGCAGCGGCAAGACCACGGTGCTGCGGATGATCGCCGGGTTCGAACTCCCCACCGGTGGCGCCGTGCTGTTGCAGGGTCGCGACGTCACGGCGCTCGCCCCATACGACCGCGACGTCAATACGGTGTTCCAGGACTACGCGTTGTTCCCACACATGACCGTGCAGCAGAACGTCGAGTACGGCTTGAAGGTCAAGCGTGTCGACAAGGCCGAGCGCCGCCGACGAGCGGGAGAGATGCTCGACGCCGTGCGCTTGGGCGGGTACGGCGGGCGCCGTCCGGACCAGCTGAGCGGTGGACAACGCCAGCGTGTGGCTCTCGCCCGCGCTCTGGTCAACCGACCGAAGGTGTTGCTGCTCGACGAGCCGCTCGGCGCACTCGACCTCAAGCTCCGCGAGGAGATGCAGGTCGAGCTGAAGGGCATCCAGCGTGATGTCGGCGTTACCTTCGTCTTCGTCACTCACGACCAGGGCGAGGCGCTTTCGATGAGCAGCCGCATCGCCGTGTTCAACCACGGTCGCATCGAGCAAGTGGGCACGCCTCGGGAGATGTACAACCAGCCGAGCACGTCGTTCGTGGCCGGGTTCGTCGGTTCGTCCAACGTCTTGTCAGCCGAACTCTCGAGCCGGGTGCTCGGCGTTGCTGCGACGCATTCGATCCGTCCCGAACGCATTCGCATTGTCCGCGAGGCGTCGAGCGAGGGCGAAGTCTCCGTCGAAGGGGTCGTCGACGATATCCAGTTCTTGGGGGCCGACTGCCGGCTGCACGTGCGGCTCGACGACGGCACCCATCTTCTCGCCAGTGTGCCGAGCGACGGTCTCACTGGCGTGGCCATCGGCGGACCCGTCCGCGTGGCATGGCCGCGATTCGCGGCCGCTACCGTCGCAGATACCGACATCTCCAAAGGGGGAGACCAATGAAATCAACACGAATGGCAATGGCGCTATTCGCCTCGTTGGGCCTGCTTGCCGTGGCCTGTGGCGACGACGAGAACAGTGCCGACACCACGGCGGCTGGCATTCAGCCGGCGGCGACGGAGCCCACCGCAGACACCACCGCCACCTCAGACACGACCCCATCCGCCGAAACGGTGGTCGAGACCACCGCTGCCGGCGGTGAGATCGACTACATGTGGACCCCGAACGCCGACGTGCTGGCCGGCGCCGAAGGTCAGGTCAACGTTGTTGCCTGGCCCGGCTACATCGAGGACGGATCGACCGACGAGGCCTACAACTGGGTCACGCCGTTCACCGATATGACCGGCTGCGCCGTCAACGTCAAGTTGGGAACAACCAGCGACGAGATGGTGCAACTGATGCAGAGCGGTGAGTACGACGGGGTGTCGGCGTCCGGTGACGCCACGCAGCGTCTGATGAGCGGCGGTGAGATCGCCGAACTCGACCTCGCCGAGTTCACGAGCTATGCCGACATTTTCGATGGACTCAAGGACAAGCCGTGGAACTCGATCGACGGCAAGCCGATGGGCGTCCCGCACGGTCGTGGTGCCAACCTATTGGTGTTCAACACCGAGGCCTTCCCCGACGGTCTCGACTCGTGGAGCGTGATGTTCGACGGTGGTACCGCCGCCGACGGGGCCAACTCCGTATTTGACAGCCCGATCTACATCGCTGACGCAGCGTTGTATCTCATGGCCACCCAGCCCGATCTTGGCATCACCAACCCGTACGCCCTCGACCAGACACAGTTCGATGCGGCGATGGGTCTGCTCGGCGCGCAGGAGGCCATTGTCGGCCAGTACTGGACCGACTACCTCGTGCAGGCGGCCTCATTGGTCGACGGCACCGTTCTGGCCGGCACCACTTGGCAGGTCACCGTCAACACCGCGCAGAGCGGAGGCGCAAAGATCGACGCCGTCAAGCCCAAGGAGGGGCGCAACCGGATGGAGCGACACATGGATGTTGTCGTCGAAAGCCACGAACCCCAACTGCATGAAGCTGTGGATGGACTGGATCGCGTCACCGTGGGCCAACTCCCAGGCCACTGAATACTTCGGTGAGGCGCCGAGCAACGCCAAGGGCTGTGCGCTGACCGCCAACCCCGACCACTGCACCGCATTCCACGCCGAGGACGAGCCGTACTGGGCCGACGTGTGGTACTGGACCACCGCCACTGAGCAGTGCCTCGACGGCCGCACCGACGTCACATGCGTGCCGTACACCGAATGGGTCAACGCTTGGAACGAGTTCCGGGCATAGGAACGCCAGTCACCGCTGTGGGGGAGGCTGCGTCGCAGCCTTCCCCGCCGGGGCGCACCGTCAGCCGGTTCTTTCGCGGTCATCGCCGACTGTCGCTCGCCAGCCTCCTCACGCCACCGGTCTTCTGGCTGTTGCTGCTGTACATCGGATCGCTGGTGCTGCTGGTGTTCGCAGCGCTGTTCAAGCTCGACCCCGATTCACAGAAGCCAACCACCAGCTTCACGCTCGACAACCTGCGGGCCTCGTTCACCGAGTGGTCGGTTTTCAAAGTGGTCCTCCGCACGGCGCTGATCGCCGCAGGGGTCACCGCACTCTGCCTGGCAGTGGCTCTGCCCACATCGTTCTTCATCGCCAGGATCGCCCCGAGGTGGATGCGTCGTGGTCTGATCGTGTCGATCCTGCTGCCCCTGTGGGCGGGATACCTCGTCAAGGGCTATGCGTGGCGGGCGATGCTCTCGCCGGCCGGCAACTCGTTCGCCGCGGCGGGCAGCGGCAGTGGCGGGTTCATGGTCAGTGTGCTCGGCTGGACGCCCGGGTACGGGCGTACGGGCGTGATCCTGGCGCTCACCTACCTATGGCTCCCCTACATGGTGCTGCCGATCTACGCCGGGCTCGAGCGGCTACCGGCATCGCTGCTCGACGCGGCTGGCGACCTCGGCGCCCGGCCGTTGCGCACGTTCCGAACCGTGATCATGCCGTTGCTGCTGCCGTCGATCGCTGCCGGCTCGATCTTCACCTTCTCGCTGTCGCTGGGCGACTACATCGTCCCGCAGCTCGTAACCGACGGCAAGCAGCGGGTGATGTTCGGTACCT
>JANNHY010000243.1:0-3428 GCA_031404635.1 Ilumatobacteraceae bacterium
TCGGCCGGCTCCGCCAGATGTGCTTCGAACCCGGCCGCCACGATCTCCTCGACCACGTACCGCCAACCAGTACAACCCTCCACCGCCAACGCCACCGGCTGACCGTGTGCTCGACGTGCGACGTCGTGCTCCAACCAACGACGGAACCGCTCCCGATCGGGTTGCCACAACCGTCCCCGCCACACCTCGCCGGACTCGGTATCCACCGCGTCGAACGTGATCTGCTGCCGATGCAGATCCAACCCACCTACCATGCTCATCAGGGACCTCCTCACTCGTGCCGAAGCAGTTGACAAACCAAATGGTTGCCCACGCACGAGCCGAGGAGGTCCTCACACATCGAATGTTTGGGGGCAGCTACAGATGTTCTGTGCGCGACTGCGGCTTGCGAGCCGCACCTCTACCGGCAATCTGCGCTCGTCGTGTCACCCCAAGGGGACGGTCTCGACGCGTGGCCGTGTTCCGGCGAACGGCCGTCTGGCTCGGGCGGTGAGGTTCAGCCGATCTGGATGGAGGCCAGGATCTCGTCGAGGGCGGCTCGGTCCTGCGGCGACGTGTCCGGGAAGTACGTCGCGACGATCACGACTCGGGTGCCGTTGACGTCGAGGATCCACAGTTTGTGGTGCTGGTTGGGTCCTTGTGCCCAGTAGTCGCCGCCACCTACCGAATTCAACAGTTTGAAATCTACGTTGAAGCAGTCTGCGTGGTTGTAGTCGGGGACCGTGAACTCGACTTGTTTTCCGTGGAACCCGTCGACGGTGATGTCGCTCGCAGCGGTGGCGTGGAATCCGGGCAGGTTTGCCCACGCGGAGGCGAGGTCGTCAACGGTCGGTCCGACCGGGGGGTCGACCAGCACCGACGGGCAGGAATCGGTGTAGATGTTGGCCACATTGTTGAAACCCACCCCGAAGATCGGGTGGGCGCCCAACTTGCTCACGTACCAGTCGTTGTCCACCCACCCGGCCGGCACGGCGAACGTGAGGCGAACGCCCGACATGACAAAGGTGCCGGTCGTGGTTGCGACGGTGGTCGGTTTGCCGGTGGTCGGTACGACGGTGGTCGGTACGACGGTGGTCGGTACGACGGTGGTCGGTACGACGGTTGGCTGTACCGCGGGCGCCGGTTCCACGTCGTCATCGGAGTTCATGCTGTTGATGGCGATTGCGGCCGCGCCGATTACGGCAACGACGGCCGCGGCGACCACCGCCAGGCGCCGACGGTTCCTGACTTCGCTGGTGGGTGGTGAGTCGACGGACACGTAGTTCTCCTTCACTGGAACGAGGTGTTGTTCGGGTTCGAGACGAGCGGCGTCGAGTTGGAGATGAGATCGACCTTCGTCGTGATCCGACGAGGCGTCCGGGTGAACGAGGCGGGCGCGTTGGGCGTCCTCGTGGAACGCCTCCATGAGCCGGCGTTCGAGTTCGGTGATCATCTGGTGAGTTCCTTGCTCAGCTGGGCAAGCGCCCGTGCATTGATGGATCGAACGGTTGCCGGCCTGGTGCCAACGATCTCGGCGATCTCGCCCTCCGGAAGGTCGGCCCAATAGCGCAGCACAAGAACGACGCGCTGTTTGTAGGAGAGTCGGGCGACGACGTCGAGCAACTCGGACGGCTGGTCCGTCGACGACACCTCGGCACCGACCCCGATGCGCCGTAATCCGGCGTCGGCGCGACCCGCCGACCGGGCTTGGTCTCGGCAGCCGTTCACGATCGCGGTCCGAAGGTACGCGTTGCGATGCTCGATCGTTGCCAGGCGAGGACGCAGTCGC
Source organism: Ilumatobacteraceae bacterium (assembly GCA_031404635.1). Taxonomy (GTDB): domain Bacteria; phylum Actinomycetota; class Acidimicrobiia; order Acidimicrobiales; family Ilumatobacteraceae; genus JAENVT01. Next base: position 1,769 of record JANNHY010000243.1, read on the forward strand.
ATGAACGCGTCCTGCACGACGTCCTCAGCGGCGTCGTGGTCATGCGTGAGCAACCACGCGAGCCGCACCGCGCCCGGATAGGCGTCCCGGTAGAACAGCGCGAAGTCGTCGTCCATCCCAGCGGGGATCGTGCCAGAGATTTCGACGCGGCGTGCTACCACACCTTCTGAGACGTCCGGGGCGACCGTTCCGTTGTACTCCATTCGGAAAAATCTGTCGCCGACGCTGCTCAACGAACATCGACCGGCGCAACGTCGCCGACGACGCCAATCTGATACGACGTCGCCCCGGAGTGCCGCTGAGAGACGCGCCACATCTGCCGTTGATCCGCTAGCAAACCGTCCGGAGGTACACGCACAGATCAACGTCCAGGAGCCGGCGATCCGGGATGCCGGCCAGCATCTTCGGCACGGTGGTTATGGGACTGTACCCGCGGCGCCGATGCAGCCAGTCAGTGACCACCCGGCAAGGCCCCGCTCATCGTGAGCTCGAACACTTCCCGAGATCAAGGAGAGCGAATGACAGAAGTAGTGATGATGCTGAACGCTGTGTGATGGGGGGCGACCGTGTCATGCTGGCCCTCGCAGGGCGACCGATCCTGGCCGTCGCCCCCATACTCACCGAGACCTCAACCGAACACGGCCGGGTCCCGACCCAAGGAGTGTGGACCAGTGACCAATCGTCGCTTGCCCACAGGCAAGGGTTGGGCGGTCGCTTGCTTGATGCCGGCGTCCACCTATCCGCTGCGCTTCGAACGCGGACTGACGTGCGGTAGCAGACCGCCCGCAACCCTTGCCGACCTGGCCGAGTGGCCGTGGCTGCCAGAAGATCTGCGAGCGTCGGCCGTGGGCGACGCCCCGATGTTCGGTGTTCTCAATAGGGAGGATGTGAGCTATCGATCGCGGGTGCTCGCGACGTTGCACGCGTTGAAGCAGTAGAGCCGACCCACAGGGAGTCACGCTCTACGTGCTCTGTCGTATCCACATGTGCCATACCAGCGGTTATTCGGATTCGCTGTCGACCATCACTGCATCGCACAAGGTCCAGCGGTCCGGCGCACAGCGCAACTGACATCTTCGCCTTCTCAGGTCTGGAGCCGGATGACTCGAACCTCCACCTTCTGATCCGAGCCAGAGGCTCTTCGGGTTGGTTCCGAAGTAGTCAACGTCGCACGGCAAGCAAGATGGACGATGGCTTACATCGTGTCCCGGAATGACCGCTCCTATGTTGTCGCTTACGACGGCGTCGACCCTGCCACGGGGCGGGAGCGTCGCCGATGGCATCCCGCCGGCCACAGCCGAGCTGATGCCGAAGCAATCGCAACCGCCGTTCGCGAGACGAAAGCGGTGGCGATCCCGTACAGCCGAAACGCGATCACGCTCGGCGAGTACCTCACCAGCACGTGGCTACCCGAACGTCAGCGCCGGGTCCGTCCGACCACCGCCTACCGGTACGGCTGGATGATCGACAAGTACATTGCGCCCGCCATCGGTCGGTACGCGTTGCGATCGGTCCGAACCGACCATCTCAACGAGCACTACGCCGCACTGCTCGAGCGCGGCGGGCAAGACGGCCGGGCACTGTCGGCCAAAACCGTGCACGAGGTTCACCTCATCGTCCGGTCGGCACTCACTCAAACCACCCACGAAGGGCTCACCCG
>JANNHY010000244.1:0-4313 GCA_031404635.1 Ilumatobacteraceae bacterium
CCCTCGACGAGTGCCTCGTTGAGCACCTTGTCGGGGCCCCAGCCGCGGTCGAGCAGGATGGTCGTGCCCTCGAGGATCATGTCGGCCAGGCCGTCGTACAGATCGTCGTGCATCTGGGCAACGAGGTCAGCGTCGCTCAGCGTGGCAAGGTCGAGATCGTCTTGTTCACTCATCGAGTCGGCTCCGTGTTGGCTCGGGTTGTTCCACGATGCAGAATCGACCCGTATCGTGGAACAGCCTATCATATGGTCGATTTATCTGTCGCATTGCAGTTCTGAACGCCACAGCCGATACACAATGTAGGCAACAACCAAAGAAAGGGGACACGCGGTGGTGTCGCGGGCGCAACCTAGGGCCGGGATCGAGTGGTCGACACTCGCCTTGTTCGGTGGTTTCTACGTCGCGTGGCTGGTGGTGATCCTCGCCCACAGGTCGCTTCCGTGGCCGGCATCGGTTGCGGCTCTGGCCATATTGGGCGGGTTCTACATGTCGCTGCAGCACGAAGCGCTGCACGGTCACCCGACCGATCGGCGTGGCATCAACACGATGCTGGCCTTCGCTCCGCTGTCGCTGTGGTTGCCGTATCTCGGCTATCGGTCGAGTCACATGGTGCACCACCACACCGACCTCACCGACCCCGAGTTCGACCCAGAGTCGTTCTACATTCGCCCGGTCGATTGGTCCTCGGCCAGCGTGGTCAAACGGACCTACATTCTCGCCACGCGGACCATGATCGGGCGGCTCACCCTTGGCGCAGCCAACAGCATTGCCCGCTTCTTGTGGCACGAACTCGGCCAGATCGGATCCAGCCGTCACGCTGCTCGCCGCTGGGCGGTTCATCTTGTCGCGGCGGCGATGCTGAGTTGGTGGCTGTTCGGTATCGTCGGCGTTCCGATTTGGGAATACCTGCTGGGTTTCGTCTTCATGGGTCATTCGCTGACGTTGCTGCGTTCGTTCGTCGAGCACTGCGCCGTCCTCGAAGGCACCCGGTCGGCCGTGGTCAAGGCCGGTCCGCTGATGTCGTTGCTGTACCTCAACAACAACCTTCACCACACCCACCACGCCCAGCCATCGACACCGTGGTACGCGCTGCCTGCGCTGCATCGGGAACTGGGCGGTGACGAGGCCGCCGCCGCCGGCGCCGGGCTTTATCGCCATGGTTACCTCGAAGTGGCCAGGCGAAACTTCGTGCGTCCCTTCTGCCAGCCCGATCATCCATTGTCGCCGGGGGCACGGCCGTTCGGTGCACGAGGTCTTCGATGACGGTCGCCTCGCTGGCGATGTACCCGTTCACCCATCTGCGATCCGCCTACGACAGTCTGTGGGACTGCGTTCGTTCGCAGCTGACGTTCGCTGCACCCGAGTTGGATTGGGATCTCGATCCGGAGGTGGCTTGTCGCCGCGACGATCTGCTGATTGCTCAGACGTGCGGCTGGCCACTGGTGACCGACTTGGAACGCACCGTAAACGTCGTCGGCACCTTCGACTGCAATGTTGCCGACGCAGTCGACGGCACCTACCGGTCGGTGCTCGTCAGCCGCATCGATGAACCACTCGCCGACATCTTGCGGCGCCCCGGGATGGTGGTTGCCGCCAACAGTGCAGACAGCCTCTCCGGGTGGATCAGTCTGCAATCGATCGCCGCGGCCAACGATGTGCGGCTCGACGTCGTCGAATGGACGGGGTCGCACGCCGCAAGCATCGAAGCCGTCAGCGAAAGTCGCGCCGACCTGGCGTCGATCGATGCCGTCTCCTGGGCCCATCTCGGCGGGCGCGGATTGTCGGTAGTCGGCAGCGGTCCCCGCGTCCCGTGCCTACCGCTGGTGACGTCGCGATCGTCTACGGTCGCGGTGGTCGGCGAGTTGCGCCGGGCCTTCGCCGCGGCCGTCTGCGACCCGGCGGTGGCCGAGGCGTGTGCATCGTTGAAGATTCGCGGTTTCCTCGATCGAACGCTCGCCGACTACGAGAAACTTTCCGCCCTGGTGCAACTAAGGTGAGCCGACGTGGCCCGCACACCCGATCCGCAACTCAAGCGCGAGCTGCTCGATCGGGTCGTTGCTTACCTTGCTGACCAGGGGTTGGCGCAGACGACGCTGCGACCGATGGCGGCGACACTCGGCGTCAGCATCAACCGGTTGATGCACCACTTCGGTTCAAAGGACGAACTGATCACCGCCGCGCTGGCCAGAGCCATCGATCAACAGATCGACGTTCAGAGCAGATGGCTGCAGCGCTCGCCCAGGCTCACCCAGGTCGAGCTCTACAGGCGATGGTGGAAGTGGTTGTGCGCGACTCCGCAGAACCTGGCCCTGGTTCGACTCAACTACGAGGCAGCGACGCTCGAACCGACCGTGACCGGGCTTGCCGGCGACGTGCGCGCCGACCAGATCGGCGTGTGGCGTCACGACGTCGAGCAGCGGCTGGTCACGGAGGGCTTGAAGCCGGAGCGTGCCGCGCTCGAGGCATCGCTGATCAAGGCCACCTTCACTGGATTGGTGATGGACCTGTTCGCCACCGGCGAGACCCGCCGCTTGACGAAGGCCCTCGAGTCGTGGCTCATACGGCTCGGCAACGATCTATCCACTGACGAAGGAGGTGATCAAGATGGTCAAGCACCGATTTGAACCCCTGCAACGGCTCACCCGACCGCTCGTCCGCGACAACGGGGTGTTGCGCCCGGCCGCGTGGGACGAGGCACTCGATCGGGCCGCAGCGGGGTTCGCGTCTGCACGCGATACACACGGGCCGAATTCGGTTGGCGTGTTCTCGTGCTCGAAGAGCACCAACGAAATGAACTTCGTCGCTCAGAAGTTCGCCCGTGTGGCGATCGGCACCAACAACATCGACTCTTGTAACCGCACTTGACATGCTCCTTCCGTGGTCGGTCTGGCCACAGTGTTCGATGCCGGCGGCGGCACATCGTCGTACCAGGAGGTCGAAGGCACGGATGTGATCGTGCTGTGGGGTTCCAACGCCCGCGACGCCCATCCGATCTTCTTCCATCACGTCCTGAAAGGCGTGCACAGGGGTGCCAAGTTGTTCGTCGTCGACCCGCGTCGCACAGCGACTGCGCAGTGGGCAGATCTGTGGCTCGGCAACAATGTCGGTACCGACATCGCCCTCAGCAACACCATCGCCCGCGAGATCATTCATGCCGGCTTGGCCAACACCGAGTTCATCGCCCGCGGTACCTCGGGGTTCGACCAGTACGCGGCGTCGGTCGAGGACTGGACGTTGCCGCGTGGCAGCGCGGTCACCGGAGTGCCGGTCGAGGCAATCGTCGAGGTGGCCCACACCTACGCCGCAGCCGGCAAGGCCCAACTGTGCTGGACGCTGGGAATCACCGAGCACCACAATGGTGTCGACAACGTGCTGGCGTTGATCAACCTGGCTCTGCTGTGCGGTCACGTCGGCCATTGGGGCTCGGGGCTCAACCCGCTGCGCGGCCAGAACAACGTGCAAGGCGGCGGCGACATGGGCGCGATCCCCAACCGCCTCACCGGCTTCCAAGACATTCACGACCCGGTCGTGCGGGCCAGGTTCGAAGCGGCGTGGGGTGTCACAATCCAAGACAAGTACGGCTGGCACCTCACCGAGATGTTCCACGCCATGGAGCGCGGTGAGTTGCGCGCTGTGTACGCGATCGGTGAGAACCCGGCGCAGAGCGAAGCCGACAACGAGCACGCCGTGCATCTACTCCAGGATCTTGATCATCTGGTCGTGCAAGACATCTTCTTGACCAAGACGGCAGAGTTGGCCGACGTGGTGCTGCCGGGTTCGGCGTCGTGGTGCGAAAGCGAAGGCACCGTCACCAACAGCGAGCGGCGTGTGCAGCGATGCCGCAAGGCACTCGACCCGCCGGGTGATGCCCGCGACGACATCGAGATAATCCTCGACATCTGCCGTCGGCTGGGCAAGGAGTTCAACTACGGCCAAGGCCCGAGGCAGGTCGCCGAAGCCGTCTGGAACGAGATTCGTTCGCTCTCGCCCATGCATGCCGGGATGAGCTATCAACGGATCGCCGACCTCGGTGGCATCCAGTGGCCGTGCCCCAGCGCTACCGAACTGGAGCCGTCATATCTGCACGGCCGGTTGTGGGCCGACGATCCCGCGGACCGCGGGCGGCTGGCGCCGTTCAGCGTGGTCATCGACGACCCACCGATCGACGAGTTGAACGACGAGTTCCCGCTACGACTCACCACCGGTCGACGCCTCGACAGCTTCAACACCGGCGTGCAATCAGGGGGGTACCGCAGCCCGCTGCGATGGGGCGAATCAATCGACATCTCACCCGAGGACGCGGCGCGTAGTGG
>JANNHY010000245.1:0-16727 GCA_031404635.1 Ilumatobacteraceae bacterium
GGCTCAGCCGAGCCAGGGTGTCGAGATGCTCGGACGCTTCCGGGTTGCGCTTGTGCGGCATCATGATGCTGCCGACAGTGGTCGGGTTGGTTGCCTCACGCAGTTCGCCGAGTTCCGGGCGTTGCAACTCCATGACCTCGTTGCCCAGCCGGGCCAGCGTGCCGGTGATCAGCATCAGCACCGAGGCGAACTCGGCGATGCGGTCGCGGCAAGTGAACCAGGAGATGTCCGGGTCACCCAATCCGAGGCGGCGGGCGAATCCGGCACGCAGTGCCGGCCCGGCCGCGCCGTAGAAGCCGAGCGTGCCGATCGCCGAACCGAGCTGTGCTGTTGCCCATCGGCGGCGCCCGTCGTGGAGGCGGTCGACGTGGCGAGCGAGCTCGTCGGCCCATGAGGCGACCTTGAAACCGAACGACATCGGCGCCCCCGGCTGACCATGGGTGCGCCCCGGCATCACCGTCTGCTGATGTGTTTCGGCGAGGGCAACAAGGGTGGACAGCAGGTGACGGAGATCGCGGTCGAGCAGATCGCCGACGTCACGCATGGTCAAGGCGAACCAGGTGTCGGTGAGGTCTTGAACGGTGGCCCCGTAGTAGACGTGCTCGGCGACGTCGGCCGGCAAGAGGCGTTGCAGACCGCGGATCAAACCGAGCGTGGAGTGCGATGTCAGCCGGGTCTGCTCGGCGACGTAGACGATGTCGAGATCCGCGACGTCCGCCGCCTTGGCGATCGCCGCGGCCGACGCCGCCGGGATGATGCCGAGCTCGGCTTGAGCCTCGGCGAGCACGACCAGGATCTGTAACCAGCGGTCGAGACGGCCACGTTCGTCGAACATCGCTCGTGTCTCGTCGGTGCCCCACAGATGGGCGTAGGCGCTGTGGTCGCTCAGGCGGGTGCCCACGAAACCTCCGCGCGTTGGGCCAGCAACGACAGGGCCTCGCGGACGTGGTCGAGCGAGGCGCCCCAGGGAACAATCACGGTGCGGCCGTCGTCTTCGATGCGATCCTCGAACAGGCAGCACTTGGTCAACAGCAAACCGTCGCCGCCGTCGGGGGAGGCGAGATTGCGCGGACAGGTGTCGACACCCGGGGCGACGTCGTCGTAGAACCACTGGTGGATCTGACGTGAGCGGGCGCAGCCGAGCAACGCCCAGTCGTCTCGTGGTGGCCGCTCGTCGAGGTACAACGTGCGCCGCTGCGCCAGGTCGATTCCCGAGCCGCGACACGGCAACAGCACCACCGGCGCGTCACCGACCAACGAAGCCAGGTCGACCAATTCGGGAACCAGGACGATCGGCGGCAGGTTCTCGGCAAGATCGAGGATTCGCTGGGCTTGGTCGAGCAACTTGGCCGGGTGCGGCGGAACGACCTCGCGCACCCGGATGACGGTCGGCGCCGGATCGAGCAGGAAGCTGACATGCGCGTAGCGGCCTTCGACCACCACGGCTTGCGCCTCGGGGAACTCGACGGCAACCCGAGCGAGTTGCGACGGCACACCCGTGTCGAGATCGGGTCGCTGCACGAAGACCGTCCGGTCGGGCAGGGCGAGCACGTCGACTCGGGCTGCAGGCGAGAACAACGGCTCGGCGTCGACCGGCTCGATCGCGATCAGCGCGGTTTGATCGCCGTTGCGGACCACGATGGCGCGGGTACGTCGATAGCACTCGCGTCCGAGGAAATGTTCGACGAGATTGGCGGCGGTCAGATCGAACGACACGCTCGCCACCGACACCTCGCGGTAGGCATGCGGCGAGCGATTGCTCATTTGATCAGCGAGGCGGCGTGCACGCCGAGCGCCGTGTCGGCGCGCAGCCCGAGCCGCAATGCTTCGACGCCGAGCACATCGCGTGGGGCGATGTTGGCCAGGTTGACCTCGGCGCCGAGGCGATTGATCAGCCAGGCCTGCTGGTCCTTGCGCGGTGCTTCGAACAGAATCCGGTTCGTGTCGACCCGATCAACGAGGGCGTCGACGACATCGGTTCGCACCGTGCCGTCGTTGGCGTACATGCCGACCGTGCCGCTCTCGCGGCCCTCGGCAATCACCCACGTGGCACCGGAGGCAAGATCGGTTGAAACCTGCCGGGCCCACTCCGCAGGGGTCAGCACTGCGTCGGGGTCTTTCATGCCGACCTCGGCGATCACCACGAAACGCTTGGCCGCGCGAGCAATCAACGCCGCCTTGTCGTCGCCCAAGCGACCCAAGCCGTCACTGACTTCCACGTGGGTGAACGCGCACGCCGCCGCCCAATCGAGGAAGGCGTCGACCTGACCTTGCAATGCAGCCACTTCGAGCAGCGTGCCGCCGGGGCACGCGGTGACTCCATGAGCACCGAGCACTTCGAGCTTGGCGTCGAGCCCCTGGTCGACGTACGAACTTCCCCAGCCGAGCTTCCAGATGTCGATCAGATGGGCGGCGGAGGCGACGATGGCTTCGATGTCGGCCAACGGCATGCCGCCGTCGATCACCGATGTCAGGCCGCGGCTGCGGGGCTTCGCGCTACGGTCCGGCAACTGAAGGAACGTTGGCGACGGCACGAACACGATGCTATACGCTCGTTTACTATGGTTCAAGAGACTGGCGCCACGGTGGAACACCTCGTCGGGGTCATCCGGGCGTCACCGGGATGGACGTCGAAGGCCGATATCTCCGTCGTCCGTGACGTCTTCGGCCCCGGCGATTGGCGGCACGGACCGGGCGACGACGGAGCAGTGGTCGTGATGAACGGCCAGCAGGTGGTGGCCTGCGGCGAGGCGATTTTGCCGGCATTCGTCGAGGCCGACCCGTACGGCGCCGGAATCGCCGCCGTACTGACCAACGTCAACGACGTCGCGGCGATGGGGGCGATCCCCGGCGCGGTCGTCAACACCCTGGTGGGCACGCCGGAGTTGTGCCGCGCCGCGCTGGAAGGAATGCGATTCGCGTCGGAGTTGTACGACGTGCCGGTGGTCGGCGGCCACCTCACCAAGAGCGCCGATCGGGTCGCCCTGTCGGCCTTCGCCGTCGGCCACTGCCCCGGACCGGCGTTGTCGGCGACCAACGTCGCCGACGGTCAACGGCTCGGGCTGATCGTCTGTCTCGACGGCACTATGCGATCGGACTTCCCGTTCTTCCCCTCGTTCGACGAGCGCGGGTCACAGCTGGCCGGCGACGTGCGAATGCTGGCCGAGCTGGCCTCGGCGGGACTGGTAACCGCGGCCAAAGACGTGAGCATGGCCGGGTTGTTCGGCTCGTTGGCGATGCTGCTTGAGCCGACACGTTCCGGCGTGGCCGTTGAACTGACAGATGTGCCCGTGCCGGCAGGCGTCGACCTCGAACGCTGGTTGATCTGCTTCCCGTGCTTCGCCTTCCTGGTCACCATGCCACCATCAGCCGAGGCCGGGTGCCGCAAGGTCGTCGAGACCCGGGGCCTGACCTACGCGCCCCTCGGTGTGATCGACGACTCGGGCCTGGTGACGCTGACGGCCGACGGCGCGACCGCCACGATCGTCAACCTGTCGCACGAGCAGGTGACGTTCCTACGCGACGAACGGTGACAATTCGATGGCCATCGGCACGTGGGGCACGCCGACGTACGTCTCTTGCGGCCCGTCCCGATGCCAGCCGAGGCGTTCGAAGAACTTGACGTTCGAAACCTGGATGTGCGCGGTCATCATGCGCCCACCGAGGTTCGCCGCGGTCTGCACCGCATGGCGCACCAACGGCCCACCGAGACCGTGCATGCGGAACTGCGGCAGCACCGCAAGGCGGTCACCCTGCCAGTGACCTGCCGCCTGGTCGAGGGCGAACAGGCGGACCGTTCCGCCATACTGACCAACATACGAACTGAGCACCTTGATGGTCGAGGGATCATCGTCGACGAGATCGCGATCGTCACCGATGAACAACTGTTGTTCGACGACGAAGACCTCACGGCGGATCCGATGATGTTCGGCGACCAACGCCGCCTCGGTTACCGGCCAACACTCGATCGCCGTGGCAGGCGGCCTCACGTCGGTGGCGGCGGTGTGCGTCATCATCTAGGCGTTCACCGAGCGGGACTTCATGCCGATCTGCAAACGGTGCTCGATCGCGGCCATCGGCGAGCACGCCTGACAACGCGAGCAGCCTGCCTTGGCCGTGGCCGCGCCCAGACCGCGCTCGGAGAGATAGGGGCTGACCCGGCGGACGATGCGCTCGACGTAGTCATGGGCTGGCGGCGTCCAGTCTTCCATCAGACTGCCGGCCACCGGCCGCAACGGGACGATGAACGGGTACACACCGATGTCGACGGCGCGCTTGCACCCCTCGATCGTCAACTCTGGGTCTTCGCCCATGCCGAGGATCACGTAGGTGGTCACCTGACCGGGACCGAAGCATTCGACGGCACGCTCCCACGCCGCGAAATAGGCCTCGATACCGGTGCGCGCCTTGGCCGGGGCGACGCGTTCGAGCACCATCGGGTCGAATGTCTCGACGTGGATGCCGACCGTGTCGGCGCCCAGGGCCGCCACTTGGTTGATGATGTCCAGCGAGTTGGGTGGCTCGAACTGGATCTCGACTGGCAACCCACTGGCGTCTTTGACGGCCTGCGCACACCGAGCCACGTACAACGCACCCTTGTCGGGCGCACGGGTGCTGCCAGTGGTCAAGGTGACGTCGACGGCGCCGTCGAGGTCGCGTGCAGCAACAGCGACCTCGGCAAGCTGCGCCGGTGTCTTTTTGGCGGTCGTTCGCCCGGCGTCGAGCGACACTTCGATGCCGCAGAACGTGCATTGATCGGAGTTGCCCCAATAGGCGCACGTCTGCAGCACGGTGCTGGCCAGCGAGTCAAGGTGCAAAAGGGCGATCTTCCAATAGGGAACACCGTCTGCTGTCGACAGCTCGTAGAACTTGGGACGCAGTTGCGCCCGCGCCCTGGCTACCCGTTCGCCGTGTTCGAAGATCGCGAACTCGCCGTCGTCATCGGCGTGGATCTCGAAGGGTGATTGGGCGGTGCGTGTTGGATCGGTGTCGAGGGTGACGGGGAACTCGTCGACCCACAACATGCCGACGTCCGACGGACCGGCGCCACCTCGGCGACCCTCGACGGTCGTGCCCGTGCGCAAACCCTCGGCCTGGAGCCGCAACACCAGTTTGGCAACGTCAGTCTCCATGCTCCGAACCCTTCACTTGACTCGCCATAGCCTCGACGGCATGTCGGATCATACTAGACGGCCATTGACTATAGAAGTCGTAGCGCGCCCTGTGGTCAGGCCGCCGACACGATCCGGCGTTGGAGGACTTCGGTGATCTCAACCCATGCTTCGGCCGAGGGCGCGACGTACAGGTCGTCGTGGGTCATGTCGTTCAGCAACTCGCCGGTCGTCGGGTCGACCACCACCTGCATCACCTGGAAAACCGGCGCGCCGGTGTCACTGTCCATGCTCATCGCCGTCTGAATCGCCCGACCAGATGCGACGTGGATGCGCAACTCCGGAACCCGCGCACCCAACCCGGCGGCGAACATCTCGGCCCACTCGCGCCCAGCCTGGCGTGCCGACCTGGTCGCCTCCAGCCTGGCCTGGCGGGCCTGATGAGCAGCGAGTTCACGATCACGAGCAGCCGCAGCAGCCCCGAACAGATCGTCGCTGCTGAGCCCGACGCTGCTGGTCGACGTGCTCTCGGCGGCGACGGCGACCAGATGTGCAGCGTCGCCGTGGCGTTCGATCAACTCGTCCGCCGACGACACCGACGAGCGCAGCACCTCGCGAATCGCCGCGACCAGGACGAGGGCGCGCTGGTAGAGCCCGGCGTCGACCATGACCAGCGGATACAGGCGGCCCTCGGCCGCCTGCCAACCCTGGCGAGCGCGGGCCACATCGCTCGAGCCAGTCATCGCCTCTCGATCATCGATGGCATCGATTCCTCTACTATCCTCAACGTGTTCTCCTACTATCCGAGGTTGACATGACCAGAACGGTGCTCATCGCCCTCGGCGGCAACGCATTGTGCGCCGCCGATCAGCATGGCACCTACACCGAGCAATACGACAACGCGCTCGTGATGGCCGACTCGATCGCCGGTGTGGTCGATGCTGGATGGCGGGTCGTCATCGTCCACGGCAACGGCCCACAGGTCGGCGCCCTGGCCGTGCAGCAGCAAGCATCCAGCGCCCAGGTCCCGGCCCAGCCGCTGCACTCCCTCGGGGCGATGACCCAGGGTCAGATCGGCAGCATGGTCACGCTGGCCCTCCACCAACGGTTGGGTCGCGAACGCGACATAGTCAGCCTCGTCACCCACGTCGTGGTCGACGAACACGACGATTGCTTCCAATCTCCGACCAAACCGATCGGACCGTTCTACGACAAGGACACGGCGGACTCGCTAGCAACGTCGCTCGGGTGGACGATGATCGAGGACTCGGGGCGCGGCTACCGCCGTGTGGTCGCCTCACCGGAGCCTGGCGAGGTTGTCGAGGCCGAGTCGATTCGGGTCTTGATCGACGCCGACGCCGTCGTCGTGGCCTGCGGCGGAGGCGGCGTACCGGTGGTCACCCACGACGGGCACTGGGCCGGTGTCGACGCCGTCATCGACAAAGATCTGGTGGCCGCCCGCTTGGCGTGGTCGCTGCAGGTCGACGCCCTGGCGCTAGTCACCGGCGTTCCCACGGTCCAGGTCGATTTCGGCACCCCACACGAACGCCCGCTCTACGATCTGACGGTCGCCGACGCCCAGCAGCACTTGGCCGACGGCCAGTTCCCCGCCGGCAGCATGGGACCGAAGATGACCGCGGCGATACGGTTCGTGCGCGCCGGTGGCGGCTTCGCGGTTATCACCACTCCCGAACGGCTGACCGCCACGTTGAACGGATCACACGATCCGCAGGCGACGGGAACCCGTGTCTCGGCGATGCCGTGCGTAGCCACGACGCCGAAGGGATCTCGACAATGATTGCTGTTCGCGTCCACCGGGATCGATATGTCGATTCGGTGGTGTTGCTCAGCGCGACGCGAGCCATCAACGAGTCCGCTGGTGTCGGGTTTGCGACCGCGGTCATGGGCACCCCGGCGAACCTTGCAGCGCTCCGCGAGGCCGGCGTCGCGGCCGGTGATGTTGAGGATGTGACTGCCAACGACGTCGTGATGGTGGCCGGCGCTGACGACGATGCAACCGCAGCCGCCGGGCTGGAAGCCGGCGACCACATCCTCTTCGCCACACGCACGCCTGGCGGCAGCGGCGGCGGCGGCGAGGCAGCGGCCAACCCGGCTTCCCTCGGCGCCGCAGTCGGCGCCGTCGCCGGTGCCAACATCGCCGTGATCTCGGTGCCCGGCGGCTACGCCGCGCTGGAAGCACACAAGGCCTTGTCGGCAGGATTGAACGTGCTGCTGTTCAGCGACAACGTCACCGTCGACGAGGAAGTGGAACTCAAGGATCACGCTCTCGCCGCCGGACGACTGCTGATGGGACCGGGCGCAGGCACGGCGATGCTCGGTGGGTGCGGCCTCGGGTTCGCCAACGTCGCCACGCGGGGACGCATCGGTGTAGTCGCCGCCGCCGGAACCGGCGCCCAAGAGGCAATGGCACTGCTCGATCGTTGGGGCGAAGGGGTTACCCACGTGATCGGCGTCGGCGGGCGCGATCTGTCCGCCGCTGTCGCCGGGCGCAGCGCGCGCATGGCAATCCGGGCGATGGAGAACGACCCTGACACCGAGGTGATCTTGTTGGTCTCCAAACCACCGTCGCCCGACGTCGCCCGCTCCGTCGTCGCCGAATGCGGCAGCACGCCGCTCGTCGCCGCCCTCATTGGTCTGGCCGACGGCACCGCCGTGCCGGGCGCCGAAGCGGTCTCGTCAACGCTGGAGGGCGGCGTCGCTCACGCCGTGCGCCTGCTCGGCGGGAACCCGCCCACCCAGTGGGGCACACTCCGCGCCGATGTCGACGCGGCGATCGCCGGCCTGTCGGCCAAGCGCACCACGGTGCGCGGCCTGTTCTCCGGCGGCACGTTGTGCTACGAGGCGCTGACGCTGATGCAACCGCATCTCGGACCGGTGTGGTCGAACACCCCACTCGACAAACAGTTTCACGTGCCGGCGCCGGCCGGTGCACACGTCTGTCTCGACCTCGGAGAGGAGGAGTACACCCAAGGTCGGCCGCATCCGATGATCGACCCCGAAGCCCGCCTCGAGTTGCTCCGGATGCTCAGCGACGAGCCCGACATCGCAGTGGTGCTGCTCGACATCGTGCTCGGTTACGGATCGCACGACGACCCGGCAGCGGTGCTCGCCCCGGCATGCGCCAACCTCGCCGGTGCCGCCGACGCCCCCCGCATCGTGGTGTACGTGCTCGGCACCGATGGAGATCCCCAAGGCCTGGAGCGACAGCGACGGGCGTTCACCGAGGCCGGCTGCGTCGTCGCCCCCACCAACGCGCGCGCCGCGCTGGCGACTGCTGCGATCACCGTGCGCCGGTCCGACATCGTCGACACCGAACTGTGAACACCCCGGTCGGTCTGGTCACGTATTCGACCAAACCGCGGGGAGGCGTGGTGCACATGTTGGCCCTCGCCGAGGCGTTGGCCGCCGCCGACTATCCCGTCGAAGTGATCGCCCTCGGCCACGCCGACACTGGCTTCTACCGCCCCGTCAACGTGCCGTGCCGGTTCATCGCCCCACCCGAGACCGCTGCCGACCTCGAGGGCCGGGTGTTCAATTCGATCGAAGCGCTGACCACCGGACTGCAGGCGATGCGCAGCGACCTCCCGCCGTTGCTGCACGTGCAGGATTGCATCGCGGCGCGGGCGACGATATGCATCCGCGACGAGCACGGCGGGGGCAAGGTGATCCGCACCGTCCACCACGTCGACGACTTCACCACGCCCGCGCTCATCGAATGCCAACGCCGTTCGATCATCGACCCCGACCAGGTGCTGGTCGTCAGCCGGATGTGGAAGGCCGCGCTCGCTGCTGACTACAACGTCGATTCGGTGGTGGTGACCAACGGCGTCGATCTCGGGCGATTCAGCACCGCACCGGACCCGGTGACGATCGCGAGAATGAGGGAAGGCATCGGCGCGTCCGACCGCTTCTTGATCCTTGCCGTCGGAGGTGTGGAACCGCGCAAGGGCAGCGACCATCTCTTCCGGGCGATGTCACTGCTGCGCACCCGGATGAGCCCACCACCGCTGTTGGCGATCATCGGTGGACACTCGTTTCAGGATCACGGCCCGTACCGCGAGCGCGTCCTCGGCAGCATGGGTGACCTCGGCCTAGAGTTCGGTCGCGACATCGTGCTCCTCGGCACCCTCCCCGACGACGACATGGTGCCGTGGTACCACACCGCAGACGCGCTTGCATTCCCATCGGTGAGCGAGGGGTTCGGCTTGGCGATCCTGGAGGCGATGGCCGCAGGAACACCAACCGTGGTCAGCACGCTGCCCGTGTTCCAGGAGTACCTCGACTTCGGGCGCGACACCCTCGGTGTCGGTGTCGGCGACGACGAGGCGTTGGCGCAGGCGCTGTTGTCGCTGGCCAGTGATGCCACACTGCGCGCCAGGCTGATCGCCGCCGGCAGACTGGTGGCGGCAGGCTTCGGCTGGGACCGTACCGCGGCGCAACACATCGCCATCTATCGTCGACTCGGCTGCACGTAACGCGAGGAGATCCCATGCCCGATGCACCGACACCGCGGCTGACTGCGCAACCTTGTGTTCGATAGTGAACGGGGGGCTGTGCGTATGATCAGCGCCGGGGGTTGGATCAACCTCGCTCAATGCCACGTCGCACGGAGGTGCCCTTGAACAATCAGTCCGTCACCCAGATCGAACCGATCCTTATACCGCGCCTCGCTTGGCTGGCGGCGACGGTCGCCACGATCGGCTTGTACCTCGTCTTGAACGAGAACGGTGCCGTACTGACTCAAAGCTGGGAGACCTTGCACGAACTACTCCACGACGGCCGCCACCTCCTCGGGGCGCCCTGCCACTGATCGCTAGTGCCACCTCGTGAGCCTGACGTTCGCCACGGTGGTGCGTCGCGGTCTCATCGCTGGCGCCGCGGGTGGCGTCGCCAGCGCCGCGGTTCTCCTCGTCCTCGGCGAGCCGCGAATCAGCGATGCCATTGCCATTGAGGAGGCCGCCAGCAGCACCAGTCATGACGAGATGTTCAGCCGCACGGTTCAAGTCGTTGGCGGGGCCGGTGCGGCGGTCATCGCCGGCTTGGCGCTCGGCTTCGTGTATGCGCTGGTCTTCGCCACCGTCCGCCACCGGCTCCACTGGCCGAGCGACGCCCACCGGGCCGTGGCACTGGCCGCTGCCGGCTTCGTCATCCTCGGCTTGGTGCCGTTCTTGAAGTACCCGGCCAACCCGCCGGGTATCGGCGACCCCGACACCGTCGGGCGACGCACCGTCGCCTATATCTTGTTGCTCGTCGTCGCTGGTTTGGCCATCGTGGTCTCGGTCAACGTCATGCGCGCCGTTCGCCAGCGAACCGCCGCCACAGGAGTCGCCTGGGCCGCAGCCTCCGGGTCTGGCGTGATGGTCGTCGTCGTCGCTTGGCTGGTGCTCCCGGCAAGCGACCCCGTACCTGCTCGCTTCCCCGCCCAATTGCTGTGGGAGTTCCGGCTGGTGTCGCTCGCCACGCTGGCCGCGATGTGGACCGCGATCGGTTTGGTGATGGCTTCATTGTGCAGCCGCGAACCGGATCCGGCGGGGACCTAGCCTTCGCGACGACCTGTCTACTATGGTAAAAATGTCGTTGCGACACCTGTATCCGACACAGCTCGTGACAGCGAACACGGAGGATCAATGGATGGCATTCACGACATGGGTGGCACCCAGGGTTGGGGCACGGTCACCATCCCCCGCGACGAGCCCGTGTTCGCCGAACCCTGGGAAGCCAAGGCGTTCGCCTTCGGCGCCTTGTCAGCCCGATTGTCGGGCGGCAACCTCGACGCAATGCGCCACGCGATCGACCGCCAGCATCCCTACGACTACGTGGTCGACGGTTACTACGGTCGCTGGCTCGGGTGCGTCGAGACGCAACTAATCTCCTCCGGCGTGTTGGCCCCAGGCGCCGTTGAGGCGCGAGCCCGAACGCTGCGCGGCGAAACCGTTGCCGAGCCTGCCGACCCGTCGCCCAACAAGCCCGACTACACGCCAACGGCCGGCGGTTCGCTGCGCACCGTCGACACGGCGCCGCGCTTCGCCGTTGGTGACTCGGTCTGCGCCAAGACCCTCGCCAACGACGGTCACACCCGGTTGCCGCGCTACGTACGCGGCCACGTGGGCACCGTCACCGCTATCCAGCCGGCCCAGGTGCTGCCCGACACGCACGCTCATTTCATCGCCGAGAACGCCCAGCACGTCTACGCGGTGGCGTTCCAGTCCAGCAACCTGTGGGGCGACGGGGCCGAGCAGTTCACGTTGACCATCGATCTCTACGACGACTACATCGATCCGGCCTGACATCCGCTCCCCCACCCACGACACCGACGCTCACGACAGGACGACTGATGACCGCCACGCCCCACCCCCACGACTACCCAGATGTCGCCCTGCGAGCCGAGGCCTTGGAATCGTTGCTCCTCGAGAAGGGTCTGATCGATCCGAAGGTCGTCGACGGGCTGATCGCCCGCTACCAGAACGACGTTGGGCCGATGAACGGCGCCAAGGTTGTAGCCAAAGCGTGGACCGACCCGGAATACAAGGCTCGGTTGATGGCCAACGGCACCGAGGCGATCAAGGAGTTCGGTTTCACCGGTCCGCAAGGCGAGCACATCGAGGTCATCGAGAACACGCCCGATGTTCACAACGTCGTCGTCTGCACGCTGTGCTCGTGCTACCCGTGGCCGGTGCTCGGCCTGCCGCCGTCGTGGTACAAGGACCCCGCCTACCGTGCCCGCATCGTGCGCGAGCCACGCAAGGTGCTCAGCGAGATGGGCCTCGATCTTGCCGAGGATGTCGCCATCAAAGTGTGGGATTCGAGCTCGGAGGTGCGCTACTTCGTGCTCCCCGAGCGCCCCGCCAACACCGAGGGGCTCGATGAAGAACAGCTCGCCGCGATCGTCACACGCGACGCGATGGTCGGTGTGGCCAAGGTGAGCGGGCCTTGACCGATCTGCTCGCCGACATCCCGGCCGACGGCCCGGCGGCGCCGCCGCGGGCCAACGGAGAGCTGCTTTTCGAGAAGCCATGGGAGAGCCAGATCTTCGGCGTGACGATGGCGTTGTACGCCCAGCAGGTGTTCGCCTGGAGCGAGTTCCAGGCAGCGCTGATCGTTGCCGTGAAACGTTGGGAAGATATCCACCCTGACGGCGCCGGCTATCGCTACTACGAGCGCTGGTATGAGGCGCTGGAGTCGTTGCTCGACAGCCGCGGTGTGGTCGGGGTCGATCTGGTCGACCGACGCGCCGGCGAGTTCGCCTCACGCCCTGTTGGCCACGACCACGATCACGATCATCACCACTGACGATGGCCGCCGAGCGCACGCATTCCTCACCGGTCCGTGCTCGATGGGAATCGGGTTACCGGGCCGATGTCCGCGTGCGCAAGTTCGATCTTGTCGTCGACGAACCGGAGTCGGCCGACGGCGACGACACCGGCCCGATGCCCACCGAGTATCTGCTGGTGGCCCTGTCATCGTGCTACGCGTTGGCGCTCGGTCACGTCGCTCGCAAACGCGACATCGTGACCGGCCCCTTCACCGTCGAGGCCATCGGCACCTACGAGGGCCCGTCGTTCGGAGCGATCGAAGTCAAGGTCTCCTTCGACGATTCACCCCCGGCCGAGATCGACATGCTGCTCGAGCGGGCCGCTCGCGTCTGCTACGTCTCCAACACCCTCGCCCGCCAACCGGCCGTCACGTTCTCTGTCGGCTAGCTCGCTCGGCTCAGCTCATTGGCGGTTCCCACCTGCTCGGTCAACACCACGCCGACCTGGTCGAGGCGAGCAACCTCACGAGCCACGACCAGGCTGCGCGGTGACGACGCGGTCGCGACCAGCCACCTTTGCCTGGTAGAGCGCCACGTCGGCACGGGCGGTCAGCGCCGCCGGGTCGTCAGAGGCTCCTGCCCAGGTGGCCGCACCGACGCTAATCGTGAGAGGTGCCGGACTCGGGGTGACTCGCGCCGCGGCCACCAGCCGCGCTCCGGTCGCGGCAGCGTCAACGCCGTCGGCCTCGAGCAGCAATACCGCGAACTCGTCGCCTCCGATCCGTCCGACGGAGTCGGTCGAACGCACGGAAGCCACGAGGGACGCGGCCAGACCTCTGAGCGCCTCATCCCCGGCTTGGTGACCGATGGTGTCGTTGATGTCCTTGAATCGGTCCACGTCAACGATGAGCAAACTGACCGGCCGGCTATACCGGCGGGAGCGCTCGCATTCGGCGTCGACTCGATCCAGGAACGCGCCGCGGTTGAGGCAACCAGTGAGCCCATCGTGGGTTGCGATGATTGTCATTTCCCGTTCGCCCAACTCGAAGGCGTGCCGGTTCGTCGCGGCCGCGATGATGAGGACGTTGAAGGATGCGACGAAACCGAACCGGTACCAGGCGGTCGCGGTCCAGTCGTCACCGACCACCATCAAGCCAACCACGGCTGCTTGCGCAGCGGTCACGATCCAGCGCACGGTCTGCAGTGGATAGCCGATCCCCGCGTAGACGACGGGCAACACCGCAAGCCACAACAGTTCGCTAGTGGCCCCTCCGTCGAGCGCCGCAGCCACGAAGACAAAGCCCATGCTCGCTCCCGACCAGATGAGCAGGAATGGCAGCTCCCGGACTGTCCCCACGAGACGCCGACCAATCACCAGAACGGCGCCGCTGGTGGCGATCGCTCCTCCCACCAAGGCGTACAGCACGCGCCGGTGTGGTCCTTGAGGCGTCGAGACCAAGTAGACGAGCGATGTCACGCTGATCAGTACGGTGAGCAACGCACCAAGAGTGATGTAAGCGCGCCAGTAGGCGCGACGGCCCGAATCATCAGCGAACTCTGGTCCGGACAGTGCGCTCGGCGCCGAGTGCAGCCCGGTGGCAACGATGGGTGCTCGGTACCGACGAAGCGTGGCGCCGCCGATGCGCTCGCCTCCCGAAAGACGCGTGCCTGCAGGTTCGCGGTGGTCTACCGGCGCGGTCACTCAACCAACGTAAACTCCGCCGTGCCAACCCGACCAGGGCCGTTCGGCACGATTTTCGAGGTGGTAATCCTTCGCCTGGGCCAACTGCGCTTGCGCCACGGCCACGTTCTCGTTTGCAGAGGCGAGTTCGGTGCGGGCTTGGCGCCGGCCACGCAGACCTGACTCGTCGAGCTTGCATTCGGCGCGCCGTTCGGACTCCTCGGCTTTCGCAATTTCTGAAGCCCGCTCGGTGTCCGAAATGTCGGCCCCGCCGCGGGCGGATTTGACTACTTGACGATCGGTGCCCCGGCTGCTTGCCAGGCACCGATGCCGCCGTCGAGGTCGTACACATTGGCGAAGCCGAGTTCAGCCATGATTGCCGTCGCCTGACCGCTGCGGTTGCCGGAATGGCAGTAGACAAGGTACGTCGCAGACCGATCGAACTGGGCGATCTGTTCCCGGAACTCCGCGTCGTTGAAATCGACGAGCTCGGCCCGATCGAGATGGCCTTCGGCAAATTCAGCAGGGGTGCGGACATCGACGACGACCACCGACTGGTCCGCGGCCAGCGCCAGGCCCTTGACGACGTCGACGAGTTGAACAGCCGACGAGGGCGCAGTCGGAACGCTCGGACCATCCTTCGCTTCGAGCTGAGTCGGTAGCACGCTGTCTTCAATTCTGGTGGCGCCCTGTGTCGAGGAGCAGGCGGCGAATCCGACGACGGCGATCGCCGCGACCGTTGTTCGTCGCACCCTTTGGCCGTTTGGATCCCGCATGACATCCTCCTCCACCGTCGTTCAACGAAGCGCCAGCGTTCCTTTGGCCTGTTCCAGACCACCTAGAGCGACAACCACACCAGAGTCCCAACCCGGCGCCCGACCGCCATTTGGCGGCTCGAGGTGGGCAATGTCGACTTCGCCGCGTGTCAACAGCCAGGACGTAACGGAGTTCGAGTTCCACATCTCACCGGCGTCGAGTTCGTCTCGACCCCACACCGGCGTCGGCACCAATGGCACCAGATCGAGCAGTCGTTGTGCGCAGGCTCGATCGACGCGCACACTCACCGTGGAAGCGGCCTCGCTCGCGTCGGGAATCACGCCGTCGCGCCAGCGTCGGATCTCGTAACGGAACAGCCGAAATCGCCCCGCCCACTTCGTTCCCACGGGGCCTTCGGCCACGACGCCCCGCCGTTTTCCTTGACGGTCGGTGATGGGTGTCATCTCAATCACAAAGCGGCCTTCGGGAACGGTGACCGCAAGCGCCGAGTGGTAGAGGTCGCGCGGCCGCCGTCGGTGGACCATCGCCGAAGCTTTTTCGAACACCTTTCCGCTGGCCTTGACAACACGCGCGCCTGCCCCAAGCGGGATCCAGTAGATGTCCACACCCGCAGCGTCACCCTCGAGTCCATCGATGCTCACGTGTATATCCCAGCATGGAGCGCAGGACGCAGATAGGGCCAGAGGTCACCCGGCGCGACGTCGACAGGCCGAGTCTCAGTCGTTGGTGGCTTTGTCCTTGACCTTGTCGACAAGATCCTCGACCTTGTCCTTCGCGTCCTCGACGAATTCCTTGGCCTTGCCGGCGGCCTCGTCGGCCTTGCCTTCCCGCTTGAGGTCCTTGTCATCGGTGAGGTCGCCGACTGCTTGCTTGACCCTGCCCTTGGCCTGATCCAGGTTGTTGTCCATGGTGCTTCCTACTTTCTACAAAGCCTGTGCTGGCGTTCGCAACGGGTTACCCCGTACGAATGTGAATCAAACGTGCAATGCCGGCGTGGTCTGATCCGTCTTCCATGACGAAATTCAATGACGGAAATGTTGGTTTGTGGTGACTGCGTGTTGGGTACACGGAGTGCATGCTGCTCGAATCTGGTATCTACCTCGGCGGGGGCGTTGGCCTCCTACTCATCATCGTTATCGTCGTGCTTCTACTGCGCTGACCTCGCCCTTTCAGTAGATGCAAGGTTGAGATCCGGGCGATCTCCGACCACAATGGCGACCGATGCCAAGTCGCCGACGCCCAAAGGCTCCGCCACCACGCCCGCTCACCGATCTCGAGCGCTTCGCCCAGAGTGTCCGAGATTCTGAGGAGGCCGATCGCCGCGCGAAACAGGCGACAATCGATCGCAAAGCCGAGGCTGAACGCCGCAAGATCGAAGCCGTTGAGCGGGCAGCCAACCTCGAGCGGGCCCAAGTTGCACACCAGCGCGCCGTCGAACTCGTCAAAGACGCCAAGCGAAGCGGTAAAGGCGCTGCCGCCGCCGACATCGTCTGGCGACAGGCCAAGGCCGACCTGATTGAGTTGGAGACCGGGCAGCGACCTGCTTGGGCGGCTCGCCCGACCGAACCAGCGGAGTCACCCGACGAGGCCGATGCTGCGGGCGACGACGATTGAGCGATCCAGTCACTTCAAGATGTTGACGGCGCGGGCGATGACCAACACCACCGTGCCCAGCGAGACGACCGACTGCAGCATCATCGTCATCTTTGCCCAGCGCGCCAGCGGCAGCGTGTCGGTAGGGCTGAACGCAGCGGCATTTGTGAACGACAGGTACAGATAGTCGAAGACAAGCCGGTGGGCTCGAGCCTGATCGGCCAATCGTTCAGCGCGCCGAAGTACTTCTGGTCCCGGCCGTCGGCAACCGCAACCTTGCCGAACAACGGCC
>JANNHY010000246.1:0-7153 GCA_031404635.1 Ilumatobacteraceae bacterium
CCACTCTGGGCACACGTCCGGACCGGCAACACCGACGGACCATCGGCCGGATTGATGATGGCCCTCGCTTACATCGATCTGCTCACACCAGGAGCGCTCGTCGGCGACTTGCGGGTGGCCGGCACCGGTGGAATCCGTCCTGACGGGCTCGCCTTCCCAGTGAAAGGGATCGACGTCAAAGTTGCGACCGCGCTGCTCGCTCGATCCGACGTGATCTTCGTGACCAGACCGCCGACTTCGGTCGAGAACGTCACCATCGTCCAGTCTCACAAGGAGCGCCTCCCAGCAGATGGCTACACGGTCGGTGAATGGCTCAACGTCTTTGGATACGAGCAGGCAGGCCGAGACGCGGCCGACCATCCAGGAACAGCTCCAGTCGTGGTCGTTCATGACCTGCGTCAAGCTTTGGCGTGGCTGTGCGGACACACCGACGGGGCGAGCGTGTGCGCACTTGCACTCAGGTCGGAGAGCATCCCCATCGGCACGCAGTAGCCCACGCCAAACAAACCGCATGCCTCCTCGGCGCGGAAACCCGCGACACAGCTCAATGTGTGCGCCCTCTGGGTTCCGAACGACTCAGACTGCTGGCCGGATACATGACCAGCTCCGCTGGGACGACGCCACTCATCACGCACGTGCGTCTATTGAGCCTGGCGCTTCTGCACATCTGCACCAACGAGATGCGAACCCGGCCAGGCGAGCAGCGAAGCCGAGGGGCCGGCGGTGAGGGACGCGTGCACATCCGGCCATCCTGGACCGAGGAGAATCACCCCGCTGTGCACACCGCCCTCGCGCCACCAGGCGACCGCAGGTCGCAACTCGACGACCGGCGATCCCGATTCGGCGACACATTTGATGGACCACGCACTCCAGCAGCCCACCGACCCTTTCTAACCGTGTCCGGGTAGTGATCCGGGTGGTCATCCGTGACGTCAATCGCAACACAATGCCTCTCTGCGATGCGCGGGCAACTGGCAGTTTTCGCGGTGCATGGATCGGATAGTGCGATCGGGGAGCGGCATCGGTCAGTCCGATCCGAGCAGCGAGAGTTGGGCGCGGTCAGCTCGACGGGTTCGAACTCGAGGGGAGGGCGTGGTCGCGTGCGCAGTCGCGTCGGCGATGAGTTGGACGACGCGACCGGTGGTGACCAGTTCGTAGAGCGCGTGCTTGGGAATGCGCCGCAGGCCTCCAAGTCGAAGAGCGGGGATGCCGTCGCTTCCGCCGCTGGCGAAGTACAGAGTGACTTGGTTGTACGCGTGCGACCGACCGACACGAAGCAGGCGGGCAGCCTCCTCAACCGTCAACAGCAACGACAGATCGTCCCAATCATCGGCCATACATCGCGTCATGCCTCCTTACAGAGACTCCAGGTGGTCGACGAGTTAAGCGTTGCCGAGGTCGCCGCACTGGTCGGTCGCAGCGTCGAGGCCACGACATCGTTGCTCGCTCGTGCCCGCCAACGGCTACGGACAATTGTGGAGGCCGACGATGGCGATTGATGAGCGGGAGCTGTTCGAGGCGGTCCAGCTTGACATGTCGTCGGCGTTCCGGCGACGTCTCGAACGTGATCTCTTCGTGGCCGCATCAATGGAAGTCGATCCCGACACTTTCAATGATTACGTCGACCGATTCGTCCTCGTCTCGACGGTCGCGGTCCGGCCGCGCGATCGATGGAAGGCGGTGGCAATGATCGGCGCGGCAGCGGCACTCGTGCTCGTCGGTCTCGTGGTGCTGGTCCGGCATGGCGGCAGCGAACAAGAACCGTTCCGGCCCGGGATCGACTCCGTTGCGCCGCAGCCGAGCGCGTCCCCGCCGCCATCTACATCCACGCCCACGTCGACAACCTCGACTACGACACCCGCCACTAGGGTCGCCGCGCCGATCGTTGTTCCCACGTACGCCGACTCCACGACTCAACAACTCTCGACGATCCAGTCGAGTGCGGAGTTGTCGTTGACGACGTTCGACACGTTGCGAGCAACTGCGACCTGGCGGACCTCGACGCAAGGACCAGACGGCCAGTTGGTCGATAGCCAGGTCATGGTGAACAACGTGACGCTGGCATCGAATGGCTCGATGTGGAGCACGGGCACGCCGAACGAATGGTCGTCGTTCGACTCGACGACTGGCATCGGTCGTACCCAGGCAATAGGCGACGGTGGTGTCCGCATCTACACGCAGTACAGCTTTTCCTCCCTGCCGCTGCCCGCGGTAATCGGTTTGGATCCGACTCCGCATCTCGACGGGCTCGGCACCGAAGCCGAAATCAACGACGCGGATCGAGACGGGCGGCCAGTGTGGGAGATCACGTCGACGCACGACACGACGGGTCCCGATGGTGTTACGCACAGCGAAGAGACGATCGAGATCGACAAGGCGACGGGCTTGGTGATCGGTCGGGCGAACACGTCGACTGTCGCAGGCACGGTCACCGTGCAGTCCGCGACGCTCACAGACCTGGAACTGAACCCCGCCTTCCCCCCAGCGGGCTTTCCGGGATCATTCCCGTCCGACGCCAAGGTGCAGGGCGCTGTCGGTCCGAGCTCGTTCCACCTTCTGACGGTTGATGAAGCGGCGACTCTGTTCGGTGGCGGCCTGGTGGCCCCATCGGAACTGCCGGCAACGGCGCGGATCTTTGTCGACAGCGTTCCGAACCAGGCGGTCATCGTCATCCAGCCGGCAGGGCCGCCTCCTAATCAGCCCATCGCCCGTGCCATCACGTTCGACTTCCCGCAGGGGTTCGCTCCGTCGTCGATCACCATCTTCAAGGATGTGGACGCGGGCACACCCACCTCGAGCGCCCGCGTTGGCGGAGCCTCGGTCGTGACTGCCGGACTGTTCAAGGGGGCACCTTCCACGCTTCGCCTCGGTGTGCTGACTATCGACGATGGCTCAGTCACGATCCTCGTTCGGGCATCGTCCGATGCACGAGCGCTCGAGGTGGCCAACTCGCTGGTCATGGTCGACTAGCCAGGAGCCAGCGGCACATCCCACGTCACCAGTGTTGCGCCCAGCGCGCGAGGCGCCACGGAGGAGGTGCCACCAATGCCGCTGCTCGCACGAGCATCTTGGTGAGGCAGCCCAACGTTGGCCGGGCACGCCGCGTTAGCAGCCATTGAGCAACCCCAGGTTGTGCCCGTACACGACGTCGCCACCAATTGACTATCCGCGAACTCACTCTGCTTGGTGCAGAGTCGGCACGACCCTGCCTGCCGGCGAGGAACCGACACCCGGGCACACCTTCCATCCAGGGGACGACATTGTCACAATCATCGGGCTGCCTGACAGCTACCGAGGGCGTCGAAACAGCCGCTTCGTAAGACAGGCCCTCGCGTGGTTGGCTTCTCACCGACTGCGAATTGACGGCGCCTCCCATCATCCGCGGGAACCCCGACGACGGCTCCGGGTAGTCGGTCGCCCAGAGCAGTGACCCGTCGTCGGTGGCCAGCACCTGCAGGTTGTTCCACATCACCAGCAGCCGCTCGCCGTTCACATGGAACGGCCACAGGTACGCGGCCAGGTCGTGTCGCCAACGCACATCACCGGTCGCCACCTCGTAGGCCACCAGCGCAGGAGGCGTCGGGTTATCGGGCACAAAGTCGTTCTCGACGGCGAACACCGCACCGTCACCTACTGCCCAGGCGTCGTCGTAGACGAGGTGACCGGGTCGGGTCCACAGCGTCGTGCCGTTGGCGGCGTCGATGCCGGTCAATGGATCGCCCTGCCCGCCCGTCAACCGCATCCCGTCGATCACCGGCGGTGTCCTCACTGGCTTATCTGCCTCTGCAGGGATCTCGCTGGCGAAGCCCGGGTCGTCACTTCGCCGCAGCGCCTCGCCGCTGTTGGCGTCGAAGGTCAGATACTCTTGTGTTGTGCTGGCGATTTGCTGCACCCACACCGTGTCCTCCGACGCGGCGGCCATGACGAAAAGCCCACCACCCGGACTGCACGCAGCCCAACGAAGGCTGCCGTCGTCGAGGTCGTAGGAAGCCACCACTGGCCAGCCTCCCTCGGCGCACAGCTCTGCGGCGGCCGGGCCCGGTTCCGCAGGCGAACCGCCCGGCGGGGGGACTCCCGGGAGCATGATTGAGGTGGCGACCGGAGACGCGAGCGGCGTGGTGCCAGGGGGCGTGTTGGAGGTGGAGGTCTGCGCAGCCGTCGATGTTGACGCCGCTGGCGTGAGGTTCAATGATGTCGCGACTGACTGGTTGTCACCGTTTCCACACCCGGCCACGACCACCGCCAGTGCAATCATCGATAGCCAACGTGTCGTTTGATCGAGAGATCCGCATGGCACACACCTCCTCGAGGCGCACTCAAAGATTCGCTGTCGCGCGAGCACGAATTCTACCGGCAGTGCCGAAGGACCCCGGCCCGCAAGCAGCGCGTTTCGCGCCCCCGAGTGGGCATCCAGAGCCGGCGATCCGCGGCTGTCGCAGGTGTTGGACGCCTCCGACTTGCCGTCGACTCGTTGAACATGCAGAGGCTGCTCCTGAGCGACCGGCTGACTTGCGCGAGTTGGTCCGCCAAGAGTGTTAGTGGTCGGGCTCGACTCTGACGCGGGGTGGGAGCTTGCGGATCGGTGCCAAGGTGCGAAGATCGAGCGCGTCGATGTTGACGAAGTCTCGATAGTTGTGGCTGATCAACGGTGCGTGGTGCCTGATCGCGAGCGAGGCAATGATCAGATCGTTGCGTTGCGACGGTGCGCCGAGCGGATGGCCCGCTGCACGAGCCTGTATTTGCAACTTGTCAGCGAGCGTTTGTCCTTCGTCGTCGAGATCCATGTGGTCGAAGGCATCCAGAACAGTGCCTATCGCGACAGCAAGCTGTTGTGCGGTCGAGCCGCCGGCGTCGAGCGTCGACAAGCCGGCCTCGACTTCGGCCACGACGATGGTGGAGATGCTCGGAGTACGGTCATCGAACTCCTCGGCGGCAATGAGCGACAGGTAGCCGATCCGCAACGGGTGTGTTCTCGTGGCGATGATGCCCAGGACGTTGGTGTCGACGAAGTAGCGGAGTTGCGTTGGTTCAGCGCTCAAGGCGCCGTCCGCGCGACGTCTCATAGGCACCGTTCAGTGCCTCGTAGATGAGGTCCGCGTCTTGCGGCGTTTGTGCTTCGACCGCCTCTTGCAGGCGTGCAAGCGCATCGAGTAGTTGTGCCTGGCGGTGCCGCGCCGATGGCTTCGAGTCAGTCGGCACGCCGGAGTCGGGGAGCGACTCGAGTGCATCGAACGGGATCACCGCTGCTGTGGGGCGCCCATAGCGTTCGATCACGGTGACCTGTCCATTCGCGGCTTGCGCGACGATGTCACTCAGTTGTGCCCGGGCCTCGGCAACTCCAACGACTGTTCTCATTCCTCGAAGTGTACAACAAGCCGACTGACGTTGTACATCTTCTAGGACGATCCTTCAACCTGCACTACTTGGTCGAGGGCTCAACGAGCAATAGTGGGCATCACCTGCACGGTTCGATCTTGCCTTCTGCTCATTGCGGCGGGATTGAACTGGTGTCCATCGGTTCGCTCGTTGTCGACCTGCACAGGGGTGAGGATTGTGGCATCGAAGCTGCCGTCGATCACGCCGTGCTTCTTGCGCAGTCGGCGCATACGTCGGGTGAGCAGCTCGGGGCGCAGGGGAGTACTGCAGGTGGGGTCGAGGCTGAACACGAAGCCATTCGAGGCAACGCTGGTACCGCGGGCGGCTGCCCGAGTATCCATCTCGGCAAGGTGCTGTCGGAGTAGCTCGACGGTTGCCTCGTCGAGGTTGACTGCTCGGCTGCTCTTCGTCTTTGTTTGTTTCTCGACGACGATTCCGCCGGCATCGTTGATCGCCGTGTCGACGATGAGTTCTTGCCGCTCGAGGTGCAGTCGATCGCGGCGCAGACCCGACAGCTCACCTCGTCGCAGACCAGTCGTCGCTGCGAGCTTGAGAACCGGGGCGAGCACTTCGTCGTGTTCCTCGGCGGTGGCGAGCAGGCGCAACAGCTCGTCCAGCTCGGGTGCGGTGGGGTGACGTGGCGTATGTGTGCTGGTCGGCAACTCGAAGCCGTCGACGGGGTTGCTGGTCACCTTGCGGTGATGTTTTCCCCATTTGAACGCGCCGCTCAGCAATGCTCGGGCGTTGTTCATCCTGCTGCGCGACGGTCCGGCTCGGCGCATGCTGTTGAAGGCCTTGTCGAGTTCGGCCGTGGTGATCGAGTTGGCCCGTTTGTGGCCGATCGGGTCTTTCAGCCAGTGGGAGTAGGCGTCTGCGTAGCCGGTGAGTGTGGAGTGATCGAGACCTCGGTCCTGTCGGGCGAACTCGAGATACCAGGCAACCAGACCGTCGACCGTCAACTGCATGTCGCCTCGACGAGGGAGGTGGTGCCCGTCGCCGACCT
The DNA here is from genome assembly GCA_031404635.1 of Ilumatobacteraceae bacterium. Lineage (GTDB taxonomy): Bacteria > Actinomycetota > Acidimicrobiia > Acidimicrobiales > Ilumatobacteraceae > JAENVT01. Next base: position 6,380 of record JANNHY010000246.1, read on the forward strand.
CGGTGACAAGTGCGGCCAACGCTGTGGCCGCGTCCTTTCGAGTGCCGTAGATGGTGCGGAACGTGCGGCGACGCTGTCCGAGGCGATCGACGCCGGCTGTGACGCCGATCTTCCACACTCCGGGCGAGGTCGCGGCAATCGTCCCGGCGCCTCGCGGTGATCGCTTCTTCGACGGTGATGCCGACGAGATGGGGCGTTGATCGAGTTGTAGATGGTCCACTCGCACGCAAGCGGGTTCGCCGGTGCACGACAGAACCCGGACACCGTCGGGCACCGGACCGTTGTCGATCTCCCACGCGGCTCGAGCCGCGGTGAGCAACTTGCCGTCGACGCGGACCTGACCGCCACCACCGGGCAACCTCGCGCCCAGCCAAATGTGATGAACCCCGGAGCGGTCAACTCTTGCTTCGAACCGTGCTCTGTCGAGCGGCATTCCGAAAATCTATCGAACTTCGATGGCACAGTCCGTGGCACCTGTTGGTGCCTATCTCATTCGATAGACTCTCGATCGATTCCTGAAAGTGCTACTGACCTGGTACTTCTTGGTGCGCCCCCTGGGTTTCGAACCCAGAACCTGCGGATTAAGAGTCCGTTGCTCTGCCGTTGAGCTAGAGGCGCATCGCCCAGGCCGGAAGCCAGGACCCGAGCAGTGTAGGGGCACCGGAGTGCCCCTGAACTGTTCGATTGGGGTGACCGACGGGGCTCGAACCCGCGACATCCAGTACCACAAACTGGCGCTCTACCAGCTGAACTACGGCCACCATGTAGAACTTC
>JANNHY010000247.1:0-3897 GCA_031404635.1 Ilumatobacteraceae bacterium
GGCTGTTCGCCGTGCGACCGAGCCGCTACTGTCCCTCCGACCTGCTCGAGTCGGTCGCCGAGGCCGAGGTGGGCATGCCGACAGACCCAACCGATTGCGGTCGAATGGTCGGCGAGTGGGTGCACGGCCGGCTGCGCTATGAGCCCGGCAGCAGTGGCCCAGTCGACACCGCCGTCGACACCCTGCTTGCCGGCCGGGGCGTCTGTCGCGACTTCGCCCACCTCACCGTCGCCCTGTGCCGCACCGTGGGGGTTCCCGCTCGGCTGGCTTCGGTGTATGCGCCGGGGCTTTCGCCGATGGATTTCCACGCCGTCGCCGAAGTCGCCGCCGGCGACCGGTGGGAACTCGTCGACGCCACCAGAATGGCGCCTCGCCAGTCGCTAGTGCGTATAGCCACCGGGCGGGATGCGGCAGACACGGCGTTCTCGACGACCCTCGACGGCTCGGCCGAGCTCCTGGCCTACACCGTCACAGCGTTCGTGCACGGCGACTTCCCCTTTGACGATCATCTGACCGCCGTCACGCTCCGGTAAAGTGCGAAGGGTGAGCATTCGAGATTCGGTGTACAAGCTCCTCAGCCGCGGTGCGAATGTCCAAGACCCCGATGAGCTCGTCGAAGTAGCGCTTGTTCCGATCAGTGCAGGTCCGATGACCGTGGCAACCCTGCGCAGCGAAGGATTCAACGCTACGGGCAACGAAACCTTCAGCATCGTGACGAACGTGCTCAGCGACTATCGGGTTCTGGTCCCTCGACACGAGTCGCAACGAGCCTCCGCCCGCTTGCAGACCATCCTGTAGCACTGCTGCACGTCGACCGACCGCAGGCGATGGAAACCGCCTACGACGACGAACGCAACCGCCACGCGGTGCGATGAACCCTGATTCCTCTAGGTTCAAAGCATGATTCGCAGTCAAGAGCGCTACCCGCTCGATCTCGCCGACATGGAGGCCTGGATCCGGGCTCATGCGGCGCACGGTCAGCGGGTGCTCGAAATCGGGTGCGGCGACGGTGCGCTGGTGCGGCGCCTTGCGGATGACTTCGATGTAGTGGGCGTGGATCCACAGGCCGAGCCCTCGCGCTCCGTCCGCGCCCAGCGGTTCGAGGACCTCGACGAGGCGCCGTTCGACTTGGTGTTCGCCAGCGTGTCATTGCACCACCTCGACGATCCAGCGGCGGCATGTGCAGCTCTGCAGCGTCTGACTGCGCCCGACACCACCATGCTCGTTCGCGAGTTTGATCGTCTGACGATGGATCACGAGCCGACCTTGCGGTGGTGGTTCGAGCATCGCCAGGCGTGCGAACACGAGGCCGACCCGGACGAGACGCCGCTGCCGGCGACGTTGGAGGCGTTCTTACCGGAGTGGCATTCGATGATGAAGCAACACGTGACGCCGTGGCCCGAGGTGCGCGAACTGCTCCACTCGAGTGGGTTCGAGACCGTGGGCGAGGAGCCGACGGCGTACCTGTTCAGGTGGGGCATCGGCGAAGACGTGCGCCCCGAGGAGGAACGCCTGGCCGCGGCCGGCACGATCAATCTCGTCGGCCGACGCTGGACCGGACGCCGCCCCAAGGAGGGATGAACCGCCCGGCAATCTCAGTTTTTTGCCACTGTCTTGCGTCTGGCGACGCCGGTGGCCGCGGCGCCGAGCGTGAGCGCAACGATGGCCCCAATCAGGGTGGTGCGCGACGACCTGCCCGTTTCAGGGATGCGCGGAGGTGTTGTCGTCGCCGTACCCGCAACCGTGGTCGTGGCAGCCGCCGCAATCGTGGTGGTGGCGGCGCCGCCGGCCGCGGTGGTGGTGGTGGCCGGAGCGGACAGGTTGCAGGTGGGCACCGTGAACGTGTCGTTGTCCAACGTCACCGCACCGTTGCGGGCCAGGGCGCGGCCGCGGACCGTCACGCTGTTTGCGACCGTGATCGAGGTCAGGGCCAAGATGTTGCCGACAAAGTTGGTGGTCGAGCCCAACGTCGCCGAGCTGCCGACCTGCCAGAAGACGTTGCATTCCTGGGCACCGTTGATCAGGTTCACAACGCTGCCCGACCCGGTGATCAGTGTCGAGTCGGTTTGGAATACGAAGACCGAGTTGGGGTCACCCGCCCCGTCGAGCGTCAGTGTCCCTGTCAGTCCCATCGCGCCTTTTGCCGCTACCGCGTAGACGCCCCCTACCAGGGTGAGACCGGTGAGATCGGCGGCCACGGTGGCGTTGAGCGGCCGGCCGGCGGCATCCAGGTAGGCAGCGGTCAGGTCGAGTTGGGCCTGCGCTGCGGCCGGGTTGGTAGCGTCAGTCGTGGCCGGAGCATTCACCGTACCCGGTGGAAATCCGGTGATCGACGTCCCCGGCGAGAGCCCGAGGCTTTGGTTGAGAACGCTGGGCCCAGTATTGGTGACCGTTTGGCCGGCCAGGACCGAGTAGTTGGCCGAGGTCAGCAACGGAACGGTCGGCACGATCGCCGCGTTCGCTTGATTTCCCACCCCCACGAGCAGCACTGCCGCAGTGGTGAACGCAACGAGGGAAACACTTCGCCAGCGGGTGACACGAATGTGAGCGCTGCGGCTTCGGTGCATTGTCGATGAGCCTCCTCCGAGGTACATGGTCGGCTCCTTTGGTCTGTCGCGGTCCCTCGAGTATTGACGGGTCATCTTCTCACCCATTGGCGCGCCCAGGTAGGGACTTTCGTCCCGCCTCACCTGAGGTGCTCAGGTCGTGTAGTCGGCGTTGATTCGTACGTAGCCGTCGGTCAGGTCGCAGCCCCAGACTGTTGCCGATGACTCGCCGGCAGCCAGTACGGCGGTGATCCGCACCTCGTCGCCACGCATGTATGCGGCCAGAGCAGCGAGGCCTGCGCCGTCGACCGAAGACGGATAGACCTCCTGGTCGCCGAAGCGGATGACGACCTTCGCCTGGTCGATTTCGTCGGCGGTGGTCGACTTGCCTATCGCCATCGCCACCCGGCCCCAGTTGGGGTCGGCACCGTGCACGGCCGTCTTGACGAGTGGCGAGTTGACGATCGCCTTGGCCACTCGCTTGGCCTGCTCGGGCGACCCGGCGTGCTCGACGGTCACCTCGATCAACTTTTCGGCGCCCTCGCCGTCACGTGCCACCTGCTTGGTCAGCGAGGCGGCGACCTCGTACAAGCCTCGTTCGAAGACGTCGGGCTCGACGGGTCCGGCGGCGCCATTGGCCAACACGATCGCCGTGTCGCTGGTCGATGTGTCGGTGTCGATCGACACGCAGTTGAAGGTGCGATCGATCACCCGCCGAAAGATCGGGCCGAGGTCGGCGATGGCGATTTCGGCGTCGGTGAACAGCAGCGTGATCAGGGTGGCCATGTTCGGCTCGATCATCCCGACACCTTTGGCGACCCCGACGATGTGTGCCGCACCGACTGACGTCGCGGCAACCTTCGGCACCGTATCGGTGGTCATGATCCCCTTGGCAACCAGGTCTGCGGACGAGCCCCGCACGTGTACCAATGAAGGTATTATCTGCGGCAGTAGTATTGGCACCTCCGGCATTAGCACCAATAAATGTATTTGCACTTGCTGTGTTGACATCACCTGCAGCTGCACCAATAAATGTATTGCCGGTTCCGGTTACGTTTGTGCCACCAGCATCCAATCCAATAAAGGTGTTCTCAATAGCGGTCGTGTTAGCATCGCCAGCTCCTTTACCGATGAATGTATTGCCTGTTCCGGTCGTGTTTAACAATCCTGCATCCGCACCAATAAACGTGTTATTCGCTACGGTGTTGGCACCACCGGCATGGGCGCCAATAAATGTATTGCCGGCAGTGGTTGTATTGGCAATACCTGCTCCTCTCCCAACAAAAGTATTTGTGGAGCCAGTTGTATTCGCAAAACCTGCCATCCTTCCGATAAATGTATTTTCATTGCC
>JANNHY010000248.1:0-7056 GCA_031404635.1 Ilumatobacteraceae bacterium
TCTTCGGCGAGCGCCCGAGCGGTTGGCCCGTCGACGGCGTTGCGAGCCTGCGGGCGGTTGATCCCGATGGTCAGGACATGTGTGGCCGGTTGATCGACGACGATGCTCATCGCATCATTGTGACCGAATTCGGGAGTTGGGGGGCAGTGGCGGCGCGCTCCGTGTTTCGCTACTGCAATCCGGTGTCGGCCACGAGTCGCCCAAGCCTGGCGACGCGCTCATCGTCGGTGCCCAGGTAGCGCACGAGCGCACCGATCACTCGGTCGGGGTCGAGCGTGCCAGCTTGAACCATCTCCTCGAGGTCGGCCCAGTCCTTCGTACGGTTGAAGAACGCCTTGAACACCGCCAGGTCGCTGCAGCCGAGGAAGGGAACCATGGCGCCGTTGAACGCCTCGCGCTGAGATCGAAGCGCGACCTGCTCGTGGAAGTCATGGGTGTTCAAGAACAGATCAACCGGTGTGCTGCCCCACCACAGGCGAGCCTGGCCGTCGTCGGTGAGTTGGCGCACGTCGGCGTCGGTTGAGGTGATGCCATCGGGCAGTGCCTCGAGTACGTCTCGAATGCGGGCCCGTGGAACGAACACGTTGAGGTCGATGTCGATGGTGCCCCGCGCCCGTTGCGTGCACCATGCCAACGCCAGTGCGCCGCCGAATGCATGTGGAAGGTCCGCCGCGTCGAGCGCTGCGCTGACAGCGACGACCATGTCGGCCAGGCTGATCATCGCCGACCGAAGGGGGGAGCGGTGAGCCGCCCTTGATGGCGAACGGGGAAGTATGCGGCCAGGTCGAGCACAGCGAGCAACTCCTCGCCGCGGTCCGGCGGATTGACCCGAGGTACGACCGACGGCTCGATTGCGAATCCGGCACTCGCCACCACTCGTTGCAGCGTGCCGACGCAGGGATCGACGCGCCCGGTCTCGTACGCCGAAAGCGTGGCGTGCGACGTGCCGGCCTCGACCGCCAGACGGCGAAGCGAGCAGCCACGGCGTGAACGAACGCCCTTGACGATCGATGATGCGTTAATGGGGAAATGGTATCAGATCAGATACCACTCCGTACCAGCGTCCGTCACCCGATTCACAATCGCACACTCCCCGGGGAGTGCTTGCTGTCAGCTTGGCACTGGTGCCGCGAGTTGGAGGCTGGCGATCAGATCCTTGGCGATCATCATCGGACGCGTTGGTGACGTCTGCCGCTGCGCAGAACGACGAGTTTCAATCAGGCAGTTCCGCGTTACGCGCCCGGCGCACTCCAGGATCGCGCCACGACGAGGACGAGGACAGCCGTAGCGACGATGGCGACGACATAGATGACGCTGCGACCCCGCCTCGGCCACGGGCTGAGAATGGCCCCGGCACTCACCAACCCGCCGAGTACGAGACCACCAACAGCTGCGATCGACACAACTCGGCACTGCGAGCACTCGCTCGAGGTGCACGACCAAGCATTCGTGCACGAGGTGTTGACGCCAAAGGACACCATGGCGATGAAGACGAGGAGTGATGCTGCCAGCACGCCCACGAGCGGAATCACTCGTCGATCCTGGAGTTCCGGCACGAGCGCATAGTGCCCAGATATCGAGCGGGTTGGCAACTTACTCCCGGCGTCACGGAACGTCACAGCTCGTCACAGATTGTTGTACCGTCGGCAGTCATGGGAGTGGGGCGTTGAGTGCGAGACAGGCTCCAATTCAATCTGACATAACGATGATTATGGGCGTTGGGCGCGTAGCTCTCGATCCCGGATCGGGCGGGCGGCCTCGAGCAGCCACGACAGCATCTCCCGCACTTCCCTCGGCGCCGGTCCCTTGCCGGCGACCGCCAGATCGCGTTCGACGTCGTCGACGGCGCAGGCCAACACGTACAGGTCGTCGTGAAGTCGATCCAACTCGGCCTTGGTGACGATCAACTCGTTCTCGTTCAACTGCAGTTCTCGTGCCCGCTGGCGGCCGACCCAATCCCATTGGCGGCACGCCTGACTGCAGAACACCCGCGGGCGCCCGATCCTTTGGATGGGCAGCACCCGACGGCACCACCGGCACCGCGACCGCGGCTCCCCACGATCATCGGCTACTTTCGTCATGACGAAAACCATACCTCAACACAACCTGTTGCGGCTTATCCCCAGCGAACTCACAGGTAGTTGGCACTGACGATCCACAGGGAGAGTGGTTCACAATCGTCCCATGGCGATCAGTATGCGGGATCCAGCTCAGCGACCACGACGTCACGGGGCGTGCCTCGAGCCGGTGGATCGCCGTGCACTGGAGCGTGCGGGGTGGCGGACCATGCTCGACTACCGCGAGAACCACGTTCGCGGGCGTGATGGCCGTCTGGTGGAGGTCGAAGCGGTGTGGATCGCCGAGGCTGAGCGATTCGATGGGGCGATGGTCGTCGCCTCAGCCACAGGGGCGAGTGTCGAGGAGGCCTGGGCGGCGCTACGTGGCGACATCGCTGGCGCCCGTGTGCAGACGTTGTCGCGGGTCCGTCTGCTCGATCGGTGACGAAGGAATAGTTTAGTACTCCCCACTGTTGTGTGAGCAACAAAGGAGCCACATGTCCGTTTCCACCGCCACAGTCACCCGCCTCGTCCGAGCGCAGCGAGCCGTCGAAGGCGACGGCTTCGTAGTCCGCCGCCCGTTCCCCACCGCTTCTCTCTCCTACATCGATCCATTCCTGCTGTTCGACCATATGGGCCCCGTCGAGTTCGGGCCGGGCGAGGGAGCTGGCACGCCATGGCATCCGCACCGCGGCTTCGAGACCGTGACCTACCTGCTCGAGGGCGAAGCCGAGCATCGCGACTCGATGGGCAGCCATGGCTTCCTGCGCGCCGGCGACACGCAGTGGATGACTGCCGGTTCCGGAGTGCTGCACAAGGAAGGCCCGACCGCTGCGGCGCAACTCGCTGGGGGGCGGACCCACGGCTTGCAGCTGTGGGTCAACCTGCCTGCGTCCCTGAAGATGACCGCCCCTGCCTATCAGGACCTGCGCGCCGAGGAGAACGCCCGCGAGGAACGCGACGGTGCCACCGTACGAGTGATCGCCGGTGACCTGTTCGGGCTGACCGGCCCTGGCCGTACGCGTACCCCGATCTCGTATGCCCACATCACCCTCGACGAAGACGCCGGCGTGTCGACGGTGCTGCCCGCCGGCCACGTCGTGCTGGCATACCCGCTGATCGGTGCGTTCCGCGCCGGCGACACCCAGGTCGACGAGGGCGTGCTCGCCGTCGTCGAGGGCGACGAACTGACTCTCACCGGCGTCGCGCCACGCTCGGAGATCATCGTGCTCACCGGCCAGCCGATCGGCGAGCCGGTCGCTCGCTACGGCCCGTTCGTGATGAACACCGATGACGAGGTGCGCCAGGCGTTCGTCGACTTCGACCACGGCCGCTTCGGCAGCCCCACCGACTGACCCACGGCTCGGCAGGGGCGGTCGCTCCCCTGCCAGACTGGCGCTGTGCCGGCACCCGACGCCATCGAGTTCGAAGTCCACGTTCGACCTCGGGCGTCACGCTCGGCGCTCGCCGGGGTGCACGATGGCGTCCTTGCCCTGCGAGTGTGCGCTCCCCCGGCCGATGGCCGCGCCAACGATGCGGTGATCGAGCTGTTGGCCGACACCTTCGGCGTACGGGCCTCGGCGGTCGAGATCATCAAGGGAGCGTCGGCGCGGCGCAAGCTGGTGCGGATACGCGGCGACGTCGAGCGACTCTCGGTGCGCCTGCACCAGGCTGTGGCACCGACCAGATGAGCCCCCGAGGAACCGTACGAGTGGGGCTGGTGGGCACCAGTTGGTGGGCCGAGGCCATGTATCTGCCCGCCCTTGCCGGCCACCCGATCGGCCGAATCGAAGCCATTTGCGGCCGCGAGATCGGCCGCACCCACGACGTCGCCACGAGATGGGCAATCCCCAGCGCCTACACCGACTGGGCGACGATGTTCGCCAGCGGCGAGATCGACGCCGTGATCGTCGCCTCGCCGAACGAGACGCACTACGACATAACCATGGCGGCGCTCGAGCGCGGACTTGCCGTGCTGTGCGAGAAGCCGCTCGGCCTGAACGTCGGCGAGGCCCAACGGATGGCCGACACCGCCCGCGAACGCGGCGCGATCACGATGGTGCCGTTCACCTATCGATTCATGCCGACCAACCGGTTCGTCAAGCAGCTGATCATCGAGGGTTACGTCGGCCGGCCCTACCACCTGAGTATGCGCTACTTCGCCGGCTACGGGCGTGACGGCGCATACGCGTGGCGCTTCGACGAGGCCAGGGCGGGGTCGGGGATCCTCGGGGACCTCGGTTCACACTGGCTCGACATGGCCGGATGGTTCCTCGGCGAAGTCACTTCGGTCAGCGCCCACAGCGACCGCTTCGTCGCCCGCGGTCCCCGCCCCGACAGCACCACCTACACCCGAGCCGAAGACAGCGCCGTCATCCTGGCCAGCTTCGAGTCGGGCGCATCGGCCACTCTGCAGGTCAGCGCGGTCTGCTGGGAAGGGACCCCGTTCGGGCAGATCCACGAACTCGATCTGCACGGCAGCGGCGGAACACTGCACGCCGTGAACGACTGGGATGCTGTGCAGGAGGTACGCGGCGTGAGGGCCGGCGAGCGCGGACCTGCCCAGCCCCTGCTCATTCCCGACAGCGTGTGGAACGGGGCGCCGCGCTCCCCCGTCCACGACACCTACCGGCACATCTTTCGCCGAACCGAGGCAATGACCCGCGGATGGGTCACCGCCGTCGCCGAGGGTCGCCCGATCGAACCCGATTTCGCAACGGGCGCCCGGGTACAACAGTTGGTCGCCGCAGCGATCACCAGCGCGGCGACCGATGGTGCCTGGCAAGTAGTGCCGGCGACGTGAGCTACCGCTCGGTCAGGGCGTTGCTGACCCGCCACGCGGCCTCGGCGCGATCGAGACGCTCCGTGGCCACACCACGCAGCCGGATCGCCGCACCGGCGACCAAGACATTCATCAGTGCCAGCGTACCCACGTGGCTGTCGAACGGACCGGCGCCGGCGGCGGTGACCACGAGTGTTCGCTGCGCACAGGCGGCCACTGGCGAAAGCACGCTGTCGGCGATCGACACCGTCCACACCCCGGCTTGGGCAGCGGTGCGCGCCACGTCGACCAGCCAGCGGTCGTACCGACGAAGGTCGACGGTGACGAGCACGTCGCTCTCGGCCATCAGCGCCATGGTGCGGCGGACGGCAACATCATTGCCATCGATCAGGATCACATTGGCCCGCAAGGCGTCGAGGTCACCGACGAACTGAGTCGCCACGCCTGTCGAGGCGTCGCCTGACAACACATAGACCCGTCGCGCTAAGTCGGCAAGATGGTCGACGACGTCGGCAAGCGCAGCCTGATCGAGCGTTCCCAGCGTGGTCTGGACGTTGCCCATCTCGAGCTGCAGATGCCGGTTCAACGAGTCGTGGACCGCTGGATCACGGATTCGCTCTGCGGCCGGGCGCAGCTGGTTGGCAAGGTCCTGCTGAACCGACGCCTGCAAAGCGCTGAATCCTTCGAATCCGAGCTTGCCGGCCAACCGCACCACAGTGGCCGCACCCGACCCCGCACCCTCGGCCAGATCAGCCACGGTGCCAAACGCTACGAGCTGGGGATTCGCCAAGACGACCTCGGCGACGCGGCGTTCAGCAGTCGTCAAGGTCGTACTGGTTCGGCCGATGCGATCCACTACTTCCACGGCCGCGGAGCATAGCTGGCGGTCCCCCGTTGGATTGTTTGTTTCCGATACTATCAGGATTGGAACAAATATTCTACCCTTCTCCGATCAGGACGGCCGTCGTGAACACCTTGACACACCGTGCAACCGATTGGCGATCGAGTTCTCGGCGATGGCCGACGGTCGCGGTTCCGTCGTTCTCGGCCGGTACCGAATCGTTTGTCCGCTCCGCTGGCCATGCGGCCAGTTGCTGCCGGCAGCCGTTCACGATGCGCTCGTCGACTTCGCCGACGGCGCCCACCAGTCTGGCGCATTGTTGCTGCGTGGTCTGCCAGTCGGCGAGTTGCCAGATACTCACGCGACCCCGACCACGCCGGCCGACAAGGACTGTCGTCAGCGATCTGTCGCCGAGTGCGGCTGACCGACGCGGCAGGGTGATCACCACGCACTTCGGCGTCTGAGCCGCAGCGGACCAGAATGGCGGCCGTGACACCCGACCTCACTCAACGCATTGCCACCATGCCCCCGGCCCCGGCGCGAGCCTTTGCCAGCGACAATGCGGCCGGAGCCCACCCGGCGGTGATCGACGCGATCGTCGCCGCCAACTCCGGTCATGCACTGGCGTATGGCGCCGATCGCTGGACCGCCGAGGCCGAGGCTCGCTTTCGCGATATGTTCGGGCCGGGTTCGGAGGCGTTCCTGGTGTGGAACGGCACTGGCGCCAACGTCATGGCTCTGGCGACGATGGTGCAGCCAGCCGATTTCGTGCTGTGCTCCGAGTGGGCGCACATCGCCGTCGACGAAACCGGCGCGCCCGAGCGGGCCCTCGGCGTCAAGATCATGGCGGCGCCGACCGCCGACGCTAAGCTGCACCCCGATCAGATCAGGGGATTGGCGCAGTTTCAGGGCAACATGCACCATTCCCAGCCCGGCGTCGTGTCGATCACCCAGAGCACCGAACTCGGCACCCTCTACTCCCCCGTCGAAGTCGCCGCACTGTGCGACGCTGCCCATCGACTCGGCATGGTCGTGCACATGGACGGCGCCCGCCTGGCCAATGCCACAGCGGCGCTCGGCGGCACGGTCGCGACGATGCGCTCCTTCACGATCGACGCTGGGGTCGATGTGCTCAGCTTCGGAGGCACCAAGGCCGGATTGGCCGGCGGCGAGGCCGTCGTGTTCCTCAACCCACGCCTGGCAAAGCGGGCGATGTACGTGCGCAAGCAGGTCAACCAACTGCCGTCGAAGATGCGCTTCGTCGCCGCCCAGTTCAATGCCCTATTGGAGGGCGATCTATGGATTCAACTCGCCGAGCACGCCAACTCGATGAGCGAACTCCTCTACCAGATGACATCAGCGATCCCCACTGTTGC
>JANNHY010000249.1:0-7481 GCA_031404635.1 Ilumatobacteraceae bacterium
AGAAGCTCGGCGATCACGGTTGGATCGAAGCGGTTCGCGGAGTCGGATTCCGTCTGGAACCTCCGTCGTGAGGTGGCGGTTGATCGCCGCATTCGTCGGCGTGACGATCGTCATCCTCGCTGCCCAGAACATCCCGCTGGCGAGCTATCTGCGCACCGTCGAGGCTGAGCGCGTGCTGGCCGGAATCGAACGCGACGCCTTCATCCTCGGCGGGGCCTCCGAGGACGCCCTGTCCGTCGACAGCCAGCAGGCCCAGGACGACCTGCAGACGAGCGTCGACGTCTACCGGGCCACAACGGGGGCAAGGGTGGTGGTCACCGACGGCAGCGGCGTGGCGGTTGCCGTGTCGGGCGATGAGGCCCGCCGCGGCGGCGACTACTCGACCCGCCCCGAGATCGCCGCTGCGCTCACGGGGAGTCCGACCTCGGGGCGCAGGGTATCGGATACGCTTGGCGACGACATCGCCTTCGTCGCCGTGCCGGTCCTTTCCGGCGCCCAGTTGGTCGGTGTCGTGCGCTTGACCTACCCGGCGTCGACCATCGACGATCGGGTCTCGGGCAAAGTCCGCGGGATCCTCGTGGTCGGGCTGATCTCACTGATCGCCACGGCGTTGGCCGCGGCCTTGATGGCCACCACCATCGTCCGACCGCTGCGCCGACTTCAACGGGCCACCGAGCAGGTTGCCGCCGGCGACTTCGACAGCCGGGCGGTGATCGACGAAGGTGCACCCGAGATTCGTGGTCTGGCAACCTCGTTCAACACGATGACCGAGAGGATCTCGACGCTGGTCGAGCGGCAACGCTCCTTCGCCGGGGATGCCTCACACCAGCTGCGCACGCCACTCACGGCCTTGCGGCTGCAACTCGAACGGGCGTCGGTGAATCTCGAGGTGAATCCTCACTCTGCTCGCGGCGACATCGAGGCAGCCAGCGAGGAGACCGAACGATTGCAACGTCTGGTGGAGGGTTTGCTGATGCTGGCCCGTGCTGAACAGGGCGCGATGGCGACCCAGCCCATCGACGTTGCCGACATCGTTACCGAACGCGCCGCAATCTGGGCACCGCTCGCCGAAGAGCGCGGCGTCACCGTGACCGCTGGCATCATCGCCAGCGTCACGGCGCGAGCGGTTCCGGGCGCGCTGGAACAGATCGTCGACAACTACATCGACAACGCGCTCAGCGTCAGCGCGTCCGGCAACGAGATCACCGTGTCGGTTGACGGCGACAATGATTGGGCGACGATCCACGTGATGGATCGCGGGCCGGGCATGCCCACGGATCAACTGCAGCACGCCTTTGATCGATTCTGGCGGTCAGCGAGCGCGTCGCACAAGGGATCAGGCCTCGGCTTGGCGATCATCCGGCAACTGGCTGACGCCAGCGGCGGCGAGGTGGCCCTAGCCAATCGAACCGGTGGGGGACTCGACGCCAGCGTTCGCCTGCCCCTTGCGTAGCGTCACGAAGCGGTTCAACAACAGATCGAGCTGCCCCCACGTGATGCAGTAGTTACTGTCGTACCGGCCGGAGTGATGCAAGCCATGATGCTGCTTCGACAATACGATCCCCCTTCGCTGGGCGCCGGCGACGAGGCGCGGCACCGTCGGCATGTGAGCCCACTTGTGCAGCTGGTTGGTCATCATCACGCCGAGGACCAGCCCGATGATGAACATGCCGAGGTACGGGTGACGAGCGGCATCGAGAAAAAAATAGGCGGGGATGATCACCGGCAAGCAGACGAAGATGTTGTCGGCGTTGACGGCGATGAAGTCGCCATGAGTCATCGCCATCGGATCGACGTGATGATCGCGGAATGGCTTGACGAACTTCTGGCCGATCACCGGGGTGCCGGACGAGCCGAAGTTGTCGAGCAGGAAATGAACGATTCCCGAGGCCAGGTCGGCCATCGCATAGGCGACCAGCAGAACACCTGCGATCGCGACCACGGTGGGCCACGACAAACGGTCGGCGACTTCAACCACGACCCGCCGCGTCAGCAGGCCAGCGAAGCCAACGAACGTGCCCACGGAGACAAGCTCGAAGACTCGGTGACCCGTCGGGTAGTCATAAGTACCCAGCACCCTTCGGACACTACTGCGGTGGGGAGCGCGACCCGAGAGACAGGGTGATGCTGCGTGATCCAGCGCGCTGATGACTGACCTCGACGGTGACGTCGGTGCCGCGTCGGTGATCGTCGCCAGCCACAATGGGCGACCTTCGTACGAGCGGCCGTACGACTCGACGGTAATGATGTCGGGATGTGCGGCCGCCGTGTCGTGCAGCTATTGGGTCAATTCGTCGTAGCGCAAGAAGTGGTCGAATGCGTACGTCACCTCGCCGACGCTAGCCACCACTGCGCCGCCAACAATTCAGCAACGAGCACCTCGGTGAGCAGCGCGACGATGGGATCGTCGTCACCGGGATAGCCGACGCTGGTGGCAATCCCTTCAGGCCGCGCCCTTGCGCCACCAGCTACAGCGCCGACAGTGACGAAGTGACTGCGACGATCGGTCATCCATCTGCACGCGTCGGCGTCGAACCGCGAACCGGTGAACAGCAAGGCGCGGTAGTCGAGGGTCTTGGTGAGGTAGACGTCGACGTGATTCCAGTCGCCGGTCTCGCATCCGTCGGCGGCGCGGCGTGGACCCTCCCGAACCATCAGCGCGCCTTGCAACGCAGACCCGAGCCGCTCCGCCGGGGCAAGCAGCCATAGGCCCTCCGTCCCTTCGATCGATTCGATGACCGATGGCATCCAACCGTCGCGTCGATCGAGCAGGTAGGCGATGGCCGCTGCACTGCGGCGGAGGCGTTCGCCAAGTCGCAGATCGACACCGGCGAGGCGCTCCTCCAAGGCCAGCAGGGCGACCAGTGTGTGCAGATACGTGCGACAGGCCACACCGCCGGCCTCGACACCGGCGTGCATCAACACGGCCTCGTCGGTCGGCAGCACGGCCGACGCGTCGTTGGTGAGAGCGATCGTGCGACTGACCCCGCTGTGGGCTTCCAACAGTGCGACGGTTTCTGCGCTACGGCCCGAGGCGGTGATGCCGATCATCGTGAGCTGCGGTGATGGCGGAAGCGTTGCCTCGACCGATGCCAACTCGGCAACCGCGGTGATGCCGTGGCGACGGAACCGGCGGGCGGCGACGTCGGCCGCATACCACGACGAACCCATCCCGGTGAGCACGATCGGACCGGCGCCGAGATCAGGCCATAACGGAAGATTGTCCAGTAGGGCCAGCAGCATGACCGGCTTAGCCTCGAGATCGGCGAGGAAGGCGGCCGCGTCCACGGCATGAACCTACCCTGACCCAGATTTGCTCAACCAATGCCGAGTAGGCGCGGCAGGGCGGCGTCGGCGACGTAGCGCCAGTGGGGCAGGTGGTGGATCGAGTACGCGTACTCGTGCAGCTCTTGGGCAACGCGAAAGGCTTGCAGCAGTCGATGATCGACTTGGTGCGCAGCCGAATACTCATCGACCGCCGCGGTCGTCGCGGCCAACGTAAACCGTTCGACATCGGCGGCGCGATCGGGTCGTCGTCGCTTGACGACCACCGCGCCAACGTGGGAAATCGATTGCAGCATCGACGCGACGTCGCGCAGCGGTGACTGTGTCCGCGCCCGCTCGGCTGAATCCAGCAGCGGGTTGCCGTCGAAATCGGTCACCAGGACCGTCTCACCGGCGCGCAGGAACTGACCGGCGTGGAGATCGCCGTGGATGCGGTGACCGGGCACGTGTCCGGTATCGCGCAACGGTCGCAGCGCGGCCACGACCGCACGTTCGTCGAGCCACTCCAACCCGTCGAGGTGTGCAGCAGCCAGGGAATAGTCCGCCATCGCCTGATCGGCCACCGGAGCGAGCCCAACCATCGACGGCTGCATGTCCGCCGAGGATTTATGCAGTCGCGCCGTGATCGAGCCGAGTCGTTGTGCCGACGCGATCAGCCCTTCGAACGGCAGCGTGCCGCCGAGCCACGCATCGACATCGTCGACATACCAATCCCACCCATCCAACGCCCCCGACAGATACGACGTGGCGATGGCGTGGACGACTCCATCGCGCTCATCGACACCCAGGAACGCGGGCATTTCATCGAAGCCGCCAGCGTCCAGATGACGAATCAACTGCACTCCCGGGTGCGGCGCAGGTATGGGTGGGCGCAGCCATTTGACGACCACCGACTCGTCGACCACCACGCTCAGGTTGGTCTGATCGACGGTGATCGGCCGCTCGTTGGAACACCGCCGACCGAGCAGTCGTTCAGCCAGCTCGATCGAGGCGCCCGGTGTCACTGCTAGAACGGTACCCATGGCGACCTTCTTGTTCATGCCCGAGAGCGCATACGGGCCGACGAACAACTGCATCGGCATCGGCCACATCCTGCGCACCGGCGGCCACCGGGTGGTGTTCGCTGCCGAGGCGTCGTGGGCCGGCCGACTGGAGCCGCTTGGATTCGTCGAAGATCTCGTCGACCTCGCCCCGCCTCCACCACCCGACGCGCCAGAGCAGGCAGCAGGGCAGTTCTGGACCGACTTCATCCGCGACACAAAGCCGGCATTCCGCACCTCGACCTTCGATCAACTCAGCGGGTTCATGCAGCCGACGTGGCAGGCGCTGATCGATGGGGCGATGTACTGCGAGCCGCAGTTGAAGGAGATCATCGGCCGCCAACGGCCAGATGTGATCATCGAGGACAACGTCAACTGTTTCCCAGCACTGACCACCGCCGGCGTGCCGTTCGTGCGTATCGTCAGCTGCCAACCGCTGGAGATGAAGGGGCCCGACATCCCGCCGACGTTCGGCGGGCTGCCGGCCGACGACCGCACCGAGTGGGCTGCTTTCCGGGTCGAGTACGACCGCACCCATCGACCGATGTGGCAGGCCTACAACGACTGGGTGCAGTCGTGCGGCGCCATCCCCCTCGCCGACCTGGAGTTCATTCACGAGAGTGTGCACCTCAACTTGTACACCTATCCCGAGGTCATCGACTACACCGATCGGCGACCGCTCGGCCCGACTTGGCATCGCCTCGACTCTTCGGTTCGGGCCACCGATGCCTCCTTCGGCGTACCCTCCGAACTCGGTAGCAGCGGCGCGCTGGTGTACCTGTCGCTTGGCTCGCTCGGCTCGGCCGATGTCGAGTTGATGCAGCGCCTCATCGACGTGCTCGCGCGTACACCGCATCGCTACATCGTTTCGAAAGGTCCTCTGCACGACACTTTCGACCTGCCCGCCAACATGTGGGGCGCCCAGCAGTTGCCGCAGACCAACGTGTTGCCACTGGTTGATCTGGTGATCACTCACGGCGGCAACAACACGACCACCGAGTGCTTTCATTTCGGCAAGCCGATGGTGCTGCTGCCGTTGTTCTGGGACCAGTACGACAACGCCCAACGGGTGCACGAGACCGGCTACGGAGTACGGCTGTCGACCTACACCTTCGACGATGCAGAACTGATCGAGGCCATCGATCGACTCCTCGCCGACGACGCCTTGCAAACACGCATGGCCGCCAATGGCGCCGTCATCCGTTCGCGCAACGGCACGCAACGTGCCGCCGATCTGATCGAAGGCGTCGCTCGGTGAGCCCCAAAATCGGCAACTGTGATTCGCGTTAGGATCGGCTTCATGACCGACAGCAGCGATCCCTCGATCACCGTTTCGGCGAATGGTCCGTATCTTGTCGCCGGAAACCTCGTCCTCCACCGGCGCCGAGAGGTGGCGAGCGAACTCGGCGAGCCGATGACGTGGGCGACCACATCCACGCTGGAGACCAAGGATCGCTACGCCTTGTGCCGCTGCGGTCAATCGGGCAACAAACCGTTTTGCGACGGGACCCACGCCCGCATCGGCTTCGAAGCCGACGACCTCGCCGCTGGAACGTACGCCGAACGTGCCGACCTCGTCGGTGGCGATGTCAACGTGCGCTACGACCAGAAGATCTGTGTGCATGCCGGGTTCTGCGGCACCACGGTCACCAACGTGTGGGACGAGGCCGCCAAAATCGGCGACACCGCGGCGCGGATGCACGCGATCGCGATGATCGAGCATTGCCCGTCCGGTGCTTTGACCTACCAACTCGATGGTGTCGAAAACGAGCCGCTGTTTCCACAAGCGGTCGCCGTGGTCAACAATGGACCACTGTGGGTCACCGGTCGCGTGCCGGTCACCAGCAGCGATGGCACGACGCTCGAGGTCCGCAACCGTGTCACGTTGTGCCGCTGCGGGGTATCGGCCAACAAACCGTTGTGCGACGGTTCGCACAAGGCCGCCGGCTTCACGGAGCCGTAGCAGATCACGCGCTGTCATTCACTCCCAGAGTGGCGACGACCCGACCATCGATCACTTCGACCGGGTACGTCGTCAACGGCACGGTCGCCGGGCGGCGAAGCGGTTGTCCGGTGGACACATCGAATCGACCGTTGTGCTTCGGGCACTCGATCGTGCACCCGTCGAGCAGCCCGTCGGCGAGGTGGGTCTGGCCGTGGGTACAGAGTCCGTCGGTGAGTGCAAAGCGATCATCGCCGAGTCGACACAACAGATAAGTGCGATCGCCGGTATCGACCCGCCTGTGCTGCCCGACACCAAGATCGTCGAAAGAACCGAGATCGACCCGACCGTCGACGGAGAGCGCCGTAGCTCCGGCCACGTCTGGCGTCAGGTCGGCAGGCACGACCCTCCCGTCGATCTCGTAAGTCGCATCGCCGCGCTGCCTCAGCATCGTCGGAATGATCTCGCGGTACGCGGCCCACACCGACGGCTTCGGCTCAGGTAGATACTGCTTGAGCTCCTCGTGCAAGGCGGGCAACGAGTGATACGGCACCGACGGGAAAAGGTGATGCTCGAGGTGGTAGTTCATGTTCAGGTAGAGGAAACGGAACACCGGGTTCATGTAGACGGTTCGCGTATTCAGTCGATGATCGAGAACGTCCTCGCGGAGACCGGCGTGCTGTGTCATTCCGAAGAACAACAACAGCCAGACTCCGTAGAACGAGGGCAGCCCGACGAAGAGCAGCGGCACGATCGACCGTGTGGCCAGAGACCAGCCGACCACGCCGGCGAGCAAAGTCACGAAGATCCGTGCTTCCCACACCACTCGGCGCAGTTCGTGTTTCGGCACGATGTCACGGGAATGACCGTCGATCCTGCCGAACGCGTGAGCCACCATCCGCTTCAGCATCGCCGTGCCGTTGAAGACGTGAAGATAGTTCGGCAGCAAAACTCGCAGTTTGGGAGGCCGCGGGAAGGCGATTTCGGGATCTCGCCCGACGATGATCGTGTCGCTGTGGTGGCGGACGTGGGACCACCGCCACAGCGTCGGCTCGCGAAGCAACATGAACGACGCCACGGGGTACACGAGATCGTTGGCGAGACGGGAGCGGAAGGCGGTGCCATGGCCGGTCTCGTGCCAACGTGGATCCGCCGCACCACCGTAGAGCGCGCCGTAGACCGCGAAGGCCGGAACTGCCCACCAACTCCCCAGC
>JANNHY010000250.1:0-21873 GCA_031404635.1 Ilumatobacteraceae bacterium
GCAAGCACCGTGGCCAGATCCGCTACGACGAGATCGTCCGTCCCGAGCTTCGGACTGGGCGCGGTGACGTTCTTGCCGCCAAGGTCTACCGGACCCGCTAGCGGTGCTTGGTGCGGTCGAAGAGGCCCCACTTGGTGACGAGAAGCATCGACTCGGCGACGATCCGGCCCGACATCTTCGACGTTCCGAATTGGCGATCACGAAAGACGATCGGAGTCTCGACGATCGTCGATCCCTTGGCTACCAACTTGCGGACGAGCTCGGTCAGGAAGGCATACCCCTCGGCGGTCGTCGAGGCCGGGTTGATCGACCGCAGCGCGTCGGCGCGGTAGGCGCGGTAACCCGACGTGCAGTCACGCACTGGTAGGCGCAACACCGCAGCGGTGTAGCGGTTGCCCCATTTGGAAAGCAGCCGGCGGCGAAGCGGCCAGTCTTGCGTGGATCCGCCGGGCACGTAGCGCGACCCGATCACCGCGTCGGCGCCGTCGGCAACAAGCTGCAACATGGTTGGAATGACAGCGGGGTCGTGGGAGAAGTCGGAGTCCATCGACACGATCGCCTCGTAGCCCTCGTCGAAGGCAGTGGTGAAGCCGTGACGGTATGCGGCTCCCAACCCGTGTTTACCGGGCCGGTGCAGCACCTTGATGCGTCCCAGTTCGGCGGCGGAAGCCTCGGCGAGCGCGGCGGTGCCGTCAGGGCTGTTGTCGTCAACCACCAGCACGTCGGCGTCGGGTTGCGCCTGGCGTACTGCGCGCAAGAGTGCGGCGATGTTCTCCGCCTCGTTGAAGGTCGGCAATACGACGACGGTACGCACGCGCTGCGAGCGTAGCGCCAGGCATCGCGCGGCTCCCGTCGGTATTCTCCGGTCACTGGCACCCTGCCCGCTCGAGCTGGGACGGTGCGACGAAGGGCGGAAGTTCGAACACCGCGACAGGCAACCCGAGGAGGTTGTACGCACGAGCGGTCTCGGCCACATCCGCCGGCACCGCAGCGGTGCCGAGCACGAACGGCGCCTGCCCGTACTGGAAATCGAGTGTCGGCACCAGGCAGGCCAGGTCGAGTTCGCGCAGGCGGGCGATCAGGCGCTGGCGGTGGGCGTCGGATTCGGCGATTTCGGCGGGGTCGCGCTGGTCGAAGTACCCGAGTTCGACTGCGCCGGTCTGCGCCCGCATCAGCTCGATGTTGGGATCACCGAGTACAACCCAGAGCACGGCGTTGGCGCTCGATTCGGGAAGGACCCGGTGCGGCAGCGCGCCCGCGCTGCTCGGCGCGTCGACGCCGACGTGAAAGCCTTCCTTCTCCAACTCGAGCAGCACCCCGAACGGCACGCCACCGAGGGTGGCCGGGTCGTGCCAGCGGATCAGGAACCGGTCGTCGCGATCGAGGCCGTCGGTGATCTGCGGCACCACCCCGCCGACGAGGCGAGAGTTGCGCGGGCCGGGGTTCTGCTGGCCGACCGCCTGCGCGGTGGCCAGGCCGCACATCACCAGCCCCACCACGAGACTGGCTGTGGCGACCCATCTCTCACGCAGAAGTTTGGCGAGCGCGAGCAAGCAAGCTGCGAAGACCCAGGCGATGATGATCCACCACCAGCGGATGACGTAGTCGAAGAACTCGCCGAAGATTCGCGACATCGAGATCACTCCCACGACGGTCAACCCGCCGAGCAGAATGAACAACCTGATCAAAATGTCTCGCTGGGGTACCTCGCGGCGGCGGATCAGCACGACGACGATCGCCGCCACGACAACCACGGCGAGGAGGAAGGCGGGCATGTTCGGCGACTCGGTCGGCTGGCGGAACGCGCCGCGGATCCAGGGACCAGGCAGAGCGAACTCGCCGGCGAAGGCCTTGAGTGCCGATGACAGCCCGACGACCACGCGTCGCGAACCGTCGGCTTCGGTGCCAGCCGTGAAGTGGTCCCACAGGATGCGCAGGTTGCCCGGCTCGCGGCGGAGCTGGTCGATCACGGGCGGGAGCCACATCGCAACCGTCACTGCGACCGCGAGCCACCACGAACGGAGGATCGCTGACCGGGGAGCAGCTGAATCGTCGCGATCGGCATCGCGCCACTGCCAGGCCACGTAGCCGACCATCGCGGCCAGTGTTACTCCGACGAGGAGGGCGTAGCCGGCGTGGGACTGGACCGCGAAGAAGCCGGCAAAGGCAGCCGCCGGCAACCAGCGGTGGTGACCGCACATCAGCCCCCAGCACAGGGAAACGAAGCAGAAGAACGCGAACAGCGCCCCCCACGGATTCCACGGTTCGATGAACGGCGCCGGCCCGAGCGAGTAAACGAGCACCGACGCCAACGAGGCGACGACGAGACCGCCGATCGCGCCGAACATCCGCCGCACGATGAGAACTGTGGAGACGATGAAGGCCAACTGGAGCAGCGACATCGCCAGTTCGATGCCGAACGACGAGCGACCTGTCAGGAGATACACCGGCAGCAGCGCAACCCACAGTGCCGGTCCGGGGTGCGAACCCTGGCCGTACGGGGCGAGAATCGAGCCGATTCGCCCGGCCGCGCCGACCAGCGGCGGATGGCCGAAGAACCCGGCCACGTGCAGCTCGGCCTGGGCCATGTCGCCCGTCGGATACCATGTCTCGCGGCTGACGCTGACCAGCGCAACGACCAGCGGTACGACGATTGCGGCAAGCACGACGATCGTCGCCCGGGTGGTCAAGCCGTCGGTGGACTGGTGTATCTCGCCGTCGATCGCCCGATCCTACTGAGCGCCCAGATCGGGATGGCGACGACGGACTTGATCGTGGAGCGCGGCGAGGATCCCATGCGCCGAAGCATCCCAGGTCAAGGTTCGAGCGCGGGCGAGCGCAGCGGCCGCCAGATCGCCGCGGCGGTTGTGGTCGAGCAGCACATCGGCCATCGTCTCCCCCAGCCGGTCGAGCGGTGCCAGCACCCCGGTCACGCCATCGACGACACTGCTGCGATGGCCGCTGATGTCGGTGGCGACGGCCGGTGTGCCACATGCCGCCGCCTCGGTGAGTGTAAGCCCCCAGCCCTCGGCCAGAGATGCGCTGCTGACCAGCCACGCCCGCTGGTACAGGGCGATCAGGTCGACATGGGTGAGCCGGCCGGCGAGAGTAATCCAGTCCCACGCCCGGTGGGCGGCGATGCGCGCTTCCAACGCCGGGCGCAACGGCCCGTCACCGACGATCACCAGATTCAGGCCGGGGATCCGCTGACGGGCGATCACCGCAGCCACGATCAGCTCGTCTTGCCGCTTCACAGGCGCCAGCCGGCCGACACAGACCACCAGCGGTAATGCAGAACGTTGACCACCGGGCTGGAAGATCTTGTCGACGCCGTTGCTCACCGCTACCACCCGTTCGGCACGAAAACCGAGGCCGAGCAGGTCGTCACGTGTCGCCTCCGACGGTGTGAGGGTCGACGTGCGCCGGTAGAACGGCGGCGCGAGACGCGCTTCGAGGGCCCGGCCAACACCGGCCAGCGGCCGTGGCAGTAGCTGATCCCACATCGGTCCGTGCACGTGATGCAGGAATGTGATGCGCGGCTTGTGGCACCACAGCGGGCTCATCCATGGCACACCGTTCCACACCTCGACCAGGGCGTCGTAGCCATCCATCCGCCGGAGAAGCTCGCTGCCGACGGCTCGGGGAAACACCGAGAACCGGCTGCCCCGGCGGATGACCCGGTACCCGTTTCGTGTCGCCGTGGCCGGTTGGCCCAGTGCGGCCGACGTGCGATGGGTGATATCGAGTCCTGCCGCCGCCCAGCGACGCATGAACTCGTCGGCGTGCACTTCCGACCCGCCCGCGTCCGGGTCGTCGAGGTCGCGCCAGGCCAGCACGTGCACGCGGCGTACGCCGACGGAGATCATCTCGTCGGCGAGTTGCTGGATGGATGCAAGCGTGGCGTGGTCAGTCACGGGGCAGACGTCTCCACACGGGACCGGGTAGATGACGCAGAACGGACATCACGTAGCGAAGAATGCCCGGCGCCCACACCACCCGCCGCTTGGCGCGCAGCCC
Organism: Ilumatobacteraceae bacterium; assembly: GCA_031404635.1. GTDB lineage: Bacteria > Actinomycetota > Acidimicrobiia > Acidimicrobiales > Ilumatobacteraceae > JAENVT01. Next base: position 4,018 of record JANNHY010000250.1, read on the forward strand.
CTTCACCGTGGCTTCGGCCACCTCCTCGGGAGTCGTCGCGAACGGCGCCGCCTTCAACCCTGTGGTCATCCGTGAATGGACGAAGCCGGGGCGGACGATCAACATATGCACCCCGTCGTCGGCAAGGGCGTCGCCGATTCCCTGGGCAAACCCGTCGAGTCCGGCCTTGGTGCCGCCGTACACCGGGTTGGCTCGGCGAACCCGCTCGCCGGCAACGCTGCTGAGCATCACGATCGAGCCATGGCCTTGCCTGCGCATCTGATTGGCGATCGCGATCGTGCTCGACACCACCCCGGTGAAGTTGACGTGAGCGACCTCCACCGCAGCGACGGGGTCGACCGACGTGACCTCACCGTCGCCGAGCAGGGCGAAGGCGATGATCGCGACGTCGATGTCGCCGTACTTCGCCGACAACGAACAGGCGAACTCGGTGTGCGTGTTGGTGGCGGCTCCGTCGAAGTGGACGACATCGACGGTGAGGGCATCGTGACGAAGGCCCGCCGCGGCTCGTTCGCCACGTTCGATGTTGCGACAGGCGAGCACGACACTGCGGGTCGTGGGGTTGAGCAACTTGCGGACGATGGCCAGGCCTATCTCGCTGGTACCGCCGAGCAGGACGACGGTTTGTGCTTCGCCGAGTGCGTTCTCCATGTGACTCCAGTGTCGTTCAGATGCGGTCGGTCAGGCCGAGACGGCGGCCGAGGTCGCTCTGCCACACGCCCAGCGGGTCGACCTCGGCTCGGATCGATTTCCACTCGTCGAGGCGTGGGTAGCCACGACGCACAGCATCGGGGGTCATGTGCGAATCCTTGGCGAAGTAGTGACGACCTCCGGCGTCGAGCACAACCCGATCGAGGCCATGGAGCAGATCGCCGAGGCCCCGTGAGGCGACGGGCACGTCTAGAGCCAACGTCCAACCGGCCTGCGGAAAACTGAGCGGCGCCGGGTTGGCCGCACCGAAGCGCTTCAACACGGCCAGGAAGCTGGCCGCGCCGCTGGCCGAGAGTCGCCCGACGACGGTGCGCACGGCCTCCTCCTCGCCGAAGGGAACGACGAACTGGTACTGGACCATGCCTCGGCTGCCGTAAAGACGGTTCCATGATCCGACGAGATCGAGCGGGTGGAAGAAGGCGCCGATCCCGTGGATCTCGCCGGTGCGGTGCACTGGTGCCTTTCGGAACCAAACTGCGTTGAAGGCGGCGACGGTGGCGTGGTTGAGGACTCCCATCGGCGGCACGAGCGGCGGCACGGAGAACAGTTGGTGTGGTCCGTAGGCAAACGGTGCGACGGATTGCCGTTGGTCGAGCTCGGCGAGGCGAGCGTGATCGCCGCGGCTCAGCACGCTGCGCCCGAGCTGACGGCCCTTGGCCACGAGGTCGATCCAGGCGACGCTGTAGCGCACGTCGTCGTCGCCCTGGCTCATCGCCGCCAGCAGTGCGTCGAGGTCGGCTAGGCGCGAGGTGTCGACGCGCATCCGGCTGGTTTCGATGGGCAGCAGACGGATCGTCGCGTCGAGCATCACTCCCGTCAAGCCCATCCCGCCGACAGTCGCCCAGAAAAGGGCCGGGTTCTTGGCAGGGCCGATCACGGTGATGGTGCCATCGGCGAGCAGCATGGTGATCGACTCGACGTGGTTGCCGATCGATCCGTCGACGTGGTGGTTCTTGCCGTGGATGTCGCTGGCGATCGCCCCGCCGATGGTGACGAATCGGGTGCCGGGGGTGACAGGTGCGAAGAAGCCACGAGGCACGATCACGCCGAGGAGTTCGTCGATGCTGACACCGGCGCCGACCGTGGCGAAACCGGTCGCCGGGTCGACGACGATGTCGCCGGCGTTGGAGGTGAGGCGCAGCACGAGGCCGCCGCCGTTCTGGGCCGCGTCGCCGTAGCTGCGGCCGAGGCCTCGGGCCAGGGCGCCACGCCGGCCGGCCTCCTTGAGCGCTGCCGCGACACCATGGGCATCAACGGTCACCTCCTCGGCAACCGAGGGATTGGTGCGACCCCAGCCCCACAGGCGGGCACGGGATGGGTTCGGCACGCTGCCGGATTCTATCCGGAAGGGCTCAGTGGAGACCCGGTATTGGGCGATAGCCATCCTCGAGTGCCTTGGCAATGGTGGCGAGGAGGATGTCGTTGTCGACCGGCTTGCGTAGGAATGCGGAGATGCCGTAATTCCGGGCCATCGGCTCGGCGACTGTCGGGTCGCGTCCGGTGAGTACGACGACGGGGGTGTCGCACAGGTCGCGCAGCATGTTGAAGCGATCGAGCACGGTGAATCCGTTACCGACCGGGATGCCCAGGTCGAGCAGTACAAGGTCGGGTTTCTCGTCGTTGGCGGTTCTGACTGCGCCCATTCCATCCTCGGCGGTGACGATGTCGTACCCCGATGCGCGCAGGCGGATCGTCAACGCCCGCCGGAGGTCACGGTCATCTTCGACAATGAGGATCTTCTTTGCCATCTCAGTCAGCCTCCTGTTTGTTCGCGAGGGGCAGCGTGAACGTCACTGTCGTGCCCTCGCCGACAGCGCTTTCGACCCAGATCCGGCCGCCCTGCATCTCCACGATCTGGCGTGAGATGAACAGCCCGAGCCCGAGCCCGTTGCGGGCGGCCTCGTCGGGGCCGGGCTCCTGGAAGAACTGCTCGAAGACGCGGTCGGCGTTCTCGGAGCGGATTCCACGGCCGGTATCGCGCACGCTGACGCGGACCCCTGCTTCGTCGCAGGTCGCGGCCAGCTCCACCGAGCCTCCGTCCGCCGTGAACTTCATGGCGTTGTCGAGCAGGTTGTCGAGTACCTCACGTGTTCGTCGCGGATCGCATTCGACGAGGGGCAGCGGTGAACTCGTAAGTGTGACCGTGATCGAGCGCGCTGTCTCCGCCGGTCGGCGGGCGCTGATGCAGTCGGTGAGCAGTTCTTGGAGCTGGGTGGGGGCGCATTCGAGGATGAGCCGGCCGTGGCCGAGGCGCCCGACGTTGAGGAGATCGTCGATCATCAGGCGGAGCTGGTCGATGTTGCGTACCGTGACCGCGAGGTAGTCGGCTTGGTCTTCGCTCAACGGCCCGGCGATTCCGTCGACCACTAGGCTGACGAACTGATGGATCACCGCGAGCGGCGATCGCAACTCGTGTGACACATGGGAGAGGAACAGGTCTTTCTCCTCGAGCTGCGCGTTGCGCAGCTTGTGGAGGTCTTCGATGATCTGGTTGCGACGCATTGCAAAGCTAATGGATCGCACCACCTGGCCACGTCTGGTGGCGCCCTTGACCAGGTAGTCCTGAGCACCGAGCAGCACCGCGGTTTCAGCCGTCAACTCGTCGTCGAAACCGGAAACCACGACGATGGTCGTGTGCGGGGCAATCTCGGCGATGGCCCGAAACGTGTCGAGCCCCTCGCTGTCAGGCAGTCCGAGATCGAGCAGCACGATGTCGTAGACGCCGGCTTTCAATGCCGTGCGTGAGGCTTCGAGTGTCGTAGCGCGCTCGACGACACATTCCGGTGCGGCCTCATGCAGCTCTGCCTCCATCAGCATCGCGTCGGACGGGCTGTCCTCGACGAGCAGGATCCTGATCGGGCCGATCTCTTGTGCCGAGCCGCGCCAGGCGGGCTGCGCCACCCACATCGGAGAAAGTGCCGAAGGTCCCACGGGAGATCAGCCTCCCTCTGCCGGCAACGTGAACCAGAACCGACTGCCGATGCCATCCGGGCCGTCCCCTACGCCGATCTGACCGCCGTGGCGTTCGACGATCTTCTTGGCCAGTGCCAGCCCGATTCCGGTGCCCGGGTACTGCTCGCGGCTGTGGAGCCGCTTGAACATCCCGAAGATGCGGTCCCGGTGCTCCGGGGCGATGCCGATGCCATTGTCGGTGACCGTGAGCCGCCATTCGCCACCGACGCGGTTCGCTTGGACCGACACGATGGTGGCCACGCCCGGCCGCCCGAACTTGAGAGCGTTGCTGATGAGGTTCTGTAGCACCAGGCCCAACTGGTTTGCTTCGGCCGTGACGATGGGCAACGTTCCGACGTTCACGGTCGCTCCCGCCTCCTCGATTGCCGGGCCGAGGGCTGACATGACGCCGTTCATGATTACCTTGAAGTCGACTCTGCGGAGCTTGGACTCCAGTCGACCGACTCGGGAGTATGCAAGGAGTCCGTCGATGATTTGCTGCATCCGCTGGCAGCCGTCGACCGCGAAGTCGATCAGCTGGTGGGCGTCGGCGTCGAGTTGATCGTGGTAGCGCCTGGCCATCAGCGAGATCGGTCCGGAGATGGCCCGCAAGGGTTCGGAGAGGTCGTGCGATGCCGCATAGGCGAACTGCTGGAGTTCGTCGTTCGACCGATCGAGCTCGGTGACCAGCCGATCCAACTCGCGTTCGGCGGCTGTTCGCGCCCGCCATCCTCGAGCGACGAGAACGAGGGCAACGGTCACAGCGGCAGCGAGGATCAGCGCGATCGCGACAACGGCGGTGCGAAGTTGGGCGATCCGATCGAGGGCGGGAGTCGCCGAGAAGGTGGCGGTCACTGTCCAGCCGATGTCGCCGACCGGGGAATAGCCGACCCACTGACGCCCGTCGGGTCCGTTTCGTGAACGAACCCCGGAGTTCCCCGCCAACGCCAGCCGTACCGGCTCGTCCGCGGTGAGCGAGACGAGACCGTCCGGTTGGTTCGGTGAGGCGACGGCGACGCCCTGCTGATCAGTGATGGTCAGCGAAACTTGCTGAGCCGCGCGGAAGCCTCGGGCGAACTCTTGAAACGAGGTGAGGAGGTACCCGAGGCTGAGATAGCCGACGACAGGACCACGGGGGCCGCTTCGGATCGGGCGGGCGATCGTGACCACCAACGGGTGACCTTCAGCTGCTGACTTCTGAACGTCGGACACGTAGGCGTCCCCGGTCCGCGTCACACCTTTGTACCAATCACCAAAACTGAAGTCATGACCGACGGTGTCAGGGGTGACGGGCGACAGCGAGAGAAGTCTCCCGTCCGGATCGGTAATACCGAGCGACGCAACCTCGGGCGCCGCGGCGCGCGCGTCGTCGAGCAGCGCCTGGAGCGGGGAGACATCGAGCGAGCCTGCAGCGGTGTTGGTCAATGCGGCGACGAGCGCAGGGCGCGCCGCGATCGAGGCAGCCAAGGTGCGGAGGGCTTCGATCCGTAGCAGCAGCGCCTGTGCCTCCAATGCGGCAGCGGTTTGCGCGCTTGTCCCGGCTTCGCGATTGACGGCCTCCGAGCTCCAGGTGACGCTGAGATAGGCGAGCAGACCGAGCGGCACGTAGGCGAGGACCGCGAGCCCAGCGACGACACGACGAACAGACCACTGCTGCTGGCGAGGGCGCCGAGAGCGATCGACTCCCGTCCGCAGATCGTCGGCAACATTCCTTGGCGGATCGTGCCATGTCACGGCGAGCAGCGAAGTGCCGACGAGGATGAGCAACGCCGCGGTGGGCAGGGCCATCGGCGCCAGCCGACCCCACTGGTAGGCCTGCGCTCGACCGGACGCGTAACTGGCGGCGGCGACGGCCGCCACGGCCAGAACGAGCCCCCCCGCTCCGCCGGTCGCCAACGCGCGCCCCCGCGCCGGACCAAGAACTCGCCACAGCAGAGCGGCGCTCACGACGATGAAGCACGAGGCCGTCGTCGTCGCCATCTGACCCGCGAGGCCCGACGGACCCGCAACCGACGTCCGGAACAGAAGCTGATCGATGCCCAGACCGCGGCCCAGCGCATCTTCGAGCAACGTGATCGTCCCGAACAGCGCTGCCACCGACGCCCCGAGGAGCACCAGTCGATTGCGCCGGAGCACGGTCGCCACCAGAGCCACACCGATCAGCACGAAGACGACGCCGCTATTGAACGCGATCGGCGGCGATTGGGCATTCGCACGAAGGATCGAGAGCGCGTTGGCATACCAGGCAATCACGACGACGAGCCCACCGGCTGCACACAGCACACCACCCGCGATCACCGTCCAGCCGAGGCGACCAAGACGGTGCGGGGCCGTGTTCGGATGTTCGCGAGCTACCTCGTCCGACGCGCCCGCGCTGCGATCATCCAGGGCGCTTTCACGCCTCGCCGATCGTAGGGCGGACTCGACGGTGGCGGTCATGCCGTGTGGTCGTCGGGGAGACGGACGAGTGACAGCCAGAAGTCCTCGATGCCACGGATGACATCGAAGAAGTTGTCGAAGCCGACGGGCTTGGTGACGTACGAGTTGGCGTGCAGATCGTAGGCCCGCAGGACGTCCGCTTCGGCAGCCGATGTGGTGAGGATCACGACAGGGATCGTGTGCAGATCAGGGTCGGACTTCACGTCGGCGAGCACCTCTCTGCCGTCCTTGCGCGGGAGATTGAGGTCCAAAAGGATGAGGTCGGGTCGGGGGGCGCCGGCGTACTCGCCCTGTTGACGTAGAAACGCCATCGCCTTTTCGCCGTCGTCGACCACGTGGATTACGTTGGCGATACGTCCATCGCGCAACGACGCGGTGGTCATGGCGACATCACTGGGACTGTCCTCTACGAGAAGGATCTCGATGGGTCGAGCGACCGACGCGTTGAAGACCTGGTTGCTACTCATCGGGACTCCGCGCAACACCCATCGGCACACAATTGCCACGCAACGTACCGTGATTGGATGACCACCCTTGGAGTGCACAGGTGTAATGGCCTTTGCGCAGGGGTCCTTGGTCACCAGTTCGCAGGACTTGTGCCACTGGCACGCCGCAGTCCACGCCAAAGATCGTGGCGCGGCCACGCAGCCTGGGGAGGCGGCATCCGAGCTGGATCGGGCTCACACCTGGCTGGTGGCAGGTGAGTTGTGAGCCGGATCGTGCGTCGGACGGCTGGATCGGGCTCACACCAGGCTTAGTACGGCCACTCCGGTCGGTGCCCGGTCAGCTTGGCGATCAGTCCTCCGAGGTGCAACATCAGCAGCACCTTCAGGCCGAGGTTCTTAGCGAACCAGGGCAGTTGCGCTAGCTGACGCAACGCGTTGATCGCCCGGGAATGCCATCCCCCGCCGAGGTCGGCCCGGTACTCGCTGAGCGATCGCGACCGCCCGATGTACCGGAAGCGCCGACCGACGAGAAGCTCGCGCCCGATCGCCAGAGTCACACCGACCGAGGAAAACGAGTCGTGGATCAACAGCGTTCCACCCGGCTTGACCCGTTCGCCCCAGTGGTGGATGTCGGAGCGCGCCGGTGCGTAGCGGTGGGCGCCGTCGACGTACAACACGGCGATGGAACCGCGCACAGCGTCGTGAGCGCGGTCGCTGAACTCGCGGACGTGACGTACCCTCTCGGCGACGCCGGCAACGGCCAGATTGGCGTTGAACACCTCGTAGTCGCCGGCGGCCTCGGTCTCGAACCCGCTGAACTCGTGCGGGCCGCGATCGTTCCCAGCATGCGGGTCGATCGCCACCACGGCGACGCCGTCGGGTGCGGCGCTGGCCAACACGATTGTGCTGCGGCCTCGGAAGCTGCCGATCTCGACGATCTGATCCCCCGGATGGGATGCCGCGGCGACCGAGTACAGCCGGGCCGCCTGGTCCGCAGACATCCAGCCGTCGACGTCAGCGACGACGGCCAATACCTCGTCGAGGGAGCGGTGGCTCATCCGACGTAGACACCGATTCCGAAGAAGGTGATCCAGATCAGCCCGAGGATCTGCAGCGTGCGATCGTGAGCGAAGATCTCCTCGGGCGCAGCGCCGTGACCCTGCTCGAGGATCAGTGTGTACCGCAGCAAAGCGGTTGCCATCGGGATGACCGACAGCTCGTAGAACGGCCACGTCGAGCCGGCCACCTCGCGGGTATCGAATGCCCAGATGCAATACGTAACCAGCGAGGCGCCGCAACTGACCGACAGGACGATGCGCAGGAATCCGAGCGAGTAGTCGTCGAGAGTCGATCGCGTTTGAGCGTCGTCGCCGAGGTCGCGCAGCTCGGCGTACCGCTTGCCGGCAACGATGAACAATGAGGCGAACGAGGTGGTCAGCGAGAACCACTTGCTCATGTGCACATCTGTTGCGGCGGCGCCGGCGACGGCGCGCAGCACGAAGCCGGCGGCGACGGTTACCAGATCGATGACCGCGATGTGCTTGAGCACGGTGCTGTACAACGAGGTGAGTACGACGTATCCGGCAACGACCGCGGCCGCCTGCCAGCGGGTCGTGGCGGCCAACCCGATGCCGGCCATCAACAACACTGTGCCGGCGACCCGTCCGACGCCGATCGGCACTGTGCCGCTGGCGATCGGGCGGTGCTGCTTGGTGGGATGGTTGCGGTCGTTGTCGACGTCGAGGAGATCGTTCCAGAAGTACGTGCCGCTGCTGGCCAGGCAGAACGCGACGAAGATGACTCCGGCACGCCACAGCGAAGCTCCGTTGTCGAGCGCCCCGGCCGCGCCGGGCGCAGCGAAGACCAGCAGGTTCTTGACCCATTGCTTCGGGCGTGCCTGCCGGAGAAGGGCTGCCGTCATCCGGCGACCACGTCGGGGACCTCCGAGATGGTCGCGCTGTTGACCCACACGGCGTGATCGGCGCGGGCCAGCAACTCACGATCTCCGGCGCCGTTGCCGTAGGCCCAGACCTCGGCGTGGACCCATCGTCGCTCCTCCAACCATTGGTCGAGACGGCGCCGCTTCTCGCCGGCCCTGCAGTTCGGCCCGCTGAGCCGATCGCCGTAGCGGTCGCCTGCCCTGACCGAGTCGGTGCACAACACGTCGTCGATACCCAGCCGCAGCGCCAGTGGGTGTAGGTAGGCGGCCAGCGACGCAGAGACGATCACCGTGCGATGGCCGGCGTGCTGATGCCAGCGCAGTCGACGCAGCGTGTCGGGTCGCAGCCAGTTGACGAGCACATACTGGGCAAACTGTTCGCCGATCGTCTCGACGTCGGTGATCAGCTTCCCGTGCAGGGATCCGCCGACGATGATCTCCTTGAATCGGTCTCGATCGCGGTACACCGCGGCGACGACGGTGGCCAGCGGACGGCGCAGCAGCGAGGTGACCATTCGACGACGACCGGCGACCCGTTCGAGGAACGGCCGAACGCAGTCGCGTGTCGTCAACGTGCCGTCGACATCGAACGCTGCAATCACCAGTCCGTCGCTCACACCAGTCCCTCGAGCATCTTCCAGTATCCCGGCCAGCTCTTGGTTACCACATCGGGGTCGTCGATCTCGATACCGGCGACGCGCAGGCCGATCAGCCCGAACGCCATCGCCAGCCGATGATCGTGGTGGGTTGCGAGCCGTGACCCATGCAGATCCGACGGCTCGATTGTCAGCCCATCGTCGGTCTCGCCGGCCTTGGCGCCGAGTCGGCGCAGTTCGCTGCAGAGATCGCCGAGCCGATCGCTCTCTTTGGCACGGATGAAGCCGACGCCGCGCACCCGGGTCGGGGTTGCTGCGAAGGCTGCCACGACGGCGAGTGTCGGCACGAGATCGGACAGGTCGACCATGTCGATGTCGATGCCGTCGAGACGCTCACCGCTTTCGACAACGGTCGAATGTTCGCCGCGCCTCGACGTGCAGCCCATCGTGGCCAGCACGTCGCCGAAGACGGCATCGCCCTGCATCGACGCCTTGGTCAGGCTGGGGACCTCGACCCGACCCCCGCAGATCGCGGCCGCCGCCAGCGGATAGCCGGCCGAGCTGGCATCGGGCTCGATCATGTAGTCGCGGCCGTGGTAGCGACCGGCGGCGACCTCGACGAAGTCGTCGCCGATCGTCACCGCATCGTGGCCGAAATCGGCCATGACAGCCCTGGTGATCTCCAGATAGGGGCGTGAGACGAGCGGGGTGGTGATCGTGACGTGCAACCCCCCGGGGATGTACGGACCGATGAGCATCAAGGCGGTGAGGAACTGGCTGCTGGTGTCGCCGGGCATTTGGATGCGGCCCGTGGTACGCAGCGGCCCGCTGACCGTGACCGGTAGGTGCCCGCTTCGCTGCCCTGCCTGAATGGTCGCCCCGAGCGTGGCGAGGGCATAGTGCAGCGGCGCCATCGGTCTGGCGCGAAGCGGTGCACTGCCGTCGATCACGTACGGCCCCGGCCCGAGCGCTGCCAGGGCGGTGATGAAACGCGACGTCGTGCCCGCGAGACGTGACGGCAGGTCGAGCGGTCCCGGTAGCAGCGCACCACCGGTACCTTGCACAGTTGTACTGAACGGCTCATCAGATCGGCCGACTCCGCTGCCCAACAGGTCGAGACACGTCAGCATGGCCTCGGTGTCGTCGCCGTCGGGGAGGTTGCCGAAGGTCGATGTTCCGTCGGCGAGGGCAGCGCAGATCAGCGCACGATTGGCAACGCTCTTCGACCCGGGAACGGCTACGACTGCGTCGATTTTGTGCACCAGTGGGGTGATGCGGTACGTGGCCATCAGGCCAGCCGTTGAACTGCCGGGCGGTAGCCGCGGGCAATCAAGCCGCCACGATAGAGCTCGACCGTTGTCGCATCGACGAGCACGACGGCCACGCCACGGTTGCCCTCCACGCTGTGCACCACTTCGAAGCTGGCGATGTTGACGCCGAGTTCGGCGGCCAGGGTGAACACTTCTGCGGCGGCGCCGGGACGGTCGGGGATCGGGATACGCACCTCGGCCAGTTCGCTCGGCTGGTTGACTCTGCTGGGCAGGTTCGAACGAGCCTCGCGAGCGTGCTGGAGACGCTCGTAGAGAGCGCCGCGATCGTCGCGGTCGACCACATCGCGCATCGAGGCCAATCCGTCGATCAATCCGTCGAGTGCCGAGAGGATCGCTGGCCGATTGGCGGCACAGATGTCGAGCCAGTTGGCCGGATGACCGGAGGCGATACGGGTCATGTCGCGGAAGCCGCCGGCCGCCAACCGCAGCAGCGCGGCGTGTTCTTCGGCACGGTCGCTGGCCAACCCCATCAGGGTCGCCGCGGCAAGATGGGGCACATGACTGATCACGGCGACGACCTCGTCGTGGCGGTCGGCGGGGAGGGCGACCACGTCGGCGCCGAGTTCGGCGACCACTGCGGCGACCTGGCTGAACGTGCTGTCGGCGGTGGTCGACGACGGGGTCAGCACCCACACCGCACCTTCGAACATCGAGGCGTCGGCGCCGTCAAGGCCTTCCAGTTCGCTGCCGGCCATCGGGTGGCCGCCAACGAAGCGGGGATCGTCGATCGCCGCGCTGATACCGCCTTTGACACTGCCGACGTCGGTGACCAGACCGCTCGATTCGGCAAGGGCGCGCTTGACCCGATCGGCGACGGCCGTCACTGGGGTGGCCACGAAGGTGATTTGGGCGTCGGGATCGAACCCGCCGACGTCGATAGCCCGAATCGAAAGCGCCCGGTCGATCCGTGCCGGGTCGAGATCATCGCCGGTCACATGCCAGCCACGTTCACGCAGAGCAAGCGCGATCGATCCACCAATGAGGCCGAGACCGGCCACGTTGGCGCACCGAGGACCAGCCCCGTCGGCACGTGGAGGACCAGCCCCGTTGGCACGTGGATCGATGGTCACGGGCCGTCAGCGTAGCTTCGAGCCGTGGCGGCCACGCTCTCGACCAGGGCCTTGATTTCACTGGGGGTGAGTTCGCGCCACTCTCCGGGGCGCAGGGCAGGGTCGCGCAGCGTGCCGATCCGCATTCGCACCAGGCGTTGCACCGGATGCCCGATCGCCTCGCACATGCGGCGCACCTGCCGGTTGCGGCCTTCGTGGATCGTCAGGCGCAGCACCCCGGGACTCGGTTGCGAGACCTTGGCCGGCGCTGTAATCCCGTCGTCGAGCTCGATGCCCTCGCGTAGTTGGCGAAGCTTCCCTTGGGCAACGTTGCCTTCCGCGACCTCGGCGAGGTATTCCTTTTCGACCCCGTGGCTGGGGTGGGTCAGGCGTTGGGCAAGGTCGCCGTCGTTGGTCAGCAGCAGCAGCCCTTCGGTGTCTATATCGAGCCGACCGACCGGATAGACCCGCGGCTCGTCGGGAACCAGCTCGACCACCGTCGGGCGACCGTGGGTGTCGCTGGCGGTGGTGAGCACGCCGGCCGGCTTGTTGAGCAGGTAGTAGACGAGACCGGGCTTGACGCCGATCGGCACGCCGTCGACCTCGACGCGGTCACGGTCGGTGTCGACGCGGCGGCCGAGCCCGGCAACCTCACCGTTGACCGTGACGCGCCCGGCGCTGATCAGGTCCTCGCAGACCCGCCGGCTGCCCCACCCGCGGATCGCCAGCACCTTCTGTAGTCGCTCGCCCTGTGGTAATGCTGCGTTCCTGGCGGCCAACTGCTCCCAGAGAGGGGGCTCAGGCTGGGGCATCGGGAGCAGGCGTGTCGATGCGCAGGCCGTACTCGAGGGCCTCGACGACGTCGGCGCCGGGCACGAACTCGGCAATCGGTGGCAGGTCGGCCAACGAGTTCAAACCCAGTTTCTCGAGGAACGACGCGGTCGTGCCGAACAAGATGGCTTGGCCCGGGCCCGAGTCGCGCGCCACTTCGGTGACGTAACCCCGGGCCTGCAAGGTTCGCAGCACACCGTCGGGATCGACACCACGAATCGAGGCGATCTGGCCGCGCGACAGCGGCTGCTTGTAGGCAACGATCGCCAACGTCTCGAGCGCGGCTGCGCTCATTCGGGCCCGCTGTCCGTCGAGAAGGAAGCGCTCGACGTAGGGAGCGAGCTCGGCGTGAGACTGGTAGCGGTACCCCCCCGCCACTTTCACCAACTGAAACCCGTGGCCGGACTCGTCGTAGGCGGCGGCCAGCTCGGCGCACAAGCGCTCGATGACGGTGGTCGGCTGTTCGAGGAGTTGGGCCAACAGGTCGGGTGCGACCGGCTCGACGGCGACCATCACGATCGCCTCGATCGCCCGCACCGTCTCGATATCAAAATCCTTCATCGTGATCTCAGCCTTCGTAGTCGTCGATGGCGATCGACCCGGCGGCGACGGGGTCGAGGCCACCGGTCCAGAGAACGTCGATCTCGCCGAAGATCTCGTCTTGGCCGAGTTCGATCATTCCCTGCTTGAACAGCTCCAAGATTGCCAGGAAGCGGACGATCACCTCGAGACGCTCGACCAGATCCATCGTGAGCCGCCGGAAGGAGATGCGCCCGACACGGGGCAATTCGTCGACCAGCTCGGCAACGGCGTCGGCCACGCTGGCGCGCACTGGAGCGACATGCAACAGATCGATCCGCTGCACCGGCCTGGGTGTTACGGCACGCAAGTATGCGGAATGAAGGCGCTTGCCGGTCACGCCGTCGAGTAGGTCGGGCATCAACTCGCCGAACCGTTCGTCGGCGCCCGCCGTACGCGGGTAGCTGCGGTCGGCTTCGTCGGCCAGCCGGCTGAACGCGCCGGCGACGTCCTTGAACGTCTTGCACTCCAGCAGTCGGGCCAGCAGCAGATCGCGCTCCTCCCACAACGCCAGTTCGTCGTCGAGGTCGATGTCGTCGCGGCCGGGCAGCAGACGGCGAGCTTTCAGCTCGACCAGCGTGGCGGCGATCAGCAAGAACTCCGTGGCGACATCGAGGTCGATGACCTGGAGACGCTCGATCTCGGCCAGATAGGCGTCGACGATGTGGCTCAGCGAGACCTCGTAGATATCGACCTGTTCGCGCAGGATCAGATGTAGCAGAAGGTCGAATGGCCCCTCGAAGACGGGGGTTGCCACCGCAAATGCCATACGGGTTCAGGCTACCTCGCCACTAGCCTGGCGCGCCGTGACCCGCGTGCTGTCGTGCATCCAACCCACCGGCGAAGTCCATCTCGGTAACTACCTCGGGGCGTTGCGCAATTGGGTGAACGGCCAGCACGACGCCGACGCCTTCCACGGAATTGTCGATCTGCACGCCCTCACCGTCATCGAGGCCCCGGGCGTGATCGGCGACGCCACGTTGCGGCTGGCGGCGATGTTGTTCGCCATCGGCCTCGATCCCGATGTGGCCACGGTGTTCGTGCAGAGCCATGTCGTGCAGCACAGCCAGCTCTGTTGGGTGATGGAATGCACGGTGTCGTTCGGCGAACTGAGCCGGATGACCCAGTTCAAAGAGAAGTCGGCCAAACGCGAGAGCGAGTTCATCTCCGCCGGTCTGTTCACCTACCCGGCGTTGCAGGCCGCCGACATCGTGTTGTACGACGCCGACGAGGTGCCCGTCGGCGAGGACCAGCGCCAGCACATCGAGATCACCCGTGATGTGGCGCTGCGCTTCAATCATCGCTTCGGAGAGACGTTCGTGATACCCCGCGCCGTCACTCCAAAAGCCGGGGCCCGGGTGATGGACCTTCAGGACCCGATGTCGAAGATGAGCAAGTCGGCGGATAGCGACGCTGGTTGCGTGATGATGATGGACGATCCCGCCGCCGTGGCCCGCAAGTTCAAGCGGGCCGTGACCGACAGCGAGAGCGATGTGCGGTTTGATCGGGCGGCCAAGCCAGGCGTCGCGAATCTGCTGGAGATACTGGCGGTGTGCACCGACTCGACGCCCGAGCAGCTGGCGACGAACTACACCCAGTACGGTCCGCTGAAGACCGACACTGGTGAAGCCGTCGCCGAAATGCTGCGCCCGATCCAGGACCGCTACCGGGAGCTGATGACCGACCGGGGCGAGCTGGCGTTGCTGCTCAGCAAAGGCGCCGACAAGGCCGGCGCCGTTGCCGCGGCGACGCTTGACAGGGCGTACTCGGCGATCGGGTTCCTGCCCCGCTGACGGTGTGTTCGCTTCGCATCAGATGTGGTCAGCCTTGGCGAGGGCGGTTGCCGCTCGGCCGCGGCCGCGCACGAGTTCGGTCGTCAGCTCCGACGAGCCGGCGGCCGTCAACATCTCGGCGCCGATCCGTTCGTGGTCGTGGTAGCGACGGAAGCGAGCAGGTCGCGGCCCGACGATCGTTGCCACGACGCGGGTCACGGTGCCGAGACAGGAATCGAGCTTGCCGATGTCGTGCAGCAGTGCACCGGCCACCTCGTCACGCGACCATGGCCCACCCAGCGACTCGAACCGTCGAGCGACGGTGATCGCATGGCGCCGATCGGCAGCGCTCATTCGACGCCACAGCACGAGCTCACTCTCGAGGAGGTGTGACTCCGCCCAGGATGCTTCATCGGCGGACGGCTCGCGGCGCGACAGCGATGTGACGAACCGGCGCGCCAGGTGGCCCAACTGTGTCATCGGCCGCGCGCCCGCGGGTGAGCCGCCCGGTAGACCTCGAACAGACGCTGCTGGCTGACCTTGGTGTACACCTGGGTTGTCGAGATCGACGCATGGCCGAGCAGTTCCTGGACTATGCGCAGATCAGCGCCGTGATCGAGCAGATGGGTCGCACAGGAATGCCGCAGCACATGCGGCGACAGCCTGTCGCCGAGGCCGACGCGGTCGCCGTATTTCTTCACCATCGCCCACGCCGCCTGCCGAGAAAGTCGGGCGCCGCGCAGGTTCAAGAACACCGCTTCCGAGTCGTTGCGGCGCGCCCAGCGCTCGGGCTCCAGATGCCGGCGGCCGAACGGGCCGAGCCACTCCGCCAACGCAACTGCGGCGTGGCGGCCGTAGGGGACGATCCGCTCCTTCGAACCCTTGCCGAACAGCCGTACCAAGTGCACCTCATGATCGAAATCGCCGAGCGACAGTCCGCACGCCTCGGAGATCCGTGCACCGGTGGCGTAGAGGAATTCGAGCAGGGCACGATCGCGCAAACCCACCGGGTCGTTGCTCGGCGGGGCCGCCAGCAACGAAACGACCTCGTTCTCCGACAGCGGATGTGGGATACCGGCGGGCACGCGAATGCCCTCGATGTCCGCGGTAGGGTCGTCGCTGCGCATGCCTTCCTCGGCCAGGAAGCGATGGAGCATTCGGATCGCGGCAACCTGGCGGGCAACCGACGAAGGTGCACCTCCGGCCGCCCGTCGCTCACCGACGAACATGTCCAACGCGGCGCGATCGACGCTGTGCATCGTCAGCCCGAGCTCCGAGAGCCACGACCAATAGCCTTTGAGGTCTCGCCGGTACGCCGCCAGCGTGTTGGCCGATCGGCCCCGCTCGGTGGCCATCCACGACAGGAACTCCTCGGCTTCGAGCGGAAGCATTGTTCCGGCCGCCAGCACACCCCGCGTCAAAGCGCACCTTCGCGCCAGCGCCGTTCGACAAGCAGCAGACCGATCACTGTTTTGGCATCGTCGATCTCGCCACGCACCACCATCTCGGTGGCCTCGGCGAGCGGCAACTGCAGAACCTCCATGTGCGTCTCTTCGGGGCCGTGCATCTCGCGGCCAACTGATTCGAGCTCGGTGGCCAGGTAGAGGTGCAACACCGAATCGGTCATACCGGCCGACGTGTAATAGCGGGTCAGGTGCTCGAGGCGAGCGGAGGACAATCCGACTTCCTCGATCAACTCGCGCCCGGCGGTGACCTCCGGGGGCTCGTCGGGCACATCACGCATCCCTGCCGGGATCTCCAGCACGTAGCGATCCAATGCCGCCCGATATTGGCGGACGAAGACCACGACCGGCATATCGCCGTCGAAAAACACAGGCACGACACCTACGGCGCCCGGCGAGCGCACGACATCGCGCTCGAAGCGCTCGCCGTCAGGCCCCTCGAAGGTGCCAACGGCTACTTGCCAGATGTAGCCCTGATGGACGAGCCGATCGCCGAGGTGGCGAAACGCTGGTAGCGACGATGTCACGCGACCGACGAACTGACCTCGTCGACGACGAACAGATGCGGGGCGCGCGATTCACGGCGGGCCAGCGCGGCATACACCAACTCGCGGAAAAGCGGGTGGGGCCGGTCGGGGCGGCTCTTGAACTCGGGATGGGCCTGCGTGCCTACCCAGAACGGATGGTCGTCGAGTTCGATGAACTCGACGAGACGACGATCCGGTGAGAGACCGCTGCAGCGCAGCCCAGCGGCTTCGAGCTTCGGCTTCAGCTGGGCGTTCAACTCCCAACGATGGCGGTGCCGCTCGCTGACCACTGGCTCGCCGTACGCCCGGTGCACGCGGGTCTCGGGTTCGAGAATGGCGTAATAGGCGCCGAGACGCTGGGTGCCGCCCTTGTCGACCACGTCGCGCTGATCGTGCATCAAGGCGATTACCGGATGTGGCGTGTCAGGATCCATCTCAGTCGAGTTGGCGCCGGTGAGGTTCATCACGTTGCGGGCGAAGTCGATGGTCATCGCCTGCAGACCGAGGCAGATGCCCAGGCAAGGGAGGTCGTTCTCGCGGGCGAACCCGGCAGCGGCGATCTTGCCCTCGAAACCGCGCCCACCGAAACCGCCTGGGATCAACATCCCGTCGAGATCGGCAAGACGGCCGGCGGCCAGCAGGCCTTCGACGTCTTCGGCCTGGATCCAGTCGATCTCGACCTTGGCGCCGTGATGGAAACCGGCGTGCTTGAGGCTCTCGACGACCGACAAGTAGGCGTCGGGAAGGCTGATGTACTTGCCGATGAGGCCGATCCTCACCGGCTTGCTGGCTTCCTCGATCATCGAGACCACCGTCTGCCACGGTGCGAGATCAACCGGTGCCTCTAGTCGCAGCACATCGCAGACGACATCGTCCAGACCCTCGTCGTGCAGAATCAACGGCAGCTCGTAGATGTTGCCGGCGTCAGCGGCATTGACGACTGCACGCTCGTCGACATCGCACAGGTTCGAGATCTTGCGCTTGAGGTTGTCGCTGAGCGGCTCTTCGCTACGGCACACGATCACGTCGGGTTGGATGCCACGACTGCGCAACTCGGTGACCGAGTGCTGAGTCGGCTTCGTCTTCTGTTCGCCGGACGGGCCGATGAACGGCACCAGCGTCACGTGGAGGTAGCACACGTTGTCGCGGCCGGCCTCTTTGCGGAACTGTCGGATGGCCTCGAGGAACGGGAGGATCTCGATGTCACCCACGGTGCCGCCG
>JANNHY010000251.1:0-3089 GCA_031404635.1 Ilumatobacteraceae bacterium
CCTCACACTCCGTCAGGCCGATTCATGACCGCTGTCACCCGGCTGATCGCGGCAACCCTGCTCGGTTCCGGCGGCGTGTGGCTGCTACTCACTGGTATCGCGCAGCGCCGACCCTCGCTGGCCAAGATGTCGGCCCACCTCGCCCGCCCGCCGATGATGGCTGCTACCGGCCCGATCGACGGCTGGGCGCGCCTGGGCCGCCCACTGGCACGTCGGCTGCGGTTGCGGCGTGATGTGATCGCCGACCTTCGCCTGATCCGTCGGTCGCTCGAGGTCCATGCCGCATACCTGATGGCTGCTGGCATTACTGGGTTGTTCGGTCCGTCATTGCTGTTGGCGATCGGTCAGACGTTCGGCGTGCTGTCGATCGGGGTGGTGGTGCCACTGGTTGTCGCCCTCGCCGGCTCGGCCGTTGGTCCGGCGCTCGTGCACACCGCGATGCGATCGGCGGCCGCCGAGCAACGCCACGACCTCCGCTACCAACTCTCGTCGTACCTCGACGTGGTCACCATGCTGCTCGCCGGCAACGTCGGCAACGAGGGGGCGCTCCGCCAGGGCGCACAAGCCGGTGACGGGCGACTGTTCGTCGAGCTGCGCAAGCGAATCCTGGTCGCCGAGACGTCGAACCGCTCCCTAGTTTCGGCGCTCGCCCAACTCGGCGACGACCTCGATCTGGTCGAGCTACAGCAGATCTCGGCGTCCGCTTCGCTGGCCGCGTCTGCAGGCGCCCCCGTCGCCAGAAGCCTGGCCGCCAAGTGCGCCACCCTGCGCAGCGCACTGTCCGCCGAACAGGAGGCAGACGCAAGGGTGCGCACCGGGAAGATCACCGTTCCGCTGGTCGGCATGTCGCTGTTGATCATGGCCGCTGTCGTCTACCCCGCTCTCAACTTCTCGCGATAGGAGCACGATGAACATCGAATTGATGCTGTCCGTCATCACTCACACCGTCTACGGCCAGTTGCGCCGCATCACCTCCGAAGGAGCGGATCGTGACAGCGGGGCGGTGTCGTTGGAGCAGGTGCTGTGGTTCGTCGCCGCCGGTGTGGCAGTTGCCGTGATCGCCGCCATTCTGTGGGGAAAGATCAGGACCGAGGCCGACAAGCCGATTCAGCCGCCGTCCGCGCCGTGAGGTGAATGTTGTGACCGACGATGCCGACCGCGACCGGGGCGCTGCCTCGCTGACGATCGTCATGTTGGCGCCGCTGCTGCTGGCCCTGATGTTCGCCGGGTTCCAGGCGGCGATGTGGAATCACACCCGCACGGAGGCACGAGTGATTGCCCGCGAGACAGCGGTGCTGGTCGCTCGCGATCTCTTGCCGGCACAGCAGGCCGCGGCGGCAGCCTCGGCGTCGCTTGCCAACGACAGCGTGTTGACCGGCGTCAACGTGCTGGTCGACACCACACCGACCGACGTCGTCGTCACGATCACCGGCGATGCGCCTGGGGTGCTGCGCGGCACCTCGGCACCGGTGCGGGTCACGGTCGCAGTCCCGCTCGAAGGATGGGTTCCGTTGTGACCGACCGCCGTGATCCAGCTCGTCGCGACCGCGGTGAGGCCAACGCCCTCGGTCTGGTGTTGATCGCCCCGGTTGCGGTCGCGTTGGCAATCCTCGTGTTGTGGATCGGGCGCAAGGTCGACACCGATGCCCAGGTGCAGGCGGCCAGTTCAGCGGCCGCGCAGGCCGCAGCCCGCCAGCGCGATCCGGCTGCTGCAGTGGTGGCGGCGCGTACAACAGCGGCGGCGATGCTGACCGATGCCAAGGCGTGCTCCGGTGGGCCGGCGGTCTCGATCGACGCCTCCGACTTCCGTGCCGGCGGAAGCATCACCGTCGTCGTCGCCTGCTCACCACAACATTCCGACCTTCTCCTCGCCGGCCCAAGTTCGGCGACGTTCTCGGCGACGGCTACGGCGTCGATCGACACCTATCGATCAGTGGGGTTGCCGTGAAACGGGTCGAGGGCGGTGCCGACGCGGGGTCGGCAACAGTGCTGATGATCACCCTGTGCTTCACATTCCTCGCAGGCTCGCTGGTGTGGTTGTCGCGCACGGTCGACCAATCGCTCGACGATCGCACCAACGCTGCGGCGATCGCCTTTCAAGCAGCCCGCGCCGGCGCCCAGGCACTCGACCCCGAATCGGCGCGCGCCGGCATGGCCATCGTCGACCCGGTCGGCGCCCAGCTGGCGGTGGCCTCGACGACCGAGCGCATGCTGGCGGCCAACGGTGATACCGGGTCGGTGGCTGCTATGTCGATCGAATCGAATCGGGTGACGGTCTCGGTGACCATCACCACGACCGGTCGCCCTGCCACGGGCACCGCGTCGGCATCAGCCGTGGCCGGCGTCGACGCACCGCTGCCGTAAGGAGGCTCACATGTCCACACGATCTACCCGACTCGGCACCGCACCGGGCAGCCGATTCGTCGGCGCACTGCTCGCCCTTGGCGCTGTGGTCGTTGGTCTGCCGGCGTTGCTGATAGCTGCCGCCGTCCGGCGCTTTGATCACGTCTCGCCATTGCACGGCATCAACGCCCCGTGGCGATGGTCGGTCGACGATGTGCGCTCGTGGGCGCGGCAGCTGATCAAGGGTCTCGATTCGTCGGCTGAGTTGGTCGATCTGTTCTTCCGCTTCGCCTTGACCATCGGGTGGATCTGCTTCGTCGTCCTGATCTACACCGCGGTCGCCGAGACCACGTTCCAAGTGCGCCACGGCATGCCCTCGGCGCGTCATCGCCGTCTCGGTGGGCTCGGTCCACTTGGGCGCAAGTTGGCCACGGCGTTGGTCGCGGTGCTGCCACTTGCGGTCAGCGCCGCGCCGACCCTGGCCGGCCCACCCTCGACTCGGACGGCCGGCGTGGCGGTGCCTGCGACGCCTGCCGCGACGGGTACGGCGGGAGTCTCGGATTTGGGAAGCGGTTGGTCAGTGATAGAAGTGCATCGCGGCGACTCGGTATGGGCGATCGCCGAGCGTGTTGCCGAGGGGCGTGACGTTGCCGCGATCGCCCAGCAGATCGTCGCCGCCAACCTCGGAACCGTGATGAACGACGGTCATCGGTTTTCGACTCCCGCGCTGATCGAGCCGGGTTGGT
>JANNHY010000252.1:0-14439 GCA_031404635.1 Ilumatobacteraceae bacterium
GCAGTGCGCGCCCCACCGACATGGAAGTACCCGGTTGGCGATGGCGCGAATCGAAACCGAGGGCCGCTGCTCATGCGCCATCCACCCTACCGGTCGTGCTGTTTGACGATGGGCGCCACCCCATCGGCGGCGTAGTCGTCAAAGCTGCCGGCCGCGCGACGCTGGTCAGCGTCCCGATGGGCGCTGGGTGACGAGTACCAGGTTGCGCAACTGGCGGAGGGCCACGGATAGTGTCGTCAGGTCATAGGCATCAGCCCGGCGGATCTCGGTGAACATCGACATCGCTCTGGCGACGACACGTTCGTTGGTCGATGCCCATTCGCGTGCCCCTCCGACATGGAGAGCATCGTCGGCCAGATCGGCGAGCGCGCTCATCAGGTCGTCACGCAAGGCCGATCGAGCCTGGGTCTGCCAACGGTCGTTGCGGGGCAGCGCGCCGACCGCATCCCACAACCAACCGAGGTCGAGCGCGTCGAACACCTCCCAATAGGCCGCCGCGGTTTCACGAACCGTCAGATGCTGGCGGGTGGCGAGGTCGATCACGTCGAAAGCGGTGTGCATCAGCGGCCACAGCACAGATCGCTGGGCCAGCTGTTCAGGAACTCCGGACGCTAGACGAGCCGCCTCGTTGCCGAACATCTGGTCGCGTAGTCTGCCGCGCAGGTGCGCCTCGAGGGTGGTCGACAACTCGTCGATTCCGGGCTGAAACTGAGCAACGACGGCGGCGATGTCGAGGGGTGGGCGGCGATGGCGCAGCAGCCACAACGCGCACCGCTCGACCATCCGCCTCGCTTCGAGGAACATCTCCAGCTGAATGTCAAGCTTGACATGTGTTGGCAGCGCGTCGATCTTGTCCCACATCGCGGGGAAGTCGAAGACGTCGCGAGCCGCAATCCAGGCACGCATCACGTCGACGACGCCGGCGCCGGTATCTTCGGTCATCCGGTTGTCGAACGAGATGCCCGACATGTTGACCATCTGATTGGCAATCTGTGTCGCAATGATTTCTCGGCGCAACCGATGTCCGAGGATTTCCGGGCGGTACCGCTGCCGGAGCACTTTCGGAAAGTAACGAACGAGATCGGGTTCGAGGTACGGGTCGTCGGGAAACTCGGCGCGCACCATCTCGGCCATGTTGACGCTCTTGGTGTAGGCCAGCACGACAGCGAACTCCGGAGTTGTGAGTCCCATCCCACCTGCTTGCCGTTCAGCGATCTGCTTGTCGGTCGGGAGGAATTCGAGCGTTCGGTTGAGCCATCCTTCGGCCTCCAGCACATGCAGATACCTGGCATGGACGTTGACCATCGGCAACGCTTGGCGGCGAGCCACGGCGAGGGCGAGGGTCTGGGCGCGGTTGTCGTCGAGTACCAACTCGCCGACCTCATCGGTCGTCGCAACCAACATTTCGTTGCGTTGTTCGATGGTCATCGCCCCCTTGGCCATCACCGCGCCGAGGAGGATCTTGATATTGACCTCGTGGTCGCTGCAATCTACGCCTGCGGAGTTGTCGATCGCGTCGGTGTAGACAAGGCCACCGTTCAACGCGAATTCGATCCTGCCGCGCTGGGTCAGGCCGAGGTTGCCGCCCTCTCCTATCATCCGGCAGCGCAATTCCGCCCCGTTGACGCGCAAGCCGTCATTGGCCCTGTCACCCACCTCGGCATTGACTTCTGACGACGCCTTGACGTAGGTACCGATGCCGCCGTTCCAAAGGACATCGACCGGCGCACGCAAGATCGTCGACAGCAGCTCGTTGGTTGTGAATGCCAGCTGTTCTGTGCCCAGTTGCTTGCGCGCCTGCGGGCTCAACGAGATTGTCTTCAAACTACGCGGGTACACCCCGCCGCCGGCCGAGATCAGCGAGGTGTCATAGTTGGCCCAGCTCGATCGGGGCAAAGCGAACAATCGTTGACGCTCGGCAAACGACACTGCAGGATCGGGATCGGGGTCGATGAAGATGTGCCGGTGGTCGAACGCCGCCAGCAGCTTGACGTGAGGCGACCGCAGCATCCCGTTGCCGAACACGTCGCCCGACATGTCACCGATGCCGACGATGGTCAGCTCCTCGCGGTCCGCGTCTTTACCCAGGGCACGCGCATGACGCCGGACGCTCTCCCAAGCGCCGCGGGCGGTGATGCCCATCGCCTTGTGGTCGTAACCCGCGCTGCCACCGGAGGCGAAGGCGTCGCCCAGCCAGAACCCGTAGTCGGCGGAGATCGCGTTGGCAATGTCGCTGAAGGTGGCAGTGCCCTTGTCGGCTGCCACCACCAGATAGGGATCGTCGCCGTCGTGACGCACGGTGTTGGGGGGAGGCACGATGGCACCGGCGACAATGTTGTCGGTCAGGTCGAGCAGGCCGCAGATGAATTCGCGGTAACAGGCCACGCCCTCAGCGCGGAATTCGTTGGCGCCACTCGGTGGCCTCTTGAGCACGAAGCCACCCTTGGCACCGGTCGGCACGATAACGGCATTCTTGACGATCTGAGCCTTGACCAGGCCGAGAACCTCGGTGCGGAAATCCTCGCGGCGATCGCTCCAGCGAATTCCGCCGCGAGCAATCCGACCGTTGCGTAAATGGATCCCCTCGACGCGAGGCGAGCACACCCAGATCTCGAACATCGGCCGGGGGAGGGGGAGGTCTGGCACCTTTGAGGTGTCGAACTTGTACGACAGCACCGGCCGATATCCGCCACCATCACCCGGGCGGAAGGCATTGGTGCGCACGGTGGCATCGATCAATGCCAACAGCGAACGCAGGATGCGATCGTCATCGAGGCTGGGCACGGCGTCGAGGGCCTCAAGTATCTCCACACGCAAGTCGACCTCGGCGGGGCCGGCGGCGGCGGCGGGGTTGAACCGGGCTGCGAACAGCGCCGTGAGCAGGCGACTGATCGCCGCATGGCGGGCCAGCGTGGCTTCGATGTACTGCTGGCTGAAAGGGAAGCTGATCTGGCGCAGATAGCGGGAGTAGGCCCGCAGGATCTCGATCTGGCGAGCGGTCAGGCCGGCCACCAGGACCAGTCGATTGAAGCCGTCGACCTCGACAGACCCCGTGAATTCGGCGAGGAAACACCGCTGCACCTCAGCCCTGACGGGGTCGGTCATCTGCACCTCGGGTGGAACCGCGACACCCACGTCGTGGAGCCACACCGTGACCCCATCGACTCCGAATCCGAACGCTCGCTCGTCGAGCGCCCGCAGGTCGAGCTGATCGAGCAGCGGCAACATGTCGGAGAGCGGGATCGCCTCACCTCGACGATAGATGCGGAACCGCCAGCTCCCGTCGGTGCGTTGGAGCAGGTCGGTGGTGACCTCCCCTGCTCCGTTGGCGAGAGCGTCGACGTTGACGAAGTCGAGTGCCGCGACTGCCGGGTCGTTGAGTTCGTCGTAGCCGGCGGGCATCGCCGACTCGAGCCGATCGGCCAAATCGGCGCGCGCTCCCAGTGCGACTCGAACCGCGCCAAGCCAAGCATCGGCGGTCTTGATGGTGGTCATGATTTCTCCCGACAACGCTGGCGGCAGCTTCCCTGCCCGGCGACACTAGTCGGTAGCGTCTATGGAATGAACCGCTTCCCCTTCCGCCGTCGGGTCGAGTCGCACCCAGGTCACCGCTCCGTAGCAGGCGGTCTGGCTCGCGCCGCCGTCTTCGGGGTCAGCGATGGGCTGGTCTCGAACGTGTCGTTGGTGATCGGTTTTGCGGGAGCCGGCGTTGACTCCTCATACGTTCGCCTCGCCGGGCTGGCCGGGGCCATCGCCGGGGCGACCAGCATGGCCGCCGGCGAATGGGTCAGCATCTCGGCCCAGAACGAGATGGTGTTCCGCGAGCTCGCCGTCGAGCGACGCGAACTCGCCCACAACGCCGTCTCAGAAACCGCCGAATTGGCACGGATGTACGAAGGGCACGGCATGACACGTCAAATTGCGCTCCACGCCGCTGCCGACGTGATGCGAGAGCCGGAAACAGCACTTGCCGTTCACGCCCGCGAAGAATTCGGTGTCGACCCTAACGAACTCGGCTCGCCGTGGAGTGCAGCTGGCCTGTCGTTGGTGTGCTTCCTGGTCGGAGCCTTGCTGCCGGTCATTCCGTGGTTCGGCGGCAGCGGCAACGGTGCGAAGGTGGGGTCGATCCTCATCGGCGTCGCCGCCGCCGCGGTCGTCGGGTTGATGATCGGCAAGTTCGCCGAGCGGCGCATGGCCTGGAGTGCGATCCGCCACGTCTTGATCCTGCTGGTCGCCTGCGGCGCCACCTGGTTGGTCGGCAACGCACTCGGCGTCGGCGTCAGCTAGCGGAACGGCTAGCGGCGAATCACTGGATCGAGCACGTCGCCACGATCCGTGCTTCGATGGTGGCATGCGTCAACTGAACGTGCTCGGTGAGGAGCTACAGCCGTGCTCTCTCGATCCTTTGACCGGCTACTACCGCACCGGGTGCTGCGAGAACCACGGAGACGACCCCGGTTTGCATGTGGTATGCGTTGTTGCGACCGACGAGTTCCTGGCGTTCTCCCGAGCCGTGGGCAACGACTTGTCGACGCCGATGCCGCAACACGGCTTTGCAGGATTGAGCGATGGTGATCAATGGTGCCTGTGCGCGGCGCGCTGGCAGGAGGCATTCGAGGCCGGCGCGGCGCCGATGGTGCGACTCGCAGCCACACACTTGTCGGCCCTCGAGTACTCGACGCTGGCAGACCTACGCGCTCACGCCATCGACCATTGAGCCATGCCGCCTGAGCTGGGAGGCATCGCCGCTACGAGCGACGTGGACAAGACTGGAATCTGATGGCGCGAGGTCGACTACGTGTGTACCTGGGTGCGGCGCCGGGCGTGGGCAAGACGCACGCGATGCTCGAGGAGGGTTTGCGTCGGGCCGGTCGGGGAGCCGACGTCGTGATCGGAATCGTCGCCGACGATGGACGAGCGTCGATCGAGGCGTTGGTCAGCCGACTCGAACTCGTCCCCGCTGTGTCCGATCCACATGGAGTACCCGATCTCGACGTGGCCGCGATCCGTCGCCGTGCTCCTCGAGTTCTGCTCGTCGACGATCTCGCTCACCGAAACGACGACCACATCGGTCGCTGGCAGTTGATCGAGGAACTGCTGTGTGACGGGATCGAGGTGATCACGACCGTCAACATCGGTGCGCTGGAGTCGCTGGGCGACATCGTCACCGCGATCACGGGGACAGCGCCTGCCGAGACGGTCCCCGATTCTGTGGTTCAGGCCGCCGACCAGATCGAACTCGTCGACATGAGCCCGGAGGCGCTGCGACGCCGCCTCGCCCACGGTCACATCTATCCATCCGAGCGCGTCGATGCCGCTCTGGCCAACCTGTTTCGACCGGCGGTGCTCGGTGCCCTCCGCCAGCTCAGTCTGCTGTGGCTGGCTGATCGTGTCGAGGAACAGCTCGAACACCAGCTTCTGCCCGACCTGCCCAACGACGCCCGCGCGGTACGCGAGCGAATCGTGGTCGCCCTCGGAGGCCAGGGTGGCGAGCACCTGGTCCGGCGCTCGGCGCGCCTGGCCGGACGAACAGGCGCCCATCTGGTGGGCGTCCACGTCGTCAGCGCCGGTCGCCAACCCGGACCCGATCTGGAACATCAGCGACGGCTCCTGACCGGCCTCGGCGGGGTCTACCGCGAGGTCGTCGGCGACGATGTGGCTGCAGCACTGGCCGAATTCGCTCGTGTCGAGCAAGCGACGCAGCTGGTGATCGGAGCACCGTCTCAGGCAGGGGCACATGCGGCGAAGTCCGTCGTCTCCGAACTTGTCGGCGGTATCGGCGCGACCGACGTTCATGTAGTGGCGACGAACGTCACCGACACCTCGTTCGGGCGAAGCGTCGGCCGCTCGAGTCCGGAACGCCCGCGACGACACGTCGTGATGGCCTGGGCGCTGTGTCTTCTGGGACTGCCGCTGCTGACTGCCATACTCACCACGATTCGCGGTCATGTGTCGGTCGGGTCGGCATTGATGGTCGACCTGTCCGTCGTGATGGCCGTGGCCGCTCTTGGCGGGATACGCCCCGGACTCGCCGCGTCGGTGACCGCATTCGGTCTCACGAACTGGTTCCTGACACCCCCGCTGCACACTCTCACCGTCGGCGAAGCGGAGAACGTGGTTGCTCTCACGGTCTTCGTCCTGGTGACCGTCGTGGTCGGCGTCTCCGTTGACCGCGCCGCCCGTCGATCGCGCGAGGCCGCCGCTGCCAGAGCCGAGGCCGGTGCACTGGCGCGGTCGGCGGCCACGCTCGTCGGCGCCCACGACCCATTGCCCGACCTGCTCGAGCAGCTCCGAGCGACGTTCGGACTAGCCAGCGCGACCGTCCTCGAACGCACTGATCACGGTTGGTGGCCCACGCACGCCTCCGGACGACCGGAGTTACTGACCCCGGAGGATGGCACTTCGATCGATATTTCAGCAGCGGGCGACCTGCGACTCGTGGTCTCGAACAATGCCCTGCGACCCGAACAACTGGAGGTGCTGCGGGCGTTCGGCGACCAGCTGGCGATGGCTGTCGAGGCGCGGCGGCTGCGCACCGACGCCGCCAACGCCGCGCTGCTGGAGGAGGCCAACGCCCTGCGCGCGGCGTTGCTGCAGGCGGTGTCGCACGACTTCCGCACACCGCTGGCGACGATCAAGGCGTCGTCGTCCGGTCTTCTGCAGACCGACATCGACTTCTCCGACGACGACCGCCGTCAGCTGTTGAACGACATCGACGGCGCTGCGGACAGACTCGACCGGATGGTGCGCGATCTGCTCGACATGAGCCGACTGCAAGCGGGCGCGGTCGACCTCGCGCTCAGTGCCGTAGCGTTGGAGGAAGTAGTCGCCGCCGCGCTCGCCGGGATCCCCTCCGCCAACCGCCGAGTCGAGGTCGAGGTTTCGGAGTCGCTGTCGACGGTTTCGGCCGACGCCGCATTGTTGGAACGCGCCGTAGCCAACCTGGTCTCGAACGCACTCGCCTGGTCGCCGATCGACGCATCCGTCCGGGTCGAGGCCGGGCAGATCGGGGGTTCAATCGATCTCCGCATCATCGACCGCGGCCCCGGGGTCGCTCCCGCTGATCGCGAGCGCATCTTCCTACCGTTCCAGAGGCTCGGCGACCGCTCGACCGACGCCGGCGCTGGGCTCGGCCTGGCGATCGCCAAAGGCTTCATCGAGGCGATGGGCGCACGCCTGGTGCTCGACGACACGCCCGGTGGCGGGCTCACGTTGACGATCCGCCTTCACATCGCCGAGGAGGACCATCCGTGACCCGCATCCTGGTTGTCGACGACGAACAGCAGATCCGGCGGGCACTCGACATCAACCTTCGCGCCCACGGGTACGAGGTGAGACTCGCCGCCACTGGTGAGGAGGCATTGATCGACGCCGTGGCCAACGTGCCCGATCTGGTCTTGCTCGATCTCGGCTTGCCGGGCATCGACGGTGTCGACGTCATCCGCGGACTGCGCGGCTGGACCTCGGTCCCCATCGTCGTGTTGTCGGCACGCGAGGGAGATCCGAGCAAGGTCGAAGCACTCGATGCCGGCGCCGACGACTATGTGACCAAGCCGTTCAGCATCAACGAACTGTTGGCGCGGTTGCGTGCCTCGCTGCGTCGCCATCACCCCGCGCCACAGGAGCCCGTCGTCGAGACGCCCGACTTTGTTGTCGACTTCGCCGGCAAACGCGTCACCCGCGACGGCTCAGCGGTGCACCTCACACCGACCGAGTGGGCGATCGTCGAGGAACTCGTTCGCAATCCGGGCCGACTGGTAACCCAGCGTCAATTGTTGCAAACCGTATGGGGACCGCAGTACGAGCACGAGACCAACTACTTGCGTGTCCACCTCGCCGCGATCCGACGCAAGCTCGAACCCGACCCCGGGCAACCGCGCTACTTCATCACCGCACCTGGCATCGGTTATCGATTCGAACTCTCTTGACGCCTTCTTAACGGCGTCGCGTTCGATCTTTGCGCTGTGTAGACGTCATCGTGGCGCGCCCTCGGATTGAGTGATTGCGTGCTTCTCGACGACGAACTTCTCACCAACTCGGAACCGCCGGCCAAACCAGCCGAGGCGACGGCCGCGTCGGCCCAACCAGCCCGCAGGATCACCCCGACGATTCCCGAGCCGAGAGGCTACCGGCTCAAGAACGCGGTGCTCGGTCCACCGCTGCACACGGAACGACTCGAGAACGAGACGCTCGGCAAGCCCACCGCGCTCGCCGTGTTCGCCTCCGACAACCTGTCGTCGTCCGCCTACGCGACCGAAGAGATCCTGCGTGTCTTGGTACCGGTGGTGGGCCTTGCCGCGTTCTCCCTTGTCACGCCGATCACGGTCGCACTGCTCGTCGTTCTCGGGTTCTTGATCCTTTCGTATCGGCAGACCATCAAGGCCTACCCGTCGGCCGGCGGCGCCTACATCGTCACCCGTGACAACTTTGGTCTTCTCCCGGCCCAGGTGGCCGGCGTAGCCCTGCTGACCGACTACGTGCTCACAGTCGCGGTTTCGGTGGCGGCCGGCAGTGATGCGCTCGCATCGGCCTTCACCGGGCTGGCCCCGTACAAGCACTGGATCGCCATCGTCTTCGTGGTCTTCATCGCCTACGGCAACCTGCGCGGCACCAAGGAGTCGGGAAAGATGTTCGCCCTACCGACGTACTTCTTCATCCTCAACATGTTCGTGTTGCTCGGCGCCGGCCTCGTGCAGGTGATCAACTCGTCGCTGGCGCGGGGCAAGACCTCGGGGGTCGAGAACATGGTCGAACTCGGTTCACACCAAGGCAACGGACTGCTCTTGGGCGCCACGGTCTTTCTGGTGCTGAAGGCGTTCGGCTCCGGTGGCGCGGCCGTCACGGGCGTCGAGGCGATCTCCAACGGAGTGCCAGCGTTTCGGCCGCCGGCGTGGAAGAACGCCCGCACCACGCTCGTCATCATGGGATCGTTGCTGGCGGTGATGTTCCTCGGTCTGTCGATGCTCGCCGCACGTACCCGAGCAATGCCGTTCGACGACGGTGTGCCGTCGGTGATCTCGCAGGTCGGCAAGCTGGTGTACGGCGAAACTCCCCTCGGCCACGCACTGTTCTACGCACTTCAGGCCGGCACGATGCTGATCTTGGTCCTTGCGGCCAACACCAGTTTCGCCGACTTCCCCCGCCTCGCCTCGTTCCACGCCGGCGACAACTTCATGCCTCGACAGTTCATGGTCCGCGGGCACCGCCTGGTGTTCTCCAACGGCATCATCTTCCTTGCTGTGGCGGCGATCGCCACCCTGCTAGCCACCGGTGGCGAGGTCAGCCGACTGATTCCGCTCTACGCGATTGGCGTGTTCACCAGCTTCACACTCAGCCAGTCAGGCATGGCCAAGCACCACATCACTCACAAGGAACCCTCGTGGAAGATGGGACTAGCGATCAACGGCGTCGGAGCCTTGCTGTCGCTGCTGGTGCTGGTGATCGTGGCGACCGTCAAGTTCCGCGAGGGTGCGTGGGTGATCGTGTTGCTTGTCCCGATCATGGTCTACGGGCTCGTGCGTCTCAACCGCGCCTACGAGGCGGAGGACGGCGAACTCCACGAAGATGCTCAGGCTTTGGCTCACGCCCGCACCCTGCGCACCCACTCTGTCGTGGTGCTCGTCGACAATCTCGACGCGGCGACGGCCCGCGCCCTGCAGTACGCCCGAACACTTACACCCGACGAGCTGCGCGCTGTTCACTTCGATCTCGACTCGTGGAAGACGAGGCTGCTGGAGGACGACTGGCGCGACCTCGGGTTCACCAGGTTCCCGCTCGACATCGTCGAATGCCCCGACCGCCGCATGCCACGCGCCGCGCTCGAACTGGCGGCAGACATCACCAGCGACGGCGAGACCGAACTGACCATTCTCGTTCCGCGGCGCGAATACAACAAGGTATGGCACCGCCTGCTGCACGACCGTTCGTCCGACGCCGTCGCCGCCGCTCTCAGCGACACCCCGCACTGCAGCGTGACGATCGTGCCGTACCACCTTGGACGGTCACGGACGGCGCCGGCGGCCACCCCCGTTGAGCGGCAGACCCCGACGACCAACGGCAAGAGCGCACGCACCGGGCCGGCGGCGGCAAACGTGTCGACGGCCGACCTTCCCACCGATCGCACCCCCATTGCCGATCTCGTCTCGCGTCAACGCACCACTGTTGCCGGCCGCGTGCGGGCAATCAGGGTGCAGCCGTGGGCCGGCAACCCAGCGCTGGAGTGCACCCTCGCCGACGAAACGGGCAGCATCACCGTTGTGTTCTTCGGTCGCCGCGAGATCGGTGGCGTTCGCCTCGGAACGATCATGAAGGTCACCGGTGTCGCCGGCGAACACCACGGGATGAGGGCGATCCTCAACCCGGAGTACACCATCATCTCCACGCTGGCGGCACCGACGAATCCGGACCATCAC
Source organism: Ilumatobacteraceae bacterium (assembly GCA_031404635.1). GTDB lineage: Bacteria > Actinomycetota > Acidimicrobiia > Acidimicrobiales > Ilumatobacteraceae > JAENVT01. The sequence continues at coordinate 10,413 of JANNHY010000252.1, forward strand.
CCGGCCAAGTAACGAAACCGCCCAACGCGGTAACACTCGGTTACGAGACGTACACGCTATGAATGACCTCCTCGATGGTGGTGACGTCGTCCGCCACCAGCGCCATCGCTTCGGTGCTCATCGTGCGCATGCCGAGCGAGATGGCGGCCGAGCGCACTTCCTGGGGCGAGGCCGAAGTCACGATGAGTTGGCGGATCTCGTCGGTGACAGCGAGCACCTCGTAGACGCCGACGCGCTCGCGGTAACCGGTGTTCGAGCAGTAGTTGCAGCCGACACCGTGCACGAACGTCTCCTTCGGCGGACCGCCGAGGAGTTCGTACTGCCTTCGCTCCTCGGGTGGCGGCTCGTACGCCACGACGCACGAGGGACAGATCCTGCGGACGAGTCGTTGGCCGACGACCCCGACGAGCGACGACGACACGAGGAACGGTTCGATCCCCATGTCGATCAGCCGAAACAGCGCCGACGTCGCCTCAATGGCGTGGAGCGATGACATCACCAGGTGTCCGGTCAATGCCGACTGGATTGCGATTCGCGCCGTCTCAGCGTCGCGAATCTCGCCGACGAGGATGACGTCGGGGTCCTGTCGAAGGATCGACCTGAGTCCGCTGGCGAAGTTGACATCGGCTTGCAGGTTGATCTGCATCTGATTGATCGAAGGGAACACGTATTCGACCGGGTCTTCGATCGTCATCACGTTCAGTTCACTCCGGGTGATCTCCGCCAGTGTCGCGTACAGGGTGGTCGTCTTGCCGGAACCGGTAGGGCCGCTGCACAGGATCATCCCATAAGGCTTGCGCACGATCGACAGATACCGATCGTGCGTGGCAGGGGGCATGCCGAGTTCGGACAGTTGTTTCATCAATCGACTCTTGTCGAGCAATCGGAGGACAGCGGTCTCACCCCAGATGGTCGCGCCGGTAGCAACGCGCACGTCGACGCCGGCGCCGTCGATCGTCATCTCGAACTGGCCGTCCTGCGGACGTCGCCGCTCGACGATGTCCATGTCTGCCATTATCTTGATGCGACTCACCAACTCGGGGCCGGTTGACGCCGGAAGGCGCAGCACCTCGCGCAGCGCACCGTCGACCCGATATCGGATGCGGATCTGCCGATCGGTCGGCTCGACGTGGATGTCGGAGGCCCGATCACGCAAGGCCTGAATCACGATCTTGTTGACGAGTTGGATGATCGGTGCGTCGTCGGTCGCACCGAGGACCGCCTCGATGTCGTGCTGTTTATCGGCGGCTGTGTCCCAGAACTGCTTGACATGGTCGTCGCTGTCGCTCAGCACGCGGTAGTAGGAGTTGAGAGCCGTCACCACGTCGTCGACCGAAGCGAGGTAGACGTTCACCTTGGTCACGTCGAGTCGTGCGAGCGCCTCGCGCACCGCGGCACTGGCACCATCGGATACGGCGACGTCGAGGGCGCCGTCGATGACGCGCAGGGGCACGATTCGGAGACGACGAGCCACCGTTTCATTGACGAGGGCGAGTGCGTCAGCCGTAGGACGCACGGCCCGAAGGTCGACGGTCGGCAATCCGAGTTGGGTCGCAAGCGCGTCTGTCAATGTTCGGGCATCGAGCATGTGCTGTTCGACGAGGATTGCACCCAACTGCCGGCCGGATTCCATCTGCAGGTTCAGCGCTCCGGCAAGTTGTTCGGGCAGCAAACCGTGCTCCGACACCAGCACCTCGCCAAGCCTCGGCCTCTCCTCGGGGGAGACCATGGGAGTTACGTACGCGGCCGGGGCGACCGCCGGCGCGGGTTCGCTCCTTTTTGCCCACCTGCTCACGCGTGATCACACCTCATTGACGACATCCTCGCACAACGAAGGGGCAGATCAGACGGACAACGGCTACTGAATGGAACTCCTACGAAGGCCTTTGGTCCCTCCTCGTCGGGTACTAGGGCCCTGTCCGTTGACACCGCTCGTTGCTTCAGGTGTGCGGCCCGCATGTCGATGAATGGTTAGAGGAATGAACATGCATGCTCTAACTCATGATCCCGTCGCCGTAGCAACCGGCAGCGGCGCGGAGCACCGGCCCGACGTGGCCGTGCGGAAGTCGAAGCCGTTGTTCAGCATCGGCCAGACCGTCAAACCGCACGTCGTGATGGCGTTCTCACGCCAATTGTCTTCGTTCTTCGAAGCCGGTATCTCGATCGTGGATGCACTCGAGATCGTCGGCCAACAATCCTCGTCTCCCGTGATGCGCACAGTCGTCGCCGACATACGTTCGTCGGTCCTTCGCGGAACCAGCTTCGTCGATGCCGTGGACGCGCATCCCGACGTCTTTCCGGCGTACTACCGAGCGATGTTGGTGTCGGCTGAGTACACCGGAAATCTCGACTCCGTGCTGTCGCAGTTGTCCACCTACCTCGAGCGTGATATCGCCGCCCGTCGTCAGGTGAAGAGTGCCTTGACGTACCCGATCGTGGTGTTCATCGTCGCCGTGGCGGCAATGATCGTGATGTCGGTCTTCGTTCTGCCGAAGTTCAGCGGCCTGTACCGCAGCCTCGGTGCAAAGCTTCCATTGCCGACGCGGATGCTGCTGGGCATCACCGACTTCATCACGGGCTACTGGCCGATGATGCTGGGTTCGATGGCTGTCGTCATCATTCTGCTGGTGGTTGCCATCGGAGGCGCCCGGGGCAAGCGTCGCCGTGACGTCTTGGCGATGAGGCTGCCGGTGGTCGGAAACCTGTTCCACCTCATTTCACTCGAACGGTTCTGTCGCGTGCTGTCGTCACTGTCGACGGCTGGAGTGCCGCTGCCGGAGGCGATCCGGGTGTCGGCTGCAAGCACGAACAACTCGATATTCGAGACGCAAATGTCGGACGTGCGCGACACGTTGATTCGCGGCGGCGGTCTGTATGAACCAATGGCCGAGACCGGCCTCTTCCCCATCGCCGCCCGCCAGATGATCCAGGTCGGCGAACGTACCGGCCGGCTGGGGCAGCAACTCTCGAAGGCCGCCGGCTACTACGAACGCGAGGTCAACTTCACGATGAAGAAGGCGACCGACCTGTTCGCACCCATAGTCATCATGTTCGTCGGTCTCATCGTCGGTTTCGTCGCCGTGGCACAGGTCGCCGCGATGTACAGCATCTTTGGCCAGGTCAAATGAGAGCACTTCAGACCGGGCCAATGACAACAAGCACACTCCCGCCGCACATCCACGGCACAAAAGAAAAGAGAAACGAAATGTTCGGCAACTCAACCATCACCAGGCATCAAGTCGATCGGGACGATAAAGGTTTCACCTTGATCGAAATCCTGATCGCGATCGTCCTGATCGGAGTCCTGTCGGCCGTTGCCGTGGTCGGCATCGGCAACATGCTCAGCACGGGCTCGAACTCAGCGTGCGAGGCGTCAAAGGATGCGTCGAAGGCGGCGTCGACCGTGTACTTCGCATCCAACAGCAACAAGTACCCGGTCAGCTTTACCCAGCTGACGGCTGCCCCCGCGGCGTTGGAGCTGCCAGCCTCGGTCACGTTCGTCGACCCACTGGTGGCAACGAACGGCACGTGGAAATTGACGATGACGGACGTAGCAGTCACCAAAGCGCCCACCTTCACGTGCAGCTGAGTTGAACAACTGCCGCTCGGGTAGCGCAAGCGGCCCGGGCGGATATTGCGGACTACTGACGATCCCCTATGACACCAACCAGACCGGAGTGATGATGCGAGCGCGAGGAGACGGCGGCGAGACGCTGATCGAGATCCTGCTCACAGTCGTGATCGTCGGTCTGACCATCACCGCGTTGATCTCCAGTCTCGCCACCGCGGGTAACGCCGGCAACGTGCAACGAATCAGCGTCCAAGCCGATGTCGTGATGCGCAACTATGCAGAAGCCATAAAGGCCGCCGTCCAGAAAGACTGTGTCGCCAGGCCTACCTACGTAGTCATCGACCCGACCACTTTGCCTTCCGGGTTCGCTCCTCCTACCGGCGCCGACGGCGACTGCCCGGATATCGGGACCGTCCAACCGTTGACGCTGACGGTCATTGGCCCAATGGGGTTTCG
>JANNHY010000253.1:0-7691 GCA_031404635.1 Ilumatobacteraceae bacterium
CCCGGCCGCCACCCGCCCCAACCCGGCGATGAGAGATGTGCGTCCTCCGACGGCTCATCTCTCACCGCACCCGGCCGGCCTTCGCCGGCGATGAGAGATGTGCGTCCTCCGACGGCTCATGTCTCATCGCACGGGTCTAACTGAACGGTATCGGGGCTAGGGGCGGACGATGGCCGACAGCATCGCCTGGAACTTGGCCTGTGTTTCGGCAAGCTCGGCCAGTGGCTCGCTGTCGGCGACGATGCCGCCACCCGCGACCAATCGGGCGCTGCGCCGGTCGGCCGAGAACTCGGCGCAACGCAGAGCAACGGCCCAGGTGCCATCGCCGGCCGCATCGACCCAGCCAACCGATCCGGCGTAGCGACCACGCTCGAATCCTTCGACCTCCTCGATCAGCGCCAACGCAGCCTCCCGTGGAAACCCGCCGACGGCAGGTGTAGGGGCCAGGGCGGCCACGAGTTCGAGCACGTTCGGTCTCGGGTCCGAGAGGTGGCCCTCCATGCGGGTTCCGAGGTGTTGGACGTTGGCGACAGCCACGATCGATGGCTCAGGCTCCCAATCGAGGTAGCTGCACCATGGCAGCAGCGTGTCGTGAATCATGTCGATCACCACGCGGTGCTCGGTCTGGTTCTTGGCACTGGCCAGCAGTTCGGCGGCGGCGCGCCGATCGGTGTCTGGATCCCCGGTACGCGGCGTGGTGCCGGCGAAAGGATGAGCCTGCACGGTGTTGCCGTGCACCGATACCAACAGCTCGGGCATCGCCCCGACAAAGCCGTCGATCGAGTAGCGATAGCTGGATCCGAACGACGCGCGCAGCCTCACCAGCACAGCGTGGATATCGATCGTCTCGTCACTGCTGACGCGTATCTCGCGCGCGATCACGGCCTTGGTCAGCCGCCCGTCGCGCACGGCGTCACGTGCCGCGCCGACCGCGCCGAGGTAATGCTCGACCGGCGTGAGCGGCTCGGTCGTAAAGCTCTGTGCCCGCGGCTCGGGGCGGGGCGGTGTGTCGAGTTCAGCGGTCGCGTCATCGATGGTCGTCACCCAACTCCGACCGTCGGCGGCCTTGACCACGGCCATCGCCGGCACGACCAAGTCGCACGGCGAGCCGGGCTTGAACGGCACCACGCCCATGGCCAGCGGCAGCGCTCCGCCGGCTTGGTCGTCGTGCCGGATGGCGGCGAGGAAGCCGGGAACGTCGTCGATGGGGATGCGCGCGGCTACACCTCGCCCGGCTACACCGACGCCGTCGCGGACGAACAAGTAGCCGTCTCCACGGGCGATGTCGTTGAGGTCGACGTCACGTTCGAGCGGTCGGCTGACGGCCCGCACGAACATCAGCTCCTGGTGCCGAGCAGCAACTGGGTGATGCCACCGGAGAGTTGGTGATGCTCGGCGTCGGCGAAGCCGGCCGCCTGCAGATCGGCGAGCATCTGGGCAGGCGAGGGCAGATAGGCGACACTCTTCGGCAGGTACCGATAGGCGGGGCCGTCGCTCAACAGCCCGCCGATTTTGGGGACGACCTTGCCGAAGTAAATGGTGTTTCCCCAACGCACCACCTTGTTGCGCGGCACACCGACGTCGAGCAGAGCGATCCGCCCACCGGGTCGCACCGCCCTGCCTAGTTCGTCGAAAAACCTGGGCAACTCCACCAGGTTGCGCAAGGCAAACCCGCACGTCGCACCGTCGACGGAGTGATCGGGCAGCGGCAGGCGCAAGATGTCGGTCTGTACTCGCGGCGCGCCGCTGTGGTCGGCAGCGAGCATGCCGAAGCTGAGGTCGAACGACAGTGGGCGATGGCCGGCACGGGTGAGGTCGACGCACAGGTCGCCGGTGCCGCTGGCCAGGTCGATCACCGTGCTGGCCGGCGGTAGGGCGAGCAGTCTGACTGCCTTTCGCCGCCAGCGCACGTCGAGGCGGAACGTCATGATCCGGTTGACGAGGTCGTAGCGCGGGGCGATTGCGTCGAACATCTGCCGCACCGCGGTGACCTTGTCGTCGCCCTGCGGCAACGTGTCGCGGTCCCACGCTCGTTTGCTCACGAGTGGAGGCTAGGTGGCCGAGCCGGCAGCGACTTGTTTGGCCCAGCGATAGTCGGCCTTGCCCGACGGCGAGCGCACCACCTCGGCGACGAACACGAACGCCTTCGGCAGCTTGTAGCGCGCAAGGTGCCGCCCTGCCTCGGCCAGCAGCGACCGTTGATCGGCGGCGCGCCCTTCGCGCATCTGCACCATAGCGACGACCTCGGTGCCCCACCGCGTGCTCGGCCGGCCGGCCACCACGCAGTCGTACACATCCGGGTGGGCCATGATCGCAGCCTCGACCTCTTCGGCGAAGATCTTTTCGCCGCCCGAGCTGATCGTCACAGAGTCTCGGCCGTGCAACTCGACCACGCCATCAGCGCGAAGCGTGGCCCGGTCGCCCGGCACTGCATAGCGCACGCCTTCGATCACGGGGTACACACGTTCACTCTTGGCTTCATCGCCGAGGTAGCCGAGTGCCAGCCGGCCACTCTTGGCCAACCACCCGAGTTCGTCGTTGCCGGCCTGTAACTCGCGATCGAGGTTGGCCGAGAGCACATGGTTCCCAGGGCTGATGGCGAACGTGCCGGTCGTCGCTCTGCTGCCGGCCGATACCTGAGTCAACTGCCCGCCGGCCTCCGACGACCCGAGGCCGTCGACGATTATCAGCGCCGGCAGGCGTCGGAGGAACTCCTCCTTCAACCCGGCGCTGAGCGCCGCGCCTCCAGAGAGTAAAACGGTGAGGGACTGCAAGTCGTAGTTCGACTCGGCCAGGTCGTCGAGGAGCGGCCTGGCGAATGCGTCGCCGACGATCAGCATGAAGTTCACCCGCTCACGTTCGACGAGTCCCCAGATATCAGCCGGGTCGAGACGCTCCGGGATCGATTGCACGTAGACCGCGCCGCCCATGTTCCAGGTGCGGAAGCTCATCCAGTGACCGGCACCGTGCATGAATGGCGGCGCGAGGAGGGCTTTCAAGCCACCGCCCGCAGCGGCGACCACACCCTCGAGGGTGCCGGCATCGGAACCGCCGAAGCAGGCGACGTTGGCGTCGCCGTTGCGCCACAGCACCCCTTTGGGCAGGCCCGTCGTGCCGCCGGTGTAGAGGATGTAGAGATCGTCAGGGCTCCAGTCGACGGCCGGCTTGTCGGGTGATGCCGCTGCCAAGGCGTCCTCGTACCAGACAGCGCCGGGCAATAAGTCGTTGCCCGAGTCGTCGGGCACCTGCACGATGACCCGCACGTTGGGGAGCGCGGGTAGGACCTCGATCAGCGTCGGGGCGAACCGGCTGTGCACGACGATCGCTGCGGCTCTCGAGTCATTCAGCAGGTAAAGCAATTCTTCGGCTACGTACCGAAAGTTGACATTGAACGGAGCGACTCGGGCCTTGAACGCGCCGAGCATGGACTCCAGGTACTCGTTGCCGTTGTGCAGGTAGACGGCGAGGTGATCCTGACCGCTCTCGTGTCCTGCAAGCTGGGATCGCTCTGCGTGAACGCCGAGGCCGGCTCCGATCAGATGATTGGCCAGGCGGCGGGTTCGCTCTGTCACCTGTGCCCAGGTCAGTCGCCGATTGCGGAACACGAGGCACTCGGCGTCGGGGCGGCTTGCGGCGATTGCCTCGTGCACTTCGGCCACCGAGAACTCCATGGCCGCAACCTAGAGAAGCTGTGACCGGCGTCACCTATTGGACCGGCGAGCCCGGGCAGAAGCACGTTGTCGCCACACCACTATGGTGCCAGCCAATGAGCAGGATCATCTTTGGTGTCTTCATGCCGCAGGGCTGGAAGATGGAGCTGGCGGGGATCGTTGGCGCCGAGGCCAAATGGCAGAAGGCGGTCGACATCGCCGTGCGAGCCGAAGCACTCGGCTACGATTCGATCTGGGTCTACGACCACTTTCACAACGTGCCGCGCCCGGCCGGTGAGGCCGTGTTCGAGTGTTGGACGACGATGGCGGCGATCAGCCAGCGAACCAGCCGCATTCGTCTCGGGCAGATGGTCGGCTGCGCCGGTTACCGGCAGCCGAGCGTGCTCGCCAAGATCACCTCGACGGTCGATGTGATCAGCGGCGGTCGTCTCGATTGGGGGATCGGCGCCGGTTGGTACGAGAACGAATACAGGGGTTACGGCTTCGAGTTCCCCCGCCCGAAGGACCGCATCGGCATGCTCCGCGAGTGCGTCGAGATCGTCAAGAGCATGTGGACACAACCGCAGACGACCTACGCCGGGCATTACTACCAACTGTCGCGGGCGAACTGTGATCCCAAGCCGTTGCAGTCGCCGCACCCACCGATTTGGATCGGCGGTGGGGGAGAACAGCTCACGCTGCGAGTCGTCGCCCGACTTGCCGACTACTCCAACTTCGGCGGCGCACCGCACGAATGGGCCAGAAAGCGGGAGATCTTGAAGGGCCATTGCACGGCCGTCGGTCGCGACGAGGAGACGATCGGCAAGACCTGGTCACCGGAGATGTGCATCCGCTCGACGGAGGCCGAGCTGGTCGCACTGGGTAGTCGCAGCCTGTGGGGTGATCCGTTCGACAAGTGGCAGGCGAACGGGTTGGTCGGTACTCCCGAGCAGGTCTGCGAGAAGGTCCAGACCTACGTCGACCTCGGCTGCACCGGGTTCATCCCGTGGTGCAGCGACTATCCCGACACCGAGTCGATGGACCTTTTCGCCTCGGCAGTGATGCCCAATTTCCGCTAGCGCATGCGGATCACGTTGCCCGTCACCATCCGCGCCTCGTCGGTGCACAGCCAAGCGATCACCGCGGCTACGTCGGCGGGATCGGCGACGTGGATGTGGTCGGCGCTGGTGGCGGCGAATTCACGAACGGAATCGTTTACCCAGCCAGAGTCGGTGATCGGGGGATGAACGATGTTGGCCGTCACTCCGCGGCGACCGAGTTCGGTGGCGGCCGACATCGTGTAGTTCTCCAGCGCCGCTTTCGCCGCGCCATAACTGACCTCTGACGGAAACCCATTCTGGCCGCCGGAGGTGAGGCCGATGATGCGTCCCCAGGCACCGTCACGAGTGATTAGCCGACGGCTGAACTCGGCGATCATCAGCGCGCCGCCGCGGGCGTCGACCCCGAAGGTTTGGTCGAACAACTCGGCGGTGACGGCGACGGCGCTGCGCCCGGCCGGATCGACGGTGCCGGCGGTGAACGAGTCGCCGGCGGTCCACCCAGTGGCGTTGTTGACAAGTATGTCGACCGGGCCGAACGTGTCCTCGGCCCGGTCGAACAGCGTCGCCGGCATGGCCGCAGCGAGCAGGTCGGCCTCGAGTGCCACGGCCATTCCTCCGGCGGCGACGATCCGATCGGCGACCTCGTCACCTGAGCGCATCCGGTTTCGCTGGTATCGCTCGGGCGTGCCATCGTTCTCGGCGACACGCCCGCGTAGATAGGCGACGAGTATGGCGACTCCTTCGCCTGCGAGCCGTTCCGCCGTAGCCGCACCGATCCCGTGGTTTGCACCGGTGACAATGGCGACGTGGCGCACCGGATCGGTCACACGTAGCCGCGGTAGATGACCTCGGCGACGCAACTCGGCTTGGCAGCACCTTCGCACTCGAAGGTCAGTTCGTAAGTCGATTGCACGCCGCCGGCGATGTCGTCGACGCTGAGCAACTTGACCCCAAGTCGTAGGTTGGCCCCGACCGGCACCGGCGCCATGAACCGCACCCTGTTGCAGCCGTAGTTCACCCCCACCGTGAAGCCGGTGGACTGTACGACCGTCGGCATCAGCACCGGGGCCAGCGACAACGTGAGGTAGCCGTGGGCGATCGGCCCCCCGAACGGGCTTTCCTTCTTGGCCCGCTCGGGATCGACGTGGATCCACTGGAAGTCTCCCGTCGCCTCGGCGAACTGGTTGACCCGTTCTTGGGTGACCTCCATCCATTCGCTGTACCCGAGGTGCTCGCCGATGACCTCTTTGAGTCCGGCGGATCCGTGAATCATGCGTGCTGACATGGTGCGAGCATTGCAGCCGCCGCGGCGTACCGTGAAGTCGTGACCGACTGGTTGGTACGTGCAGCCTTGCTCCCCCTTCGCTTGACCAAAAACGCGGCGCGCCTGCTACGAAGTGCGCTCATGGCCGACTTCCTCACCGCATACTCGATTACCCAAGGTGACAAGCCGGCAGTGATCGATGACCGCCCTTACGGAACCGTGACGACGCTGACCTATGGGCAACTCAACGAGCAGGCCAATCGTCTGGCGAACGTGTTGCTCGATCTCGGGGCCAATCCCGGTGACACCAAGGTGGTGTGGTGCGGACCGAACTCGCCGGGCCTCGTAGTGATGATCAACGCGGCGCGCAAGCTGGGCGTCACGGCGGTACCGCTGAACTACCGGCTCAGCGACCAGGAAGCGGTATACGTCACCGACCACTGCGACGCGACGATCGTCTATGCCGATGCCGAGCTCGCCCCGATGTTCGACCGCATCCGCGGTGAGCTGCCGAAGGTGCGGCACTTCCTGGTGTTCGACGGTGCGGCACCGGAGGGCATGATCGACGCCGACGCGGCCGTCGCAGCGGCCTCGGCCGCCGAGCCGCAGGTTGCGGCCGCCACCGAGGCCGGTGCGACGATGATCTACACCAGCGGCACCATGGGCAAGCCAAAGGGAGCCTTCCGGCGAGGCTCCGGCAACCCGACCCAGATCGTGGCCATGCTGATGCTGATCGGCTACACACCCGCCGACGTCTACGTCCCCACAGGTCCGTTGTACCACAGCGGTCCGGGTGGTTTCTTTGCGATCGCCCAGGCGCTCGGTCAGACAGTGGTGCTGCAACGCAAGTTCGACCCGGAGGACTGGCTGCGCCTCGTCGACACCTACAAGGTGACCTCGACGTTCAGCGCCCCGACACCGATCCGGATGGTCTGCAATCTGCCGGCCGAAGTGAAGGCCAAGTACGACGTTTCGTCGATGAGACGGATGATTGCCAACGCCGCGCCGTGGAGTTCCACCCTCAAGCACATGTACCTTGCCGACTTCCCTGCCGATTCGCTGTACGAGGTGTACGGCTCGACCGAGCTTGGTGTGAACTGCATCTTGAAGCCGGAGGATCAGTTGCGCAAACCCGGCTCGTGCGGCCAGCCGGCCCCGATGGTGGAGATCAAGTTGTTCGACAACGACGGCACCGAGGTCACCGGCACGGGCCCGGAGCACACCGGAGAGCTGTTTGTGAAAAGTCCGAGCGTGTTCGCCGACTACTACAAGCAGCACGACCAGTTTCTGCAGGATCAGCGGCAGGGCTACCAGACCGTCGGCGACATCGCCTACCGAGACGACGAGGGTTACATATACATATGTGATCGCAAGAAGGACATGATCATCTCCGGCGGAATGAACATCTATCCGGCCGAGATCGCGGCTGCGCTGGAGGCCCATCCCGACGTGCTCGAAGTCGCCGTGTTCGGTGTGCCCAGCGAGGAGTGGGGTGAGACCGTGCATGCCGTCGTGGTCGTCCGTGACGGTGCGACGATGACGCAGGAAGACGTGATCGGCCACGCCCGTCAACACCTCGCCGGGTACAAGATCCCACGATCGGTCACGTGGAGCAAAGAACTGCCCAAGACCGGCAGCGGCAAGCTGCTGAAGCGCGACCTGCGGGCGCCGTTCTGGGCCGGTCGCACCAGCAAGGTCTGAGATGGTCGCTCAGTA
>JANNHY010000254.1:0-4003 GCA_031404635.1 Ilumatobacteraceae bacterium
ACGAGCGTGGCGCCCCAGTAGCCGCGTCTGCGTACGTTGGCCACTACGTCAGGGTACCCGCCGCCGGCGCGGGGCGTACAGCAGCGACGGTTTGGTCGCACCGACCTACCGATCGGTAACATAAGCACCATGCAGCACATCGTCGAGGCCATCGAGAACGGGGTGACGGGCGACGAACTCCTTCAGTTCCCTATCCCCGAGGCGTACCGTGCGGCCCACGTGTTGAAGGCCGATCAAGACATGTGGGCCGGTGTCGCCTCGGCCGACAAAGACCCGCGCCGCAGCTTGCACATCGGCGACGTGCCCACGCCGGCCCTGGCGCCCGACGAGGCCTACGTCGCGGTGATGGCCAGCAGCATCAACTTCAACACCGTGTGGACCAGCATCTTCGAGCCGATCAGCACGTTCGGGTCGCTCGCCCGCCTGGCCCGCGAGAGCGAGTGGTCGAGTCGCCACGACCAGCCCTATCAAGTTGTCGGCAGCGATGCCGCCGGGGTAGTGCTGCGTGTCGGCGCTGCGGTGCGCAACTGGGAACCCGGCGACCGGGTCACCGTTCATTGCAACCACGTCGACGATCAAGACCAGTCGGCTCACGACGATTCGATGATGGCCAGCAACCAGCGCATCTGGGGCTACGAGACCAACTTTGGCGGGCTCGCCGACCTTGCCGTGGTCAAAGCCAATCAACTCCTGCCCAAGCCCGCCCACCTCACCTGGGAAGAGGCCGCGGTCAACGCCTTGTGCAACTCGACCAGCTATCGAATGTTGGTGTCGAGGAATGGGGCGGCGATGAAGCAGGGTGACGTCGTCTTGATCTGGGGGGCCACCGGCGGTATCGGCTCCTATGCAGCGCAGTACGTGCTCAACGGCGGTGGAATACCCGTGTGCGTGGTCTCGTCGCCCGACAAGGCGGCGATCCTGCGATCGATGGGAGTGGAAGCAGTCATCGACCGTCGAGCCGCCGGCTACCGGTTCTGGAAGGACGAGCACACCCACGACGAGAGCGAGTGGCGGCGGTTCGGCAAAGACATCCGCGATCTCGTCGGCGAGGACCCCGACATAATCTTCGAGCACCCGGGCCGGGCGACGTTCGCAGCGTCGATGTACGTCGCCAAGCGCGGCGGCACCGTGGTGTCGTGCGCGGCGACCAGTGGGTTCATGATCGAGTTCGACAACCGCCATTTCTGGATGCGGTTGAAACGGCTGATCGGCAGCCACTTCGCCAACTACAAAGAGGCGTGGGAAGCCAACCGGCTGGTGTCGAAGGGCATGATCCACCCGGTACTGTCGCAGGTGTTCCCGCTCGAGTCGACCGGCGAGGCGGCGTACCAGGTGCACCACAACATGCACGAGGGCAAGATCGGCGTGCTCTGCCTGGCGCCGACGGAGGGCCTTGGCGTCACCGACCCCGAGTTTCGCGACAAGCTCGGCGACAAGTTGCACCGCTTCCGCCGCTGACGCGCGATCTGGTTCACTGGGACGATGCTGCTGACCGAGATCGACCACATCGCCATCGCCGTCCGCGACCTCGAAGCGGCGATCGACTACTACCGGCGGGCGTTCGGCGCCGAGGTGCATCACCGCGAGATCGTCGAGAGTGACGGCGTGGACGAGGCGCTGATCAAGGTGGCCGACAGCTACATCCAACTCACCGCGGCGACCCGGCCCGATTCACCGATCGCCAAGTCGATCGAGAAGCGTGGCGAGGGACTGCATCACGTCGGGTATCGGGTGAAGGATTGCGCTGCGGCATTGGCGGCGATGGTGGCCGCGGGTGCGACGCCGATCGACAAGGTTCCCCGACCGGGTAGCCGCGGCACCACGGTGGCCTTCGTGCACCCGAAAGGCGGCTTCGGCACGCTGATCGAGTTGGTGCAGGAGTAGCACCGAAAGGTGGGTAGAAACGGCAGAAGCCGGGCCCGAGGGCCCGGCTTCTATCCGATTCAATCCGATGTTGGATCAGATCATCGTGGCGTCACAGCCGTTGGCGCTCTGCACGCCGGCGGTAACAGCGTCGTTGTCCTGGATGCTGATGACGCCCCCTGGGCTCATGACCCAGTTGGACGATGCGCTGCGCATGAATCCGGCATTCACCAGGGTTAACTCTGCATCGACGCCGTTGCCGGCGGTGACGTAGGCCGCATTCGCGCCGGCCGGAACCGCAGCGGCGCCGATCGGGATGGTGGTGCCGCCGTACTGGGCACTGAAGGCCTCGTAGGCCGTTTGCAGGGTCTTCGAGTCAGCCTTGCAGGTGCTGGCCTTGCCCTGGTCGGTGATGCCACGCACGGCGAACACCGTAACGGTGGCCAAGATGCCGAGAATGACGATGACGATCAGCAATTCGACGAGGGTGAATCCCTTGTCTTGCTTTTGAACTTCGATGTGGTTTTCCATGATGAGCGTTCCTCCCGCTTTAAAGGGTGATGTTCCACGTTTGTGAACGCCATTGGGTTTCCGCTAGCGCAATTAGATGATCGGGACGTTCCACCCATCGCTTGAGCAGAACTTTCTCAATCGTTCCTCAAGATCGTCGCGTTCAAGACTCAAGGCCGCACGACCGATAGTTATGACGTAACGCCCGCGCGGGCGCCCACGGTGGAAGAAGGTATGACGGCGATGCGACGCAACGAGAAGAGCTGGGACGAACTCGACGGACTGTTGGAGCCATTCTTCCCGGACGAGAACTCCGAGAACGGCAAGACCGTGGCGATCGAACTCCGCAACCGCCTGGTGAAGGTCGAGCAGCAGATGCTGTCGCAGTACACATCGATGGCTGCCTACGCGACGATCGCCAAACAGGATACGCAGTCGTCAAAAGTCGAGGCCCGTTCCGACCTCGATCGCTCACAGGCCACGCTGATCGGCTTGCTCGAGAAGCTGCGCAACGAAGTCAACACCCGCCTGGATGGCCTCGAGCGCCGCAGTGCCGGCGCCGGTCTCTCCGGCGATGCCGGAACTCGTTTGGGCCGGCTCGAACACGACCTCGCCGCGGCAAAGATCGCGCTGCAACAGTGCCTCCAAGACAACAACGAGTTGCGCGCCCAGGTCGCCGAGCTGGTCGAGCACCAGATGCACGAGCAGGGTTGGCTCGTCAGCAGCGGTACCACCGAGGCGCTGGCTCTACGCTGACCGTCGCTTCCCGGCGCACATCGCCGCGAGAGGTCCAGTACCCTGACGAAGTGGCCAACGTACGCAGACGCGGCTACTGGGGCGCCACGCTCGTTGCGACGGCGATGATCGTGCTCAGTGCCTGTAACCCGAACCGCTTCGTCAGCGGTTGGGTTCCCTACTGGGGCCCAACCCAGGGGCGGGCCGGGTTCACCAACGACGCGGCCACGACGATGTTCAGCGATGTCTCGCCGTTCTTCTTCACAGCCCTGCCCGACGGCACGATCGGCCTCGTCGGCGGTGCATCGGAAACTCAACTCAAGCTGACGGTCGATGCGGCGCAGAGTCGCGGTATCAACGTCTTGCCGTCGATCACCGACGGCAGCGGTAGATGGATGATGGCCACGGTGATCCTGGCCAACACCACCAGCCGCACGCAGCACGTGCAGAACATCGTCGATCTCGTGATGGCCCGCGGTTTCGACGGCATCGATCTCGACTATGAAGGCTTCGCGTTCGCCGATGGCCGCGCCTCGTGGCCGTCAACCCAGCCGGTGTGGGTGGCGTTCGTCACCGAGTTGGCGGCGGCGCTGCACGCCAAAGGCAAACTGCTTTCTGTGACCATCCCACCGGTGTGGGTCGCCGGGGGAGCGGTTACTGGCTACACGGTCTACGACCAGGAGGCGATCGGCGCGGTCGCCGACCGGGTGAGGTTGATGGTCTACGACTGGAGCGTCGGCGCACCCGGGCCGCTCTCGCCGATGTCGTGGCTCGATCAAGTCATCGCCTACAGCGATCCGAGGGTTCCCAACGGCAAGTTGCAACTCGGCGTGCCCTCCTACGGCCGCAACTGGGGCCGCCAGGTGAACGACACCGAGATCTGCCCCGATGGGGC
>JANNHY010000255.1:0-7194 GCA_031404635.1 Ilumatobacteraceae bacterium
GGCAAGGGTGCAGCCGCCGCAGACCTTGAATGGCGAGAGGCCAAGGCCGAGCTGATCGAGATGGAGACTGGGCGGCGCCCGGCATGGGCGGCTCGCCCGGCCGAACCGACGGAGTCACCGCCGCCTGACGAGCCACTGGCGCCTGACGAGCCCGGCACCGAGGGCGCCGACGATTGACGCGGCGACAGAGATTGCCCCTCGGCCCCGAACAGGCCTCGGCGAAAGGCACGACCTGGCGGTTACTCGAAAATGTTGACGGCGCGGGCGATGACCAACACCACCGTGCCGAGTGACACGATCGACTGCAGCATCATCGTCATCTTTGCCCAGCGCGCCAGCGGCAGCGTGTCGGTAGGGCTGAACGCAGCGGCATTTGTGAACGACAGGTACAGATAGTCGAAGAACTCCGGCTGCCAGTCGGAGGGTGCGAGGTCGGGTGCCGTCATCTGCGGGAAGAGAAAGTCGGGAAATGGTTTCAACGCCTGGGCCCGAGCGGCCGGGCCGCCGCGATCGAGGTTCCAGTACCACATGCCGAACACGATCACGTTCGTCAGCCAGATCGCACCACCGGTAAGCAGCAAGGTGGTGGCGCTCTCGTTGGCTCGGCCCTGCAGCAAGGCGGTGATCAATCGGCCCGCCGACCCGGCATTGGCCAAGGTGAGCACGGCGATCAGGGTGATGCTGACCAGTCGAAGTTGCGGCGACAGGCGGGTGATCCGACGCGGATGCGCTACCGACAGCCCGACCCCGAGAAGCAGGCCGATCGTCGGCAACAGCCACGTCGGTGGGATCTCGTAACGGTTCGGGAGGGCGACCTGCAAGGCCGTGACGGCAGCGACGGCACCGCGCAGCGGCCACGTCGACTCGCCGTCGGTCAGTCGCCGCCAGGCCGGGACGATGACAGAGGTAGGGATCAGCTTGGCGGAGAATGCCAACATGCGCTCGATGTCACCGAGCACGCCGCTCGGCTCGCCCACCGTCTCGTCGGGGTCAGTCACGGGCAAAGTCTCGCACTATCGCCAAACACCCGGGCGTGGGACTTACCCGGCAAGCGGACTGTACGCCTCGACTTCGATCTCGACCAGGTGTGCGGGGTCGATCAACCCGGACACCTCGACCATCGTCGCCACCGGTCGGATGTCGGCGAAAACCTCGCCGTGCGCCGCGCCGACCGCTTCCCAATCGGCGATGTCGACTACGTACATCCTTGACCGCACGACTTGCTCCAACGTTGCGCCGGCCCTGGCCAGCGCCTCGGCGATGATCCGCAAGACCACTCTGGTCTGGGCGCCGGCGTCGCCCTGACCGACAACTTGTCCATCGACCGTGGCGGTCGTGCCTGCAACGTGCACGTAGTCGCCGCTGCGCACCACCCTGCTGTAGCCGACGATGCCCTCCCAGGGCCCGCCCGAACCCCACCTCTCGACACCCGCGCCCATGTCTGCAGCATTGCACACATTCGTCATACTCCGATCAGCTGTTCAACTTCGTGATGAATCACGCCGATACAAGGGTGATGAATATCGGCCGCGACACGAGTCTTGCGAGCACAGTGGCGACAACAGCGCCTGATGGCACGATACTTCTCGCCTTGATCGCCATCGGCGTACTGGCCGCTATCGGTGCCGCCGTAGGAGTCTTCGCCGCTCTGCGCAGCCGACGAAGCCGGCATTTTGCCCAACTGGCACTACGTGACGATCTGACGGGTCTGGGCAACCGCCGTCGGCTCGACCGTGACCTGGCCATTGAGGCAACCACCGCCGACACGCCCGTCGCCGTAATCATGGCCGACATCGACCATTTCAAGCGGATCAACGACGAGCATGGCCACGACGCCGGTGATCAGGTGCTTCGCCAAGTTGCCGACGTGATGCGCGTCGAGGTTCGTACCGGCGATGTCGTCTACCGCTACGGCGGTGAGGAGTTCTGCGTGCTGCTCGCCCAGACCACAACGGTCGAAGCCGGCCAGGTTGCAGAACGAATTCGCTTTGCCGTGTCACGGATGTCGCTGGCAGTCGACGGGCCACTCACGGTCTCGATCGGGGTCGCTCTCGGCAAGGGCGAGCACGTGTCGCAAACGATGATCCGAGCTGACGAGGCCTTGTTCAAATCGAAAGACGACGGGCGCGATCGAGTCACACTTGCGGCTGAGCCGTTGCTCGGTCCTATGGCGGTCACGCACCATCCCGACTGGGTGCACGACGCTACGTTTGGCTGACCACTCGCCAAACCGGAGCATCCATGACTGCAACGCATTCCGTCGGAAGGCCACGCCCTTGCGTCGATCTCATGCCCGCCTACCGTCCCGGCAAGAGCGCGGCCCAAGCCGAAGCTACGCACGGCATCACAAACGCCATCAAGCTGGCATCGAACGAAAATCCGTTGCCGCCGATCAAATCGATTGTCGACGCGGTCACCTTGGCAGCGACCGGCGCCAATCGCTACGCCGACCATCGGGCCACGGCGGTGCGCGAGCGGCTGTCGGCATGGCTCGACGTCGGCGTTGCGCAGATCACGGTGGGTGCCGGGTCGGTCGGGCTGTTGCAGCAGCTATTCCTCACCTACGTCGACCCCGGCGACGAGGTGGTCTACCCATGGCGTTCGTTCGAGGTCTACCCCGTCTACACCCAACTGATGGCCGGTACAGCGGTGACCACACCACTCAACGCGGATCAGGCCTTCGATCTCGCTGCTGTCGCCATTGCTGTCACCGATCGCACCAAGCTTGTGTTGCTGGCGACACCGAACAACCCGACCGGTACGGCGTTGTCGACGACCGATATGGCGGCACTGCTCGACGGCATCTCGCCGGCGACGATCGTGGTGATCGACGAGGCGTACCGCGAATTCCTCGATCCATCGTTTGGTGACCCGGTACGCGATCTCATCTCGCGATACGCCAACGTTGTCGTCACACGCACGTTCTCCAAGGCGCAGGGCATGGCTGGTATCCGCGCCGGCTACGCCATCGGCGATCCGGAGGTGATCGCGGCGATCGACAAGACGCAGTTCCCCTTCGCCGTCAACGCCCTGGCCCAGGCTGCGGCGATCGCCGCCATCGACGCAGAGGCCGAGATCGGCGAGCGTGTAAACGAGATCCTCGGCGAGCGGGCGCGGGTGATTGCCGAACTCAGCAGTGCCGGATGGCAACTGCCCGATGCGCAGGCCAACTTCGTGTACCTGCCCATCGGTGAACCGACCGACGAGGTCTACCTCGGCCTCGAGCGTCGCGGGGTGGTGACCCGACCGTTCAGCAACGAAGGGATCCGGGTGACGATCTCCACGCCTGACGACAACGACCGCTTTTTGTGCACGTTGGCGGAGGTGATGG
Organism: Ilumatobacteraceae bacterium; assembly: GCA_031404635.1. Taxonomy (GTDB): domain Bacteria; phylum Actinomycetota; class Acidimicrobiia; order Acidimicrobiales; family Ilumatobacteraceae; genus JAENVT01. The sequence goes on from JANNHY010000255.1 coordinate 3,332, forward strand.
CCACGATCAGGTGATCATCGTGGCGAGCGCCCACACGGCTGCGACCAGCCCGACGAGGCCCATAGCGATACTGCGCCCCAACGGTGCCTTGGCGAGGTCACCTTCCTGCGGCGGTGGAGGCTTGACCAAGGCCAGCAGATTCCCGGCGAAGAGCGCGCCTCCGAGCGCCAGGATCAGCCATGTCAACAGGTCATCACCGAGGAGCACGCCAACAAGTCTGGCGGGAAGCTCGCAGCAGCGCTACCTGCCGGGTCGAAATGATGACGTTGAAGACGCTGCACACAGCCGCCCGAAGCTGTCAGACACCGCGGGCCGCGTTGGCGAACTTGGTGTACTGGCCGCGGAAGACCAACCGCACCGTGCCGGTCGGGCCGGAACGGTGTTTGGCGATGATCACCTCGGCCATCGCCTTGTCGGCTGACTCCTTGTTGTAGACCTCGTCACGGTATAAGAGCATGACCACGTCGGCGTCCTGCTCCAGCGAGTTGTGGGCGACAACACCATTGGCGAAGAAGTTGTGATGCGGCTCGACCGTTGCATCGAACACCTCCACACTGCCGAGCGGTTCGAGTTCGACGAGCCGGTCCCACAGCACGTCACTGGTCGCCAGATCCGACAACCACGTGTCGCCGGTGATCGCCGCTACCCGTTCGAGTCGAGCGCGGGAACAGCCAGATCTGTACAACTCCGACCCGCAGTTCGACATCTCGAGCGAGGCGGCGAGATCTCGAGCGGAAATGCCGGCCGCAGCGAGCGACTTGCCGCGAATGTGGTCCCACACCTGTGCAGGAACGATGTCGACGTTCGGATTGCTGACATGGGGCAGGCGGCGCGCTGTAGCGAGGTGAGCGCCGACCTGCAGATCCGTAACGCGGACCCAACCATCCAGGGCCAGGAATGGATGATTGCCACTGGCATCGATAGTCCGCCCTGACGCAAATCGCAGCCGGAATACAGACTTGACGCCACTCGAGAACGCCGCAGTGACGGTGCCTTTCGCCAACCGATAGTGCTCATCAAGCGACCATACGGGCGCGCTTGTCTCACCCGACTCGACCAGTTCGCCAAGCGTGACTTCGGCGTTCGTGTCGGCGCGGATCAGACGGGTGTCGGCCGTTAGACACCCCGACTCGCGCAGGTCGGAGAGCATCGGCCGCTTGTCGCTGCGGGTTTCCAGGTTGCGGCTCAACTGGCTGAGGGCGATGATCGGCACGTCCAACTCGCGAGCCAGGATCTTCAACCCGCGGCTGATCTCGCTGACCTCCAACTGGCGGTTCTCGGCCGAAGTGCCACCGCCCATCAGCTGGAGGTAGTCGATGACGATCAGCGCCAACCCGCCCTGGTGAAACTTCATGCGCCGAGCCTTGGCGCGGATCTCCATGACTGTGACCCGTGGGTTGTCGTCGAGATACAGCGGCACGTCGAGGCGATTGATCGCCTTGCCGATCTTGGTCCAGTCGGCCTCGACCAAGCGTCCGGTGCGCAACTTCTGCGAGTCGACCTCGGCCTCGCTCGACAGGATGCGTTGCGTCAATTCGGCATGACCCATCTCCAACGAGAAGATCAGCACCGGGCGACGCGATGTCTGGGCCACATAGGCGGCGACGCCCAAGCCGAGGGCGGTCTTACCCATCGATGGCCGGGCACCGATGATGTTCAAGGTCGAGGGCTGCAGCCCGGAGAGGATCTCGTCGAGATCGGTGAACCCGGTAGCCGTACCGGTGATGATGTCGCCGCGTTCGAATGTCTCCTGCAGCTTGTCCATCGCCAGTGGAAGCAAGTCGGTGAGCGAGCGGATCGAGTCGGTGACCCGCTCCTCGGCGACTTCGAAGACCTTGGTCTCGGCTTCGTCGAGGGCCTTGGTGACGTCGTCGGGCTCGAGGTAGGCGATCTCGGCGATATCGCTGGCGACACCGATCAGCTTGCGCAGCATCGCCGTGTCTTGCACGATCTTGGCGTACCGCGAGGCGTTGGAAATCGCCGGCGTGGTGTTCTGCAGTTCGAGCAGCGTCTGCGCCCCACCGATCTCGTCGAGCAAGCCGTTGCGGCGCAACTCGTCGGCGACAGTCACGGCGTCGACGGGTTGCCCCGTTGCCGTCAAGCCGCGGATCGCCGCAAAGATGTGCTGGTGACTCGGCTTGTAGAAGTGGTCGACCATCACCCCGAGTTCGCCAACTTGGTCGACCACGTCACGGGAGAGCAGCAACGCCCCGAGCAGACTCTCTTCGGCATTGAGATTGTGAGGAGGCACCCGACCATCGACCCGGCGAGACATGCGCTCGCGGCCGGAGTCGCGGCCAGAGTCGCGGGATGGATTAGTCATGTGCCACCTACCTTGCCTGATCAAGCCTGTGGAACGTAAGAGAAACAACCTGTGAGTTGTGCTGTGGGCGTGTGTGGACAAATCCGTCGGCAAAGGAACAGCACAGCCCCGGACACGGCCTTGGCGAGGCCGTACCGGGGCTGTGGACAACACTGTGGAGAGCGGGGACGGGGTTACTTGCTGATGACCTCGACTGTGATCGGGAACTCGACGTCGTTGTGCAGCTTGGCGGTCACCGTATAGGTACCGAGCGACTTGATCGGGTCCATGTGCAGGTGCTTGCGATCGATGACGACCTTGGTCTGCTGCTCGACGGCGTGGGCGACGTCGGCCAAGGTGACCGAGCCGTACAACTTGCCCTCGATGCCCGACTTGGCCGCGATGGTGATGATCTTGGGAACCAGCGCCGAGGCGATTGTCTGGGCGCTCTCACGATCTTGCGCGTCGCGCAGATCACGGGAACGTCGCATGGACGCAGCCTGCGTGACGGCGCCGGCAGATGCGACCAAAGCATGGCCGTGCGGGAGCAGGAAGTTACGGGCGTGGCCGTCTGACACTTCGACGATGTCGCCACGCTTGCCGAGACCTTTGCGATCGGAGCGGAGAATGATCCTCATGCTCGGTCCTCCACCGTCTCGCCGTCGTTGTCGGCGACAACGGCCTCGTCGACTTGGGGCGCCACGTCGGGCACAACCGTGTCGGCCTTGAACGAGTCGCGACGACCGCCACCGTCTTCGCGACCACCACGACCGCCACCGTCTTCGTCGCGATCACGCGGTGGGCGACCGGCGCGTGTTTGCGAGACGCGCTTGGTGTAGGGCAGCAGAGCCATCTCGCGAGCGTTCTTCACCGCATTGGCGATATCGCGTTGTTGCTGCACGGTGTTGCCGGTGACCCGCCGGTTGCGGATCTTGGAACGATCGCTGACGAAGCGGTTCAACAAGTTGACGTCTTTGTAGTCGACGAACTCGACCTTGTCAGTGACTAGCACGCTCGTCTTCTTCTTGAACTTCTTGTTGACTTCCTTTGGCGCTCTGGCCTTGTTCTTCTTGCTGGTCATCGTGGGGTCTTTCTCGCAACAATAGTCACGGGGTCAGAACGGTTCTTCGTCGCCGTACACAGGATCGCTGGGGCGGCCGCCGTCGGCCGGCGCACCGCTGTCGGGACCACCGCTCGGTCGGCCACCGCCGGCCGGGGTTCCGTCCGCGTTGGTGCGCTGCGTGCGCTCGACCTCGGCGCGGGCCCAGCGCAGGCTCGGCCCGATCTCGTCAGCGACGATCTCGACGACACTGCGCTTCTCGCCGGCGTTGGTCGTGTACTCGCGCTGCTCGAGACGGCCGGTGACGATGATTCGGGCGCCCTTGTTCAGCGAGGCAGCAGCGTTCTCACCAAGGCTGTCCCAAGCTGTGACGTTGAAGAACGACGTTTTCTCCTGCCACTCGCCATTGACCTGGTACTTGCGGTTGACGGCCACACCGAAGCTGGCAACGCCTTTGCCGCCGGCGGTGAATCGCAGCTCGGGATCGCGGGTGAGGTTTCC
>JANNHY010000256.1:0-2216 GCA_031404635.1 Ilumatobacteraceae bacterium
GGAGGGGCCTCAGTGACCATCAACGACGAAGACGCCACGCTCGCCAGCGACGGGTGTCTCCTGCTGACGATTGACGCTGAAGCGGACTTCCTCGCCATCAGCCGAGGAGCGGTGTACCACCTTCTCGATCGAGGCGAGGTGGCGTCGATTCACATCGGACGCTCACGGCGAATTGCGCTGGCTGAATTGCGACTCTTCGTCGCCAAGTCGGGCATCTGCCCGTGACTGTGGCGAGCTGATAAACCGCCGAGTGCTGCGTTCGATTCTACGGACTTCGGACGTTGTGCAGGGGTTGCCACCGACGGATGTGAACCTACATTGAAGCGACGGCGCGGCGCATGAAGGAGTCGGTCGGCTCGTTGGTGGACGAGGCGGAATCCGTGCTTGTGGTACAACCGCTTGGCGACCTCATTAAGGTTGGCGACTTCCAACACGACCGCCACGGACGCTTGGTCGGCGCATCGCTCCACTTCGAGCATGAGTGCGTCGCCGACGCCACGGTGCGGTTCATTCGCGACGTCGGACAGCACCCACGTCCGTGTCGGGGTGTCGTAGATGCGGTGAGCGCGAATCTGACGTTCGTAGCACTTCTCGCCAGCAAGTCGCGCACGCTTACGTGAAGTCACGCGGCGAGTGCTTGGTGGATTTGAGTGGCGACGCTGTGTCGCGCTCGGGGGATGTCGATCCGTCCGGCGGACCTTGTCGGTCGATCGGGCAGGTCGAGGGCGGGGATGAGGACGCCGTTGAGGTAGTGGGTCCACTGGGTTGGGCTGATCTCGCCGCGGGCGATGCCGTCGTTGACCGCCGTTCGGAAGTCGATGAGTGCCAGCCGGTTGACGATCGTGTCTTCCTGTTCGTCGTGGAGGTTGGTGCCGATCATCCAGTCGAAGTGTTGGGAGTCCGTGGGCGTGAAGCGCTCGGCGTGACGCTGGCGGGTGGCGTGGCGGCGTTGGTGGCGACGGCCCGCGCGACGAATGATTACCTCGCACAGACGGCTACGCCCTCGAAGGCTGCCAGCAAGGCCAGGTTCGCAAAGCAGCGCGGCGAGGTCTGCCAGGAGGTCATCGCGAGACTCGGCGGGCATGCCCCGGTGCGCTGTGCGCAGTCGGGTGGACAGCGCGATAAGCAGAACAGTGTGGGGTTCCACGCTCGGCCGTCGGCCGACGGGCATGTTGAGCAGGGCGAGCACGATCCGGTCCGCCCGGTCTTGGCAGGTGAAGTCGCGCAGCGCGCCGATGAGCGCTCCGATGTTCTCGATCCCGGCCAAAGCCTGGTGTTCGGCTGGCCAGTTGCGTGGGAGCGGGTAGTCGGCGAGGGTCTGCTCGAGGGTTCGGAGTTGTGTACTGAGGTGCATGGTGGCGTCCTAGGCGTTGGGTTGTCGGAGCCGATGGTCCGATTCGGCGTTCCCGGCGATGGTCCCGGTCGTCTTCCCGATGCGCTTCCCATCAGAGGTTCTGTTCCCGATGGGTGCGGAGCGACGGGTCGCTAGCGTGTCGAGCGTCCGGGTGGCAGGTTCGACCTGACGCAGAGGTGACCCGTCCGGTTATTGCAGATCGAGTCCGCTGCCGACTCTCGTGTTGTCACGGGCGACTGGCATCTCTGGTGTGGGGGTCAGCAGCTGTCGTAGGTGTTCGTGTGTGGCGAGTTGGTCGCGGGCAGCAGGGGTTGCACCGAGGGGTTGGGTGCTGGTCACGTTCCAACGTTGGCGGTAGTCCGCAATGGCATGGAGTTGAACCGCGGTGTCGGGTTCGAGATCGTTGGCCCGAACCGCGCATCAGGGGTGCTCTCAAACCGGCAGCAATACTCGTTCTGCTCATCGACAGCTACGACGGACCAAATATCTTACTTACCGAACGCGCTGCGGCGCTCGCCAACTACCCCGGAATCTTCGTCTTCCCCGGCGGCTCCACCGAGACAGCAGACGACGGACCGGTGGCCACGGCCCTCCGAGAGGCAGCTGAAGAGACCGGCATCGACACGGCTCGTGTTCACATCATCGGGTCGCTGCCTCCACTGGAGGTACCCGCAACCCACTTTCTTGTGACACCCGTCGTCGGCTGGTGCACCCGGCTACAACTCACCGACACCCTCAATCCGGAAGAGGTAGCCGTCGTGGTTCAAATTCCTCTTCGCGAGTTCACCAACGCGTCCGACCGAGTGCAGCGCCGCCGGGCAACTGACACCAGCGCCTCCAGGTTCAGCATCGAGGGAACCGC
>JANNHY010000257.1:0-5691 GCA_031404635.1 Ilumatobacteraceae bacterium
GGCGGATCGGTCGCCCGGTGCTGTCGTATTCGAAGGTCACCTGGGTCTTGCCGTCGGGCCGCAGGTACGGAACGGCGCCGGCCTTGCGCACGTCGCTGAGCTTTTCGGCCATCCGGTGCGCCAGCCAGATCGGCAACGGCATCAGATCGGGTGTCTCGTCGCAGGCGTAGCCGAACATCATCCCCTGGTCCCCGGCGCCCTGGCTGTTGATGATGTCTTCGCCGCTCCTGCCGCCGCGCAGTTCCTCACTCATGTCGACACCTTGGGCGATGTCGCCGCTCTGCTCGTCGATCGACACGATCACGCCACAGGTGTTGCCGTCGAAGCCGTACAGCGCGTTGTCGTAGCCGATGCCGTTGATGACCCCGCGGGCCAGCTTGGGGATGTCGACGTAGGCGGTCGTGGTGATCTCACCGGCGACCACGCACAAGCCGGTGGTGAGCAACGTCTCGCAGGCCACGCGGCCGTCGGGATCCTCGGCGAGAATCGCGTCGAGAACCGCGTCACTGACCTGATCGGCCATCTTGTCGGGGTGGCCCTCGGTCACGCTTTCCGAGGTGAACGTGTACTTGCTCACTGAGCTGCTCCTGAATCGGTTGGGGTTGATGTTGCAGTTGAAGTTGAATCGGTACCACCTGCACGAGATCGCAGTTCGGCGACACATTGCAGTACCGCCCTGGCGACCGAACGCTTGTCGGTCAAGGCCACGGTGGTGATCGCCCCTCCCGGGCGTACCAGCGTCACCGCATTGGTGTCGTGCTGAAAGCCCACCTGCGCAACGCTGACATCGTTGGCGACGACGAGGTCGAGGTTCTTACCGCGCAGCTTCGCCTCGGCGTTGGTGACGAGATTGCTGGTCTCGGCCGCAAAGCCCACCAGGATCTGCCCCGGCCGCTTGCGAGCGCCGAGTTCGGCGAGGATGTCGGGTGTTGCTTCGAGCACGATCTCGGGAACGCCATCGTCTTTCTTGATCTTGCCCGCCTCGGCGACCTTGGGACGGAAGTCGGCAACCGCCGCGGCCATGACCACCACATCGGCGGTGGCGAGTTCGTCGACAGCGGCTTGCATCTGGGCAGCGGTTTCGACCGCTCGCAACGCAGCGCCAGGCGGAGTGGGCAGGTCGACCGTCGAGACGAGGGTGACCCGAGCGCCTTGGGCGAGTGCCTCGGCGGCGACGGCGTAACCCTGCTTGCCACTGCTGCGGTTGGCGATCATGCGCACGGCGTCGATCGGTTCGCGAGTGCCACCGGCGGTGACCACGAAATGTAAACCGCTGAGCGCACCGCCACCAAGCGCACGTTCGACTTCGGCGACAATCCGTTCAGGTGTCGCCAGCCGGCCCTTGCCCGAGTCGCCGCCGGCCAATCGGCCGTCATCAGGCTCGACAATGTGCACACCCCGACGTCGCAGGGTGGCGATGTTCTCGGCAACGGCGGGATGTTCCCACATCTCGGTGTGCATCGCCGGGCAAACGACCACCGGCGCCCGGGTCGCCAGCAGAATGTTGGTCAACAGGTCGGTCGACAGCCCAGCCGCGTACGCGCCGATCAGGCGAGCCGTGGCCGGGACGACTAGAACGAGATCAGCCGACTGACCGAGCTTGGTGTGAGGAATCGGGGACGCTTCGTGCCACAGGCTGGTCTGGACAGGTTCGCTGGCCAGCGCCGACAACGTGGTGACACCGAGAAAATGTTCGGCACCCTTGGTCATCACCGGGATGACGTGGACGCCGGCATCGACGAGTCGCCGGCAGATCTCGACCGCCTTGTAGGCCGCGATTCCTCCGGTGACACCGAGGACGATCTGCTTGCCGGCGAGCATGGGAGTTGAGGCGTAGAGCGATCAGGCGACGGTGTCGTCGCCGGCGTCGTCTGCAGTGGGCGCTTCTTCGGGCTGCGGAAGCTCGACACGCACGATCTTGTGGGCGGCGATTTCCTCGAACCCGATGCTCAACGGCTTGCGGGCAACCGAACTGACTTGAGGCGGAACCATGTGGCCGAGCCCGTCGCCGAGCTGGTTGAAGTAAGAATTGATCTGACGGGCACGCCGAGCGGCGAGAGTTACCAGGCTGAACTTGGAGTCGACGGTGTCGAGCAGATCCTCGATCGGCGGGTTCATCATCGTGTCGTGGGCGCGAGCCATAGTTCAGCCTCCTGAAGCGGTTGGCCAGTGTACCGCGCCGACGAGGCAACCCGGTGTCTAACCCGACCGGCGATGTTGACCGATTATCGTCAACATCTCGTCGACCGTTTGTTCGAGATTGTCGTTGACGACGACATGATCGGCGATCGCCAGCCCTACCGGTTCCTCGTCGAGGGCCTTGCGCAGCCGTTCTTCGACCTTGGCTTCCGGATCGCCGCGACCACGGAGGCGGCGTTGCTGCTCGACACGCGACGGTGGCAGCACGAAAATCAATACAGCATGGTCACGCAGGCGTTTCACCTGACTGGCCCCATCCACTTCGATCTCCAGCACAACGTCGCGGTCGTCGACAAGGTCGGGCATAGGGGTGCCGTAGTAGTTGTCGAGGAACTTGGTCCATTCCAGAAAGCCACCCTGAGCGATGCGATCCTCGAAGCTGGATTGGTTGGTGAAGACGTAGGCGGTATCGGGTTCGCCAGGGCGTTGCCGGCGGGTTGTCCACGACCTGCTCAGCCACAGCTTGGGATCGCGCTCGACGAGGGCGTTGACGATCGTTCCCTTGCCTACCCCACCGGGGCCGGAGATGACGATGATGAGTGGGTCGGCGGTGCCGTCGCTGGCCGCCATGGCCTCACTTGCCGAGTTGATCGAGCAGTGACTGTTTCTGAACCTGGCCAAGCCCCTGTACGCGCCGGTTGTCGGCGATGCCGATGTCTTGCATGAGTTTACGGGCCTTGACCTTGCCGACGCCCGGCAGCGACTCGAGCAGCGAGACCACCTTCAGCTTGCCGACGGTCACGCTGGTCGAGGCCAGTGCTTCTCGGATCGAAACGGAGCCGTTCTTCAGTTGGTTCTTCAGTTCAGCGCGAGCTGCCCGAGCCTCGGCGGCCTTGGCCAGAGCCGCCGTGCGTTGTTCGGGCGTGAGTTGAGGAGGTGTTGCCATAATGAAAACCCTAGTCCTGGGCTCGCACCCAACGCGCGGCAATCGGTCAATGGGCCCCGGCGACCAGTTCAGCAACTGCTACCACACCGTGGCGGTTACACCACTCGCTCACTCCATCGAGTACCTGTAACGGGGCGCGCGGGTCGACGAAGTTGGCGGTTCCGACCTGCACCGCGCTGGCCCCGGCGAGTATCAACTCCACCGCATCCCACCCGTTGGCCACGCCGCCGACTCCGATGATCGGCAGATCGGGCAGCGCCGCATGCACGTCGAACACGGTGCGCACGGCGACCGGGTGAACCGGACGGCCGCTGTAGCCGCCTCCCCCGGCGCCCAACACCGGACGCCTCGTGTTGGCGTCGATCACCATGCCGAGCAGCGTGTTTATCAGCGTCACCGCCTCCGCTCCCGCCTGATGTACCGCAGCTGCAACTTCGATGACCCGGTCGGTGTTGGCGCTGAGCTTGGCCCAACGTGGTCGCCCGCATGCCTCGGTCGCTTCGATCACATCGGCGGCCACAACCGGATCATGGGCGAAAATACCGCGACGTCCCTCCAGGTTGGGGCACGACAAGTTGACCTCGACGGCGACCACGTTCGCCGGTGCATCGGCCAGCAGTTCGGCGGCTCGGCGATAGTCGTCGAGCGAACCCCCCCAGATGCTGGCCACGACACGTGCACCAGTCGCCACCAGAGCCGGGAGGTCGTCGGCCAGCCATGCGGTCACGCCGGGGCCTTGCAGGCCGACGGCGTTGATCATCCCGACGCCGGCCGGATGAACGCGAGGCGCTGGGTTGCCCTTCCACTCGTATGCCGCCAGCGACTTGACGACGTGGGCGCCAAGCTCGGCGAGGTCGAACAACGACTGGAACTCGGCCCCGCGACCTGCCGTGCCCGAGGCCGTCATCACCGGATTCGGCAACTCCACAGAGCCGATGCGAGTGCGGAGATCGATCATGAACGGTCCCCCACTGCCACCCGACCACCAGTGTTTGACGACTGCGGCCCCGTATCGGGGCCGCAGTCGTCAAACGCAACCGGATGGGGGGTCAGCTGCACGCGTGGTACTCCTGGAGGGTGCGCACTGACAGGTCGTGGCCGACCTTTTCGGCCATTCCTTGCACGGCGGCCAACGCCGCCTCGACGGTGGTCACCGAGCTGACCCGGTGGGTGATGGCCGCCTTGCGGATCTGCTCACCGTCGCTGCGCGCCCCGCGGCCTTGGCCCTGCGGCGTATTGACAACGAAGGCGATGTCGCCCCCGGCGATCAGGTTGACGGCATTGATCCCGTGACCGTCGGAGATCTTGCCGACCACGGCGTCGACGCTGACCCCGAAGCTGGCCAGATAGTCGGCCGTACCGGTCGTGGCGACGATATCCAGACCGAGCTTGCGCAGTCGCCGGGCGACCACGATCCCAGCGGGTTTGTCGCCATCGGCCAGCGACAAGAAAACCGTTCCCTCTGTCGGCAGAACCGTGCCGGCGGCCAGCTCGGCCTTGTAGAACGCCAGACCGAAGGTGGTGTCGATGCCCATCACCTCCCCGGTCGAACGCATCTCCGGGCCGAGGGCAGGGTCGACTTCCGGAAAGCGGTTGAACGGAAGCACGGCTTCCTTGATCGCCACGTGGCCGTGCTCCGACGGTGGCCGCAGCAGACCGTTAATTCGGAGTTCCTTTAACGTGGCGCCGAGCATCACCCTGCTGGCGATCTTCGCCAGCGGTACACCGGTCGCCTTGGCGACAAACGGCACCGTGCGACTGGCCCGCGGGTTGGCCTCGATCACATACACCGTCGTACCGAGCACTGCATACTGGACGTTGATCAGGCCACGCACGTCGAGCGCCTTGGATATCGACTTGGTGTACGACTCGATCACCTCGACAACCCACGGCGCCAGGGTTTGCGGCGGGATCGCGCAGGCCGAGTCACCGCTGTGCACACCCGCCTCCTCGACGTGCTCCATCACTCCGCCGATCAGCACCTCACCGGTATGGTCACGAATGGCGTCGACGTCGACCTCGGTGGCGTCCTCCAGGAACCTGTCGATCAACACCGGCCGCTCGGCCGACAGTCCACCTTCTCGGCCGAGCGACCCGAACCCGGCCAGTTCGGCCATGGCCCGAGCCAGGTGGTTGCAGTCATGGACGATCTGCATCGCCCTGCCGCCGAGAACGTAGCTGGGCCGCACCAGCACGGGGAAACCGATCCGCTCGACGATGCCGAGGGCTTGCTCGAGATCGGCCGCGGTGCCGCCCGGAGGCTGCGGGATGCGCAACTCGTGGCACAACGCACTCCACTTCTGGCGGTCCTCTGCCAAGTCGATCGATCTCGGTGAGGTACCTGCGATCAGCTCCTGCGGCAGCACCCCGGAGAGCTTGAGTGGTGTCTGGCCGCCCAGGGCGACGATCACCTTCGGTGCGGTACCCCCGCTGGCCATCGTTTCAGCAGCGATCACGTTGAGCACGTCCTCACATGTCAGCGGTTCGAAATACAGCCGATCGCTGGTGTCGTAGTCGGTGCTGACCGTCTCCGGGTTGCTGATTCCCGCGAAGTCGAACCACTCGATCGACGGCCGACTGGTCCTCGGTGCATTCCTCTTCGGCGT
>JANNHY010000258.1:0-15141 GCA_031404635.1 Ilumatobacteraceae bacterium
CTCGGCGAACAGCGCGGCCTGCTGATCGACGCACGCTCCCGTCACCGGCACGGAACCGCCGAACAGCGAGCAGTCGCCGAGTGCCTCGGCGTTGCCAACGACGGTCGGCAGCGTTGCCGGATCGATTCCGAAGATCTCGCAGGCTCGTCCACTCCACTCGCCGTTGTCGAGGTCGAGCAGCAGTGATCGGCCCGCGGTGGCGACGTCGGTGGCGAAGGCTCCACACAGTCGCTGCAGCATCCAGGTATCGGTCGTGGTGATCGTCGGTCCATCACCGAACTGCTCGCGGAGCCAGACGATTTTCGGGGCGATGAAATACGGGTCGAGTTGCAGACCGGTGTGTTCGGCCAGGAAGAGGCCCTGGTCGCGGAGCCGGTCGCAGATCACCTCGGCGCGGCGATCCTGCCAGACGATTGCCGGTCCCTTCGGGGAACCCGTCGCCCGGTCCCACGCCATCACGGTTTCACCTTGGTTGGCCAGCCCGATGGCGGTGAGCCGCGGGTGGCCGGCAACTGCCAGTGCTTCGGTGCCGGCAGCGACCACGCTCGTCCACAATTCCTCGGGGTCGAGCTCCACGGCGCCGGCGGATGTCGCCCGGACCTGAATCGATGCCTCGGCAAGTGAGAGCACGGCGCCATCGTCGCCAACGACCACCGCCTTGGTGGATGACGTGCCCTGATCGATCGCCAACACTGTCACGCAGCGACACTATTACGGCACCGTTGTTCGCCCTCTACAGTCGCGGGTGATGGCGTTCACAGGCTTTCCCGACGCGGCGATGCGGTTCTACGAAGGTCTCGTAGCCGACAACAGCCGGACCTATTGGAAGGCCAACAAGGCGGTCTACGAGCAGGCGGTGAAAGCGCCGATGACGGAGTTGCTCGATGAGCTCGGCGACTACGGCCCATATCACGTCTTTCGTCCGAACAGGGATGTCCGTTTCTCCAAGGACAAGACGCCGTACAAGGACCACATCGGCGCCTACGGCGAGTCGCAGGAAGGAGCCGGGTTCTACGTGCAATTCTCGGCTGCCGGGATGGTCGCCGGATCTGGCTACTACCACATGGCCAGTGACCAACTCGACCGATTCCGTGCGGCGCTCGACGCTGGTGCGGTGGGCACAGAGATCGCCGAGATCACCGACGCGTTACGCGGCGGCGGACTGGGTATCACGGCGATCAGCTCGTTGAAGACGGCGCCCCGCGGCTACTCGAAGGATCATCCCCGGATCGGATTGCTGCGGCTCAAGGGTCTGGTGGCAATGCGCGCGTGGAAGCCGGCGAAGTGGATGCAGACCAAGGCTGCCGTCGGGCGCGTGCGCGATGCGTGGGAAGTCGCCGCGCCGATGAATGTCTGGCTCGACTCGCATGTCGGCCCGTCCACGTTGGCCCCTGACGAAGACGACTTGGCCCGCTTCGGCCCCCTCTGAGTCAGACGTCGACAAACGCGCAACTCGGCCCGGGGGCGCGCCGGATGCGGTCGTCGAACGTCAGCAAGGGGATACCGAACAGCTCGGCCACGGCGACGTAGGCCGCGTCACAGGCCGACAGGTTGTCGCCGAGTTCCCCACTCGTCACCTCGTAGCCGAGCAGGTCAGCTACCGGGAGCTACGGCACCGGGATCCACACCAGGGCGAGCTGGGTGACCTTGACGTCGGTGCGTTCCAAGCTCACCGCCAGCGTCGTGATGCTCTTCGCCGTCGCCATCCATCTGGCGTCGATGTCGGTGACCTCCTCGGCCAGTTCGGCTTCGAGCTGTTCGAGTTGCTGGTGCAGGCCTTCCAGCTTGTTCTCGGCAGCGTCGAGACGATCGCCGGCGGCCGCTGTGCGCGAACGCCGCCCAGCGGCGCTGCCGGCCTTGCCGAGCACCGAACCGAGCAAACCGCCACGGCTGCGGCGTCCGCCGAGCAGACCGCCGAGGATCGAGCCGGCCGTCGACAGCAACTCCTCGCTGCGCCGCCCCTTCTGCTGTGTCTCCAGCATCTCAGCGCGGTCCTCCGCCGCTCGGATCTGGGTCTGCAAGCGGGTGACCTTGTCGGCGTACTTGACACGCAACGTGGCGATTTGACTGTCGGCCAGGTCGTTGGCGGCGGCGAGACAGCGAGCGGTGAAGCCTTCGACCGTCTCTCCGGGACGACCGAACATCTTCAGGTCGCGATTCGCCTGCAAATCGACGGTGCGCGACCTGACCAAGGTGTCGACGAGATCACGCTCGACCCGCGTCCAGAACGTCTTGTCCTTCACCGGTGCGTTTGGCAGCCGGTAGACGCACGGGTTCGGCGGGTCGGCCCGCAAGTCGCGGTCGTCGTAGTCGATCGCGATCGATCGGGTGGCGTCGATCTGCCCCGTGAGCGGGAAGACCACGGCCTCGTATTCCTCGTCATGCACGAGGTCGGCCTTGTCGTCGTCGTAGCGCATGGCGACGCGGGCGACGACCGACGCTTCGTAGCGCGTCGCACCGGAGGCGCCACCGACGGTCTCCAGCCACGGCGAGGCGATGTCGGCCCAGCGCACGGCGATTCCCGCGGCTACCTCGGGAAGCACGTTGGTTTCGTCGTTGCCGAGCTGAATGGCGGGCGTGTCGGGCGGAGTCGACGTCGCCGCGGGCGCGGCTACTTCGCCCTTCTGGTCCGCCATCAGCGCGGCGATCTGATCGCGCGTCAGCGGACCGCGTAGATAGCTCATCGCCCAGCGGGTCGTGAACACCTCGGGATGATCCTGGCCGGCACGCCGCAGCACGAACTCACGCTTGGCCAGCCCGGCGATGGTGTTGCCGATCTCGTTGACGTCGACCCCACCGCTGGCGGCGCTCATCCCGTCGAGCAGGCGCTGCTTGTCCTGGTCGGTCTGCAGCCGGCCGATCATCCACGTGCCGGCGTTGGAGAGCGCCTTGTAATCGACATCGACCGGGTTCTGGGTGCTCAACACAACGCCGACGCCGAACGCCCTGGCCTGCTTCATCAGCGTCAAGATCGGCTTCTTGGTCGGAGGCGCAGCCGTCGGCGGAAGGTACCCGGTGACCTCGTCCATGTACAGCAGCGCCCGCAGGTCGGTGGTGCCACTCTGTTGGCGCATCCACGTGACCAGCTTCGACAGGAGCAGCGTGGTGACGAACTGTCGCTCCTGATCGCCGAGGTGGGCTGTGGTCACGATCGCGCAGCGTGGTTTGCCGTCGGGTGTTCTCAACATCGAGGCGATGTCGAGTGCCGGGCCGGTCATCCACGCCCCGAACGACGGCGAGGCAAGCAGCCCGTTGAGTCGGATGGCGAACGCCAGACGATCTTTCTGCGGAAAGAACTGGTCGATCTCGAACACGCCGAGCTTGCGAATCGGCGGCTGCTGGATCATGCCGACCAGCGTCGGCAGGTCGAGGTCGCGGCCGGCGGTCCATTCGTAGAGGATCAGGTTCGACAGAAGGATGTTCTCGCGGCTCGACAACGGATCGGCATCGATGTCGACCAGGCCGAGCAGACCGCTGACGAATCCCTCGATCTCGTCGCCGACCACCTCGTTGTCACTGGTATCGGATGGTGCTTGGAGCGAGCCGATGATGTTCAATCCGATTCCTGCGTTGGAACCCGGTGTGTAGATCGTGAAGGCGACATTGTCGCGAAGGGTGGCGATGCGTTGCGCGGTCATGCCCCAGCTGGCCAGACCATCGGTCCACGCCTTGGCCTGCGCGGCGGCGAAGGCGGCGACCGTCTGGCCGGCCTTTGACGCGTCGCCTTCGTTGACCCAGGGCTCGAAGTCGGTCGCCGCCAGGTGCGGAAAGGTCAGGCACAAGTTGGTGAGATCGCCCTTTGGGTCGATCAGCAGGGTCGGCACCCCGGCGTTGAGTGCCTCTTCGACCAGGACGATTCCGAGGCCGGTCTTGCCGGAACCGGTCATTCCGACGATGACCCCGTGCGTTGTGAAATCGCCCGATGCGACGGTCGTCAGCTTGTCGGTGCGCTCGTGTCTGGCCGGGTCGATCTGCCCGCCGAGGAAGAAGTCAGCCATGCGCGGCACGTTACCGCGGCACTTGTCGTCAGCGCGCCGCCGGCTCAACCCGATACGTGCAACGGCGATCGCCGGCCAGCACGTGCTGCGTGCGTGTGACGGTGACGTCGGCTCCGAGCGTCCGTTGGAAGACGTCGAGCTCTGCGCTGCACAATCCGGAACACGCTGCGGCGGCCTCGCGGATCGGGCAGTGGTGCTCGATCAGGATGAACGCGTCGCCGTCGGGACGGGACTCGGCGAGGTAGCCCTCGTCGGAGCGGAGGTCGGCCAACAGCTGCAGCCGATCGCCAAGATCGATGACATCGCCGAGCGACTCTGCATAGGCCGCCGTCTGGCGATCTGCCCTGGCTTTCATCACCCGTGCCAGAGCGCGTTCTCCGAGAGCGGTGCGCACCGAGGTGATCAGGTCGACGGTCAGCTCCCCGTGCCGATTCGGGAAGACCTGGATCGCCGTCGGCGCCAGTTGCCAGTGCACGGGCGGGCGGCCGCGGGCGGATGGCCCGGTCTGCCTCGAGCGGGTGACCATTCCGGCCGCTTCAAGGGCGTCGAGGTGCTGACGCAGGGCAGTGTCGGTGAGACCGAATTCGGCTGCGAGATCGGTGGCGGTCGCCGACTCGACGCGCTTGAGCCGTTCGACGATGCGGCGCTTGGTTTCGGAGAGCTCGGCCACCGACAGAATTCTACTTGTTCGCGACCTATTTCGGAAGCCTCCACTTACATAATCATCACGGCGCCATACCCGAACAAATGCGCGGGATCGCGGTCGGCTTTGACAAAATGTACGCATCATGATCACCGCCGAGCACATCGCAATCGCCCTGGAGAATCAATTCGGCTTGGCCGACCGCGTCGTCGATGATGCCGCGCTTGCCAACAGCGTCCAGCGGTTTCGTGAGCAGGGAATTACCTTGCCGATGTTTGCCGAATTGGCCGACCCGTCGACCATCGACTCGACCAGCGTCGGCGATGCCGACAGCAACGGGCCAGACCCAAGGAATCTGTGGCGCGTGCACTGGTACAACGACCTCGCCGGCGCCCGAGTCGATGTGCCCGACCATGTGGTCCTTCCGAGAAGCCTGACCGGTGTCGACAGTCCGATCATCGTCGTGTTCGGCGACCGCTTCCCGATGATCACCGCCCACAAGGTGCTGGCCGCATACGCGTGCCTCGCGCCTCGCGTGGTCACTGGCCAGTTCGACCCGACTCGGCATCGGGCGATCTGGCCGTCGACGGGGAACTACGCCCGTGGTGGCATCGCCATCAGTCGCATCATGGCCAGCCGCGGGGTCGCCATATTGCCGGCGGGAATGAGCCAGGAGCGCTTCGACTGGCTCGACCGGTGGTGCGCCAACCCGGCCGACGACGTGATCAAGACCGTGGGCACCGAGAGCAACGTCAAGGAGATCTACGACGCCTGCAACGAATTGGCCAAGGACCCGACCAACTTCATCCTCAACCAGTTCTGCGAGTTCGGCAACCACCTCGCCCACTACGAAGTCACCGGGCGTGCCTTCGCCCACGTGTTCGAACATGTGCGGGCACTGAGCGGCCGTGACCTGCGGTTGGCGGCGTTCACCAGCGCCACCGGTTCCGCCGGCACGATCGCTGCCGGCGACCGGCTGAAAGACACCTATGGCACAAAGATCGTTGCAGTCGAGGCTCTGGAATGCCCGACGCTGTCGGAGAACGGCTTCGGTGAGCACAACATCCAAGGCATCGGCGACAAGCACGTACCGCTCATCCACAACGTGATGAACACCGACGTCGTCGTCGCAGTCAGCGACCGGGCCACTGATCACCTGGAGGTCATGTTCAACACCGACGATGGCCTCGGCTACCTGGCCGACCGGCGACTGGTGCCGCAGTCGGTTCTGGCCACGCTTGTTCATTTCGGGCTGAGCAGCATCTGCAATGTCTTGGCCGCGATCACCACCGCCAAGCTGCTGAACCTCGGCCCCGATGATGCACTGATCACCGTGGCCACCGATGGCGCCGCGCTGTACCCGAGCGAGCGCGACAAGATCACCGCCCGCGACTTCGGCGGTGGTTTCACCAATCTCGACGCTGCGGCGGTGTGGGGCGAGCATTTGGCCGATGTCTCGACGGCCCATGCCATCGAATGCACCGAACGCGACCGCAACCGCATCTTCAACCTCGGTTACTACACCTGGGTCGAGCAGCAGGCAACGCCGTTCGAGCTGTTCGAGGCTCGTCGCTCGCAGGACTTCTGGCGTGACCTACGAAGATTCCTGCCGGTGTGGGACGAGATGATCAACGAGTTCAACACTCGCGTCGCGGCACACTGAGTGAATGAAACTGCCCCTCGCCGCCGGTTGGGTGTGCGCGGTGTGCGGCGCTCACGTCGACATCGCCGTGCCGTTGGCCTGGCGTTGCCCGAACGCTTCTGACACCGATCGTCACCATGCGCTGCAGCTCGTGCAGGGTATCGCCCCGCTGCGAGGCACCAGCGACCCCAACCCGTTCGTCGCCTTCCGGCCATATTTGGCGTGGGACGGCTTCGCCTCAGCCAACGGGATGACCGAGGCGGCGCGCACCGCATTGGTGAGGAAGGTCGACGCCGACATCGCCGAGGTGGCGGGCACCGGTTTCCATGTCACGCCCTTCGAACGCGCCGATGCGCTGAGCGACGCACTCGACTTCAGCCTGGATGGCGGAGTGTGGGTCAAGGATGAGACCGGTCAGGTGGCTGGCAGCCACAAGCCGCGGCACCTTGTCACCGTCTTGTTGCACCTGCTGAGCGCCGAATCGATGGGGCTGGCGGCGTGGGCCGCCGCCGCTGATCGCCCAACGTTGGCAATCGCGTCGTGCGGCAACGCAGCGTTCGCCGCGGCAACGCTGGCGGCGGCGGTGGAATGGCCGCTTCGGGTATTCGTGCCACCGAATGCCGATCCCGTCGTGCTCGCCCTGCTGGGCCAACTGCGCGCCGACATCGTTGTATGTCCTCGCCGAACCGCCGACCCGCCCGGCGACCCGTGCATCCACCGGTTCCGCGAGGCTGTCGCCGACGGAGCCATACCATTCACCGTGCAGGGCCCGGAGAACGCCTGGTGCCTCGACGGGGGTCGCACAATCGGCTGGGAGATGGCTCGTCATTTCGACGAGCAGGTGGTCAGCCCGCCGCTCGACCGCCTGTTCGTCCAAGTCGGTGCGGGCACATTCGCGGCATCAGCGATCGCCGGATTCCGGATGAGCGGGGTGACGCCCCGGCTGCACGCTGTGCAGACCGACAGCTGCGCGCCACTGGCGCGGGCGTGGGAGAAGGCTCAGCGGCTCGGTGGTCCGGTGGCGGCCGCCACGCACTGGAGCGAATGTATGTGGCCATGGGAACACGTCGGCGACTCGGCCGCCGACGGCATCCTCGACGACGAGACCTACGACTGGATCCCCGTGCTGAGGGCGATGGGTGACGGCAACGGTACGCCGATCGTGGTATCGGAGGCACACGTACTCGAGGCCAACGAACTCGGCTGCCGAACCACGGGGATCAACGCCTCGCACACCGGCACAGCGGGACTGGCCGGCCTGCTGGCGGCGCGTGACCTCGTCACTCCCGCCGAGCGGGTGGCGGTGATCTTCAGCGGGCTGCGACGGTGAGCCCTAAATCTCAACGCGATGAGAGATGCGCGCTCTGCGACGGCTCACCTCTCATCGCGCTCGCGCCGGGATGGGTGCGATGAGAGATGTGCGCTGCCGGACGGCTCATCTCTCATCGCGCGTCGGTAGGGTTGGCGCCATGTCCGACACCAATCTTCCCATGGCGCTCGACCCGGGTTTCGATCCGCGCAGCGATGTGTTCAACAGACTGCTGAAGAACCGGGTGATCATGCTCGGCACCGATGTCAACGACGACATGGCCAATCAGATCTGTGCCCAGTTGCTGTACCTCGAGGGCGAAGACGCCGCGACCGACATCTGGCTGTATATCAACAGCCCGGGCGGCTCGGTCACGGCCGGCATGGCGATCTACGACACGATGCAGTTCATCTCCTGCGACGTGGCAACCGTGTGCATGGGCATGGCCGCTTCGATGGGGCAGTTCCTGCTCACCGCGGGTGCCGCCGGCAAGCGCTACACCCTGCCCAACGCGAGGATCATGATGCACCAGCCGCTGGCGGGCTTACGCGGCCAGGCCACCGACATTGCCATTCAGGCCGAGCAGCTCAAATACACCAAGCGGCGCATGGCCGAACTCACCGCTCACCACTCGGGCCAGACGCTCGAGCAGATCCAGGCCGACAGCGAACGCGATCGGTGGTTCACCGCCGAGCAAGCCAAGGCCTACGGACTGGTCGACGCTGTCAAGGTCAAGCGCGGCGAACTGCTCTGACTCTCAGGGCGCGGCCGTCGTGTCGACGACCACCGGCAGGGTGGTGGGAGGCGGTCCGATCGCCATCCCACAAAGCTTTGAGGTGTAGTCGGAGATCGACGATGCCGCATGTTGCGACGAGCGCGCCGTGTCGGCGACACGTTGCAACGCGGCCGCGTCGTTCGGGTCGACTGTTGCGGCGACGCCGATGTTGGAAGTCATCGTCTCCCACTCCTTCTGGACAGCAAGGGGTGCGATCGACGTGATCGAGCGATACAGCTCGGCTGTCGCCTCGATCCCCGCGCTGTCGACAATTGCCGGCGCGTTGAGTTGCTCGAGATTGGCGCTGACCGTCGCGCAGTACTGACCATCGGTGGCCGGAGCGTTGTCGCTCGAACAGGCGGCGAGGGCACAGCAGCTCACAGCAACAAGCATCACGACGTGCCGCACAGGGTCAGTCTCCCAGGCCGAGACGAGAAATGAGTGTCATCAGGTTGCGGCCGGAGGTTCGGCGGATACAGTGCGGTCACCGTCGAGGGTCCGGCTGCCGTGCCTTCCAGCTTTGTTCACGCGTCGCTCGCCCGTCGCCGTAGCTGGAGGTCTGCGCATGCTTGCCGCCGTCCGTTCCGCAACCTTTCTCGGTGTCGAGGGTCGTCCGGTGACCGTAGAGGTTCATGTGTCGACCGGGCTACCGGGCTTTCAGATCGTCGGCCTTCCCGACGAAGCCTGCCGCGAATCGCGCGACCGCGTGCGCGCTGCGGTGCTGTCGAGTGGTCTGCCGTGGCCGTCGTGTCGGATGACGGTCAACCTCGCCCCGTCCAACCAACGCAAGGGCGGCTCGGGGCTCGACCTGGCAATCGCCGTCGGGTTGCTGGCCGCCCACGGCGAGATTCCCGCTGAGGCGATCGAGGGTTTTGGTTTCGTCGGCGAGCTGGGCCTCGATGGCTCGTTGCGAGCCGTTGCCGGGGTTGCGCCGATGGTTGGCGCGCTCGACAACCTGACCCCCGTGGTGCCCCGATCGTCGTACCGCGAAGCCAGAGCCATTTCACCCGGTCGCGTGCGCGTCGCCACCCGCCTGCGCGAAATCGTCGATGCCCTCAACGGTGAGGCACCGTGGCCCGACGAGCCCGACGACGATTACGTCGACGACGAGCCGCCGGCTCCCGATCTTGCCGACGTGCGCGGCCAGGCCACAGCGCGCATGGCCCTCGAGGTGGCCGCCGCCGGCGGTCATCATCTGCTGCTCGTCGGCCCGCCGGGCGCCGGCAAGACGATGCTGGCGCAGCGACTGACCGGGTTGCTGCCTCCGCTCACGCCGTCGCTGGCCCTCGAGGCCACAATGGTGCACTCGGCCGCTGGTGTTCGACTACCCGCTGTCGGCATGATCCGCCGAGCACCGTTTCGCGCTCCGCATCACAGCAGCTCGATGGTGTCGTTGGTCGGCGGCGGCACGTCGAACTTGCGACCCGGCGAAATCAGCTTGGCTCACGGTGGGGTCCTGTTCCTCGACGAGCTGGGCGAGTTCTCTCCGATGGTGCTCGACGGGCTGCGCCAGCCCTTGGAGGAGGGCGTCATCCGCGTGGCGCGCGCCAGGGCCAGCGCCACCCTGCCGGCGCGGTTCCTCCTCGTCGCAGCAACGAATCCGTGCCCGTGTGGCGGTGGCCCACCCGGCTCGTGCGAGTGCGACGACGGCGCCCGGCTGCGCTACCTGCGACGCCTCAGCGGACCGTTGCTCGATCGATTCGACCTTCGCGTCGGCGTCGCCCGCCCCGAGGTCGACGACCTGCTACAGAGTGGCGGTGGCGAGGGTACGGCCGTCGCTGCGGCTCGGGTGGCGGCGGCTCGCAACGCGGCAGTCGAACTTCGGGGGATGTTGAACAGCGAGATCCCCGCATCGCACCTCGATGTCCTCGCGCCGCTGCAACCGGCCGCCCGGCTGATGTTGCGTACCGAACTCGAGCGCGAACGCCTGACCGGTCGCGGCTATCACCGCATCCGGCGCGTGGCACGGACCCTGGCTGATCTCGATGGCGAGCCGGCGGCCGGCGTCGGTGAACGGCACGTTGCGTTGGCACTGCAGCTGCGCGTGCGGTTGCGGGTTTCAATGCGCGAGCAGGTGGCATGAATTCCGACCTTCCGCCCGAGGCGTATGCGGCGGCGCTTGCCTCGTTTCCGCACATGTCGATCCATCGATTGGGTGCGCTGCTGCGTCATCACCCTCCCAGTGAGGCGTACTCGGTGGCGGTCGGCGAGCACCGTGCGAGTGGACTGATCGAGCGGGTGCTCGCCGATGTTGAGGTACGCGCCGCGTGGCAGCGCGCCGGCCGCGCGCACCTTGCCGACAAGGTCTGGGAACGCTGCAATCGAGTCGGCGTGCAGGTCCTGGTTCATGGTGCGACCGGTTATCCGGCGTTGCTGATCGACGACCCGCTGCCACCGCCGGTTGTGTTTGCTCAGGGTGATCTCGGCCTGCTCGACGGCCGTCGTGTGGGCATCGTCGGCACCCGCAACGCCACGGCGGCCGGCCGCGACACGGCGGCCACGCTCGGCCGGCAGTTGGCCATCGCCGACGTTCACGTCGTCTCCGGCCTGGCAAGGGGCATCGACGGTTGGGCCCATCGAGGTGCGTTGCAGGCCGCGGCGGGTGGACGACCCATCGCGGTCGTCGCATCCGGCCACGACGTCGTCTACCCGCGCGAACATCTGGCACTCTGGCGCTGCGTCGCCGAGCATGGCTTGCTGGTGTCAGAGGCGCCACCCGGAACCGCTCCCGAGGCTTACCGGTTCCCGCTGCGTAACCGTTTGATCGCTGCCCTTTCCGAGGTGGTGGTCGTGGTCGAATCTCGTGAGCACGGCGGATCACTGATCACCGTCAACGAGGCCATCGAACGCAACGTGCCGCTGATGGCCGTGCCCGGCGGCGTGCACAATCGCGCCGCCACAGGAACGAACCAGCTGATCCGCGATGGGGCGGGTGTCGTGGTCGATGCCACCGATGTGCTGCTGGCTCTGGCGATGGATCATCGCCGTAGCTGTGGATTCCCGACCGATCCCAGGCCGCGCCCGCGAGGTGCCGACCTGAGCGTGTACGAGACCTGTGCCGGCGAGCCGCGGACGATCGATGGGCTGGCTCTGGCCTGCTCGTTGAGCCTTGTCGACGCGGCGATGGCGATCGCCCGGCTCGAACAGACCGGGTGGATTCAGCAGTCCGATGGATGGTTCGAGGCGGTGGGGTCACCGCTGCGATGAATTCGACCGAATACCCTTGGCGCCAATGGCTGTCTCGCTTTCGGGGCCTCTACGCCCCGACCTCGCCGGCGACTGGCGACTCGATGAGTTTGCCGACGCTCTCACCAGTTCGTCGGCAAACACGGTGGGCGCCTATCGCAGTGATGTCGCCCTGTTCGCCGAATGGGTCGAGCGCTCCGGAATCAGATCGCCCGTCGATGTCGATCGCCTGCTGGTTCGCCGATATGTGGCGTCGCTCACGACGCGACAATTCGCCAAGCGTACCATCGCCCGCAAGGCGGCGGCGCTTCGCCGCTACTACTCGTTCCTTCGTCGCAGGGGTTATGTCGAGGTCGACCCTACGGTGTCGTTGCGTGCCCCGGCCGGACCGGCGCGGCTACCGCGAGTTCTCGAGCGCGGAGAAGTGGCGGCGCTCCTCGACCCCCCTGACGACGCTGCGGCCGAGGCCGAGCCACCGTGGCGGCGGCGGCGCGACGACGCCGTGCTCGAGATCTTGTACGGCAGCGGCGTGCGCGTCGGCGAGCTGTGCGGTCTCGATGTCGACTCGCTCGAGCTTTCGGCCGGGGCCGTCGTCGTGTGGGGCAAGGGGTCCAAGCAACGGAGGGTGCCGCTCAGCGCGCCGGCCGTCGACGCGCTGCGTTCTTGGCTCGTCATTCGTCGCGACGTGGTCACCGCCGAGATTGGTCGGGCCCTGTTCGGCAACGAGCGAGGGGTGCGGCTGTCTCCGCGCGATGTACGGCGCATCGTCGACCGCCGCAGCCAGCGCCCGACGCATCCTCACGCCTTGCGTCACAGCTTTGCCACACATCTGCTCGATGGTGGGGCAGACGTTCGTGTGGTACAAGATCTGCTTGGTCACAGTGACGTGGCCACCACGCAGCGCTATACACACGTCAGCAAGCAACGGCTCCGAGCCGTCTACACCGAATCCCACCCGAGAGCATGAAACGCGACAACGATATCGACCACTGGTGGCAGCGCTGGCTGGACAGTCGCGACCCGGTAGCACGAGATCGGTTGATCGTCCACTATTCACCGCTGGTCAAGTTCGTCGCCGGCCGTGTAGGCGCCGGTCTGCCCAACAGCGTCGACCCCGGCGACTTGGTCAGTTCCGGGGTGTTCGGGCTCATCGACGCCGTCGAGCGCTTCGATTCGTCACGAGGGGTGAAGTTCGAAACGTTCGCCGTGCCGCGGATTCGCGGGGCGGTCTACGATGGGCTCCGATCACTCGATTGGGTGCCGCGGTCGGTGCGCAGCCGCGCCCGCGAGGTGGAGACCGCGTTCACCGAGCTCGAGGGTCGTCACGGTCGGGCGCCGACCGACGCCGAGCTGTCGTCTCACCTCAAGATCACTGCGCCAGAGTTCCAGAAGTGGCTCAATTCGATCTCCTCGACGACTGTCGGTCCCCTCGATCGGGCGCTGGTGGCAGGCGCCGAACCGCGACCGCTCACCGGCGACATGCCCGATACGCCGGCATCGATTGTCGAAGACAAAGAGGTGCGCCGGTTGGTGCACGGCGAGGTGAAAAGGCTTCCCGATCGGGAGAAACTGGTGCTGTCGCTTTACTACGACGAGGGTCTCACCCTGGCCGAGATCGGTGGCGTGCTGGGTGTCACCGAGAGTCGGGTGTCGCAGATTCACACCAAGGCCGTTTTGCACCTCCGCGCCAGGCTCTCGGCGTCGGGAGTCGCCTGATCGGCGGAGTCGGCCGATGATCGGCGCAGTCGCCGCGCTGGCGTTGCTGTCGCCGACCTGCTATCAGCCGCCGATCACTTCGCCGATCGCCGATCCTTTTCGCGTCCCGGCGTGCGCCTACTGTCCTGGCAATCGCGGCCTGGAGTACGACACGACGGTCGGAACGAGGGTCGGCGCAGCAGCCGCCGGGGTGGTCAGGTTCAGCGGGGTCGTCGCCGGAGTGCGCTACCTGGTCGTCGAGCAAGCAGATGGCCGCTCGGCGACGTACGGTCGGCTGGCGGCAGCCGGGGTCGTCGTCGGTGCCACGGTGCGGCCGGGCGACGTCGTCGGCACGACGAGCGACCGGTTCTACTTCGGCCTTCGCCAAGGGGATCGATACGTCGACCCGGCCCCTTTTTTGGGCACCGCTCGGTATCGGCCAAGGCTCGTTCCGGTCGACGGGTCGACGCCCCGCCGCACGCCACCGCCGACCATCGAATGTGCCGTATCGGCGTAGCGGGTGCGCAGCCCGGTCCCGCGCCGATATCATGCCCAACCGGCCGTCAACCCCGATGGCTCCCCATATCAACGTCTCGTTCCGCCTGCGGTCGCCTCGGCGCAGGAGCGTGACGCCGCCCCAACCGCAGAGGAGGAGTACCCATCATGGCCGTCGTCACCATGCGACAGATGCTCGAGGCAGGTGTGCATTTCGGGCACCAGACCCGCCGTTGGAACCCGAAGATGAAGCGATTCATCTTCGGCGAGCGCAACGGCATCTACATCATCGATCTCGAGCAGACGCTCACCCGTGTCGAAACCGCCTCCAACTTCGTCCGCGACCTGGCCGCTGGTGGCGGCACCGTGCTGTTCATCGGCACCAAGAAGCAGGCCCAGGATCCTGTGCGCAACTACGCAGAGCAATGCGGCATGTCGTATGTCAACGAGCGCTGGCTCGGCGGCATGCTGACCAACTTCGAGACGATCGCCAAGCGAGTTTCGAAAATGCAGGAGTACGAGCGCATGCGCCTCTCCGGGGAGTTCGATTCGATGCCGAAGAAGGAAGCCCTGCTGCTCGGCCGCGAGCTCGAGAAACTGCAGAAGAACCTCGGCGGCATCCGCAACATGGGCAAGCGTCCTGACGCCGTGTTCATTCTGGACACCAAGAAAGAGCACATCGCCGTCACCGAGGCCAACAAGTTGAAGATTCCCGTCATCGCCGTGGTCGACACCAACGTCGACCCCGACGTGGTGCAGTTCCCGATCCCCGGCAACGACGACGCCATCCGCGCCAACGCATTGATGAGCCGAGTGATCGCCGAGGCCATCGAGGAGGGTCGGTTCATCGCCAGCAAGCGCAACCCACAGGTCGCCGCTGCACCGAAGCGAGCTGTCGAGGACGAAGCTGCCTTCGCTGCGTCGCAGGCCGACGCTCGCCGTCAGGCTGCTGCTGCTCAGGCCGAGCGTGACGCCCGCGTTGCAACATCGGCCCCGCCAGTGGCGGTCGATGACGCGCCGTCGATCGCCGAGCCCGCTGCCGCCGCTGAGCCCGCTGTCGCCGCTGAGCCTGCTGTCGCCGTCGAGCCCGCTGTCGCTGAGCCCGCTGTCGCTGAGCCCGCTGCCGCCGAGTCCGCTGAGCCCGCTGTCGCCGCTGAGCCCGCTGAGCCTGCTGCCAGCGAAACCGAAAGCTGATACCCGATGGCATTCACCGCGAAAGACGTACAGGCGCTTCGCCAGGCCACTGGCGCGGGCATGATGGACGCCAAGAAGGCTCTCGAGGCAAATGACGGCGACATGGAAGCAGCCAAGCAGTGGCTGCGTGAGAAGGGGCTGGCCGCCAGTGCCAAGCGTGATGATCGCGAGAACGCCCAGGGTGTCGTGGCTCTGGTAGTCGAC
>JANNHY010000259.1:0-10365 GCA_031404635.1 Ilumatobacteraceae bacterium
GCGACTCACAGCAGCGTGACGTGGATCCGAGGTGGTGTCGTCGCTGGGATCGGCGCGTACCACCACGACCGGCACGGAGGCGTGATCGAGGATGCTGTTCACGGTCGAACCGAAGAGACGTGAACGGACGCCGCCGCGACCGCGCGATCCGACAACGAGGAGGTCACCGTCGCGCAGCGTGTCGAGAACGGCGGAGACCGCCCTGTTCTCGATCAGGATGCCGGTAACCGTCACCCCGCAGCGCTCACGAGCGACCTCGACCGATCGAGCGATGGTGCAGTTCAGCGTCGATCTCGGTGAGCTCGCGCGCTTGGGTCGAGCGGGTGTCGGTCGGAGCGCGCGGATACGACCAGCCGTGTACGGGCACCAGTTCGATGTGGTGGCGGTCGGGTTCGTCGCCTGCCCAGATAACGGCGAGGTCCGCTGCGGCGGAGCCGTCGACACCGACGACGACCCGGTCGAGCTTGCCACGACTGGCCACCTCGCGTATCTCGCTACGGGGCATGGGCTGTGGTGCACGAGGTGTCGAGGGGTACTGCCGAGCCAGAAGGCAGAGGTCCCGTGGTAGCTGCTCGATCCGACCACGATCACGCCGCCCGAACCGGCTTCGATGAGGAGGGCACTCGACGCCAGTCCCGGAAGAAACGTCGGTCGTCAGCGTCAATGTCGGATGAGTGGCGATCACGGAGGACTTGATCTGCTCGACGTTCGCGTTTGCGGCTTCGCGGATCGCCTCGTATGCTCCGGCCCGCCCAACCGAGATGATGTCTCGGTGGCGAGTGCCGGTCCAGATCTCCGAGATCCGACCTCACGGGTTGCTCGGAGGTGTGACTCATCGCTGCGCCGCGGCTTGCCTCGATGCCCTCTACTTCAGTAGTCGGGCGGCGAATGGTTCGGGTTGTGAGATTGAGAGCGCCGGGCCCCTACTGGATGGTGTCGCGAACTTGTCGGGCGATCTCGAGATCTTCCCGTGAGGTAACGACGAGGGTACGGGCAGGGCTGCCGTCGGTCGAGATGTCGAAGTCATCGGACGCGGTGACGTTGCGAATGGGGTCGACGGCAAGCCCGAGGAATCCGAGTCCGTCTATGGCAGCGGACCGTACGGTCGGTTGGTGTTCGCCGATCCCGCCTGTGAACACGAGGACGTCGAGACCGCCGAGGGCGGCGGTCATCGCTGCGATCTCGCGCCTGAGCCGGTGGGAGTGGACGGCGAATGCGAGGCAAGAGTCGGGGTCGCCTCGCTCGACGCCTGCGACGACATCTCGCATGTCACCTGATCCACCGGTCAGTCCGGCGAGCCCGGCTTCGTGTTCGAGTCCGTGAGCGATCTCGTCGAGCGACAGTTGGCCTTGCTGCAGGAGCCACAGCAGGAGGCCTGGATCGATGGAGCCGGCGCGTGTGGCCATGACGAGGCCGTCCAGCGGTGAGAAGCCCATCGTCGTGTCGATCGAACGGCCGCCGAGCACTGCACACAGTGAAGCTCCGGCACCGAGGTGGCAGGAAACGATCCGTAGATCGTTGCCAGTTCCCCCGGCGAGTTCCGCGGCCCTGCGAGTCGCCCAGGCGTGGGAGAGGCCGTGGAAGCCGTATCTGCGTAGCCGCCACCTGTTCCTCCATGCTGCAGGGAGGGCGTAGGTCGTGGCCGGTGGGGGCATGCCGGTGTGGAACGCAGTGTCGAAGCAGGCGACAGCGGGCACGCGTGGCAACCTCGCGCGTACGGCTCTGATGGCGGACAGGGCGCGTGGCATATGCAGTGGTGCGAGGCTCGTCAATCCGGCGATGCCGCTCAGGACTTCGTCATCGATCCGGACGGCGCTGGTGAAGCGGTCGCCTCCATGAACGACCCGGTGACCGACGGCGTCGACATCGGTGAGGCCCTGCAGCCATTCGCTCACCCCGCTCGCCTCGGCCGATCCGTCCCATGGGTCGACGTCGAGGGTGGCTCCGATCTGGTTGTCGGCGGTGACGAGGCGCAGCTTGAGGGTGCTTGACCCGGCGTTGACGGCGAGGACCCGCATCAGCCAGGCCATGTCCATTCGGCGACCTCGGGGAGGTCCTCGCCGTGGTCGCGGGTCCACGCTCGAGCTCGGGAACGGTGGTCGACCATTTCTTGGCGGAGATGGGCGGCCTGTTGTGCAAGACCGGGGACTCGGTCGATGACGTCGATCACCAGGTGGTACCGGTCGAGGTCGTTGAGCATGACCATGTCGAATGGCGTGGTGGTGGTGCCTTCTTCTTTGTAGCCGCGGACGTGGATGTTGACGTGGTTGGTGCGCCGGTAGGTGAGTTGGTGGATGAGCGATGGGTAGCCGTGGTAGGCGAAGATCACTGGTTTATCAGTAGTGAACAGGGCGTCGAAGTCGGCGTCGGTGAGACCGTGGGGGTGTTCGCTGGCAGGTTGTAGGCGCATCAAGTCGACGACGTTGATGACTCGCAGGCGCAGGTCGGGCAGGTGACGGCGAAGGAGGTCGGTTGCGGCGAGGATCTCGAGCGTCGGGGTGTCACCCGCGCAGGCGAGGACGACGTCGGGTTCGTCGCCGTTGTCGGTGCTGGCCCATTGCCACACGCCGAGGCCGCGGGCGCAATGCTCGCCTGCGGCGTCGGGGCCGAGCCAGTCCAGGGTCGGTTGTTTGCCGGCGACGATGACGTTGACGTAGTTGCGGCTGCGGAGGCAGTGATCGGCGGTCGACAGCAGGGTGTTGGTGTCGGGTGGCAGGTAGACGCGGATGACGTCGGCCTTCTTGTTGACGACGTGGTCGATGAAGCCGGGGTCCTGGTGGGAGAAGCCGTTGTGGTCCTGGTGCCAGACGTGTGACGTGAGCAGATAGTTGAGTGAGGCGACGGATCGTCGCCATTCGATGTCACGCGTGACCTTGAGCCATTTGGCGTGCTGGTTGAACATCGAGTCGATGATGTGGATAAAGGCCTCGTAGCAGGAGAACAATCCGTGGCGCCCGCTCAGCAAGTAGCCCTCGAGCCAGCCTTGGCAGAGGTGTTCGCTGAGGACCTCCATGACGCGCCCGTCGGCGGCGAGATGGTTGTCCGAAGGGGACGCGTCGGCCTGCCAGGCTTTGCCGGTCACGTCGTAGACGGCGCCGAGCCGGTTGGATTCGGTTTCGTCGGGACCGAAGATGCGAAAGTTTCGGTCGTCGGCGCTGAGAAGCATGACGTCGCGGAGCAGTCGTCCGAGCGCGCGGGTTGGTTCCGTGCGCGTGACTCCTGGTGTCGGCACCTCGACTGCGTGGTCGCGCCAATCCGGCAACGCAAGCTCGGTGAGGAGGATGCCGCCGTTGGCGTGAGGATTCGCACTCATTCGCCGTGGCCCGACCGGTGCGAGCGCGGCGATATCCGCCGCTGGTCGTCCGTCGTTGTCGAACAGTTCTTCAGGGCGATAGCTGCGCAGCCACCGTTCGAGTTCGGCGAGGTGTTCTGGGTTCGTGTGCACGGCGGCGATCGGGACCTGATGCGATCGCCAGGTGCCCTCCACCGGAAGGCCGTCGACCTCGGCAGGGCCGGTCCAGCCTTTGGGTGAGCGTAAGACGAGCACCGGCCAACGCGGCCTCTGGGAGGCGGTGCCGTTGCGGGCAGCTGTCTGAATGTCGGCGATGTGGTCGCAGATGGTGTCGAGCGCGGTCGCCATCTGCTGATGCATTGTTAGGGGATCGTCGCCCTCGACCCGGTACACGGCGTGTCCGTAGCCTTCGAGGAGTTTGGTGAGTTCTTCGTCGGGGATCCGGGCGAGCACGGTCGGGTTGGCGATCTTGTAGCCGTTCAAATGCAAGATGGGGAGCACGGCACCGTCGTGGACGGGGTCGAGAAACTTGTTGGAGTGCCAGCTGGCGGCCAGCGCGCCGGTCTCGGCTTCTCCATCTCCGATTACACAGGCGACGAGAAGGTCGGGGTTGTCGAACGCCGCCCCATAGGCGTGGGCAAGCGAGTACCCGAGCTCGCCGCCCTCGTTGATCGATCCAGGTGTTTCCGGCGCAACGTGGCTGGGGATGCCGCCCGGGAACGAGAATTGACGGAACAACCGTTGCATCCCTGATGCATCGAGGGTGACGTCGGGGTAGGTCTCGCTGTAGGTGCCCTCCAGCCAGGCGTTGGCCACGACCGCTGGACCGCCGTGGCCTGGCCCGGCGACGTACAACATGTTCAGATCACGGGCGCGGATCAGACGGTTCAGGTGGGCGTACACGAAGTTCAGGCCAGGCGTGGTACCCCAGTGGCCGAGCAATCTGGGCTTGACATGATCGGCGGTGAGCGGCTCGGCCAGCATCGGGGTTGGCGAGTAGGTAGATCTGCCCGACGGACAGGTAGTTGGCGGCACGCCACCATCGGTCAAGCGTCGCTAGGTCGTCTCCGGTGGTCTGGGCACGGACTTCGTCGTCAATCATCAGATTCTCTCTTGGCAAGTTTGGGCGGATTTGGATAGCGTGCCATCGGCGCTGGGTGCGACTCGCACGCGCAGACGTGGGCCGAGCGGAGCGCATCGCAGAGTTCCTCGGCGACGCGTTCTCGGCTGAGCGACGCGCCGGCGGCGCAATGAAGCGCCGCGTAGCGGTAGGCAGGATCTGGCTCGGGGCCGACGACCATGACCCGGGCGAGCGCCAAAGTGCCGGGTAATTGGCGACAGCACCCGGCGAAGTCGGCGGTGTCGACGATCACAAGATCCTGGCACGACGAGGCAGTATCGTCGAGTTCCGACACGGGTCGACCGCGGAGACAGCCCAGCGACCTTCGTCCCGTCGACGCGCTGACGTCCGGCCCAGCCGTTGCACACCTCGGCGGGCGCAAGTG
Source organism: Ilumatobacteraceae bacterium (assembly GCA_031404635.1). GTDB lineage: Bacteria > Actinomycetota > Acidimicrobiia > Acidimicrobiales > Ilumatobacteraceae > JAENVT01. The sequence continues at coordinate 4,798 of JANNHY010000259.1, forward strand.
TCATTCCCCCATCTTGCGACCAGATCCGTGGGAGGGCATCCGCGCTGGCTACGGAGCGGTGCTGCGGGAGGTCACGGACCGGGGTCGTCTCCGTCGAGCAGTCCAGCTTGTTTTGCGCGGCGGACCAGCTCGGCCCGGTTGCGGACGTTGCGCTTCTGGTGGATGTGGGACCGATGCGTCTCCACGGTGCGCACCGGCACAAACAGCCGCTGGCCAATCTCGGCATTGGTGAGCCCGAGCGCCATCATCCGCAACACTTCGAAAGCGCGATCCGACAGCTCACCACCCGGACCGCCGAGACGGGCGGGCGGGGCATCAGGGGCGAGCAGGGCAGCACCCAACGTCGGATGCACATACAGCTTTCCGCTGGCCACCAGTCGGACACCCTGGGCGAGCTCAATGTCGCGGCGTCCTTGATCAAATAGCCGGCCGCGCCAGCCTCGAACGCCCGCCGCAGGTAGGCGATGTCGTCGTGGCCGGTCAGTACGAGCACCCAGGTGACTGGGCTGACCCGGACCACCGCGGCAGTCGCGTCGATTCCGCTCCCGTCGGGGAGACCCAGATCCATCACGAACACGTCAGGTAGGCAGGTCTCAGCCAAAGCCACGGCCTCCTGAACACTGCGGCCTCGCCGACAACCTCGCTTCAGCCGAAGGCGGACGATGGCTGGCGTGCATTCATGTGCCGGTCGAACTCGTCGCCGGAACCGAAGATCCCGTCACCGACCTCGGCTATCTCCGACAGTTGGCGCATGAGATGCCGCACGTCACGCTCACCGTTGTCGACGGCGCCGACCACGACCTTCCACTCACCAACCCGACCGACGCCGTTGCTGTCATGAGCCGCACTGCCGACGTCCTCAAGCGCGTCCGGCCTGCGGGTGACCCGAAGCCAAGTTCCGTAGTCGATACCGATGATTACCTGCTTCGTCCAGGGCACGATTGTGCCATGTGCCGCAGCGCCAGTGCCGCGCCATTGCAGCAGGAGGACCGATGACCAAGATCAAGACTCCCCACGACCACCAACACCACGAACACGCCAGCGGTGCCAGCGTGACCACTGTGCTGCACGTCGGCAACCTGCATTGGGGGTCCGAGACGGCTGTGGCCGAGTCGCTCCTCCAACGGCTACCAGGTGTCGAGCAGGTCGACGCGAACCCCGTGGCTCAAACCGCGACCGTCACGTACGACCCGAACGCAACATCGGTCGCCGATCTTCAGAAATGGATCGAGGACTGCGGCTATCACTGCGCCGGTCAGTCCGTGCCCGGCCACATGTGTATGCCGATGCAGGAGCCCGGTCAACAATCGAAGCCCGGATCGGGCGCCGCCGATCCGCTCGAACCTGCCGAGCATCCGGCCGGCCACGGCGAGGCGTCGCCGACGCGCTCGCCTCACGACGCCATGGGCCACGGTGGGCACGCGGGTATGTCGATGGCGTCGATGGTCGCCGATATGCGCCGACGTTTTCTCGTCGCCGCCGTGCTGTCGATCCCGATCCTGTTGTGGTCACCGATCGGCCGTGATGTTCTCAACTTCAATGTCAGCGCACCGTTCGGGCTCCGCGACGACATCTTCCAACTGATCTTGAGCGTGCCGGTCGTGTTCTGGGCGGGTTGGATCTTCTTCGACGGTGCTGTGCGGGCGTTGCGGGCGCGCACGTTGGACATGATGGTCCTGGTCGCGGTCGCCGTCGCGGCCGGATGGTTGTACTCGCTGGTCGTCACGCTCACCGGCGGCGGGGAGGTCTTTTACGAGGCAGCGTCGGTGTTGGCGACATTCGTGCTGCTCGGCCATTGGTTCGAGATGCGTGCTCGCGGTGGCGCCAACGAAGCGATCCGGGCCCTCATCGATCTCGCACCGCCCAAGGCCACCGTTCTACGCGACGGCAAGGAAGTCGAAATGCCCACTTCGGAGGTCGCTGTCGGTGACCTCCTGTTGATCCGACCAGGCGCGAAAGTTGCCGTCGACGGGGTGGTCGAAGAGGGCGACAGCGACCTCGACGAATCGATGGTGACCGGCGAAAGCCTCCCGGTCCACAAGACGACCGGCGATCAGGTCATCGGCGCAACCCTCAACACGACCGGCACGCTGCGCGTCCGCGCCACCAAGGTCGGCGCCGACACCGCACTGGCCCAGATCGTGAAGCTGGTCCAGGAGGCCCAGAACTCCAAAGCACCGGGCCAACGGCTGGCCGACCGGGCTGCGTTCTGGCTCGTGTTCGTCGCCCTGCTCGGCGGCGCCGCTACGTTCGCGGTGTGGTACCTGCTCGCCGACCGTTCGGTCGGAGAAGCGATGCTGTTCGCGATCACGGTGGTCGTGATCACCTGCCCCGACGCGCTGGGTTTGGCGACCCCGACAGCGATCATGGTCGGCACCGGCCTCGGCGCCCAGAGAGGCGTGTTGTTCAAGAACGCAATGGCGCTCGAAACCGCGGCACGCATCGACACCGTCGTGATGGACAAAACCGGAACGCTCACCAAAGGCGAACCGGAGGTCACCGACATCGTCACCGAAGGCATCGACGAGGCAGAAATGCTCGCGCTCGTCGCTGCTTTGGAACGCGAGTCCGAGCATCCGCTCGCCCGAGCGGTCGTGCTCGCCGCCGAGACCCGGGGCGCGGCGGCGATGCGCGCCGAGGATTTCGACAGCGTCCCCGGACATGGCGCGATTGCCACCGTCGACGGACGCCGGGTTGTCGTTGGCAACCGTCGGTTGATGGAACGCGAGAAGATCGACCTGGGTCCGCTCGCCGAGCGGCGTCAACAGTTCGCCGAAAACGGTCGCACCGCAGTCATCGTGGGCGTCGACGGGCAAGCCGTAGGGCTGATCGCAATAGCCGACGCGCCGCGCGACACGGCCGCTGCGGCCGTGGCGGCATTGCGAGCGCTCGATATCGAGGTAGTAATGCTCACAGGGGACAACGAGGCAACCGCCAAACGGATCGCCGAGATCCTCGGAGTCGACACCGTGATTGCCGAGGTCCTCCCCGGCGACAAATCGGCCAAGATCGCCGAACTCCAGCGCGAGGGACGCAAGGTCGCCATGGTCGGCGACGGCGTCAACGACGCCCCCGCCCTCGCCCAAGCCGACATCGGCATCGCAATCGGTGCCGGCACCGACGTCGCCATCGAGACCGCAGACCTGGTACTGATGCGATCCGACCCGTTCGACGTCCCCGTCGCGTTGCAGATCGGACGCGGAACACTGCGCAAGATGCGCCAGAACCTGGGATGGGCAGTCGGTTACAACGTTCTCGCCCTCCCCATCGCCGCCGGCGTATTCGAGCCCGCGTTCGGGCTCGTACTTCGCCCCGAGATCGCCGCCCTCTCCATGTCCGGTTCGAGCATCATCGTCGCCGTCAACGCAGTCATGCTCAAACGCATCAAACTGCCGACAGCCCCGCCGCCCACGCAAACTCATGTCCCGGCGGTGCCCGTCCCGGCGATGGCCCGCACCGATTCAGATGCACCGATCGCGATACCGGATACTTCCCACGACTCGGTCTCGGATCATTTCGCAGGCCGAGTCCGCTGACTGCGGCAGATGCAAAAGGAGATTCAGTTGCCCAATTCCCTCAGTCAAAGAGAGGTCAACGTTTTTCCTCACGGGTTCACATCGCGGCCTCATCCTGAGTTCGGCAATTCTCATCCAACCTATTCGGCAGGGGGATCAGTAAACGCGCGCAGTGTGCGCTCAGCGGCGATCGCAACCGTGTGATGTTGGTGGTCTTCTATGTCAGTGTCGTCTGGGCTGCGTCCGGTTCGTTCAACCACCTCCTCCGTCAGGCAGGCCGCGATTGGTACTACCTTTGGCTGCAGAAGGCTCGCCGTCGCTGCAACGATGATCGCGTTCATCGCAAGCGCAGGCCTCGTCCTCACACTCGTCGGCTGTGGGTCAGCGACACGTTCCGACAACGGTCCGACCATCACCTCCCTCGCCGATCGCACCCTCGAGGCGGGGTCGGTCACTGTCAAGCCGCACCCGCGTCAACTCGACGCCGACGGCGCCGTCTTCACGATCATCGACACACACGAGATCGAACTCGACCAGGACATGGTCCCCGTCAGGCCCGCCTCGTCGTCGGCGGAACCCCGTGGACCGTTGTGGCATGGTCAGGAGATGGCCCGGGCGGGCACCGCCGTGAAGGCGAACTTCGCTTCACAGCGGCCGGCTCCGTAGCAGGCATTGCCACGCTCAGCATCGACGGACTCCCCGAGCCCGTCAGCGCGACCTGGGAGATCGTGAGCTGACCGGATAGCGCATTTCAGCACTGGACGGATCACTGGTTCGACAAACGCAGGGGCCGCTGACCGGGTCCCTCGGGGTCGTATTGGCGCATCAAGAACGCCTCACCACATACTGCACCGCATCGTCCAGATCCGATGCGTGGCTACCACACCACATGAGTTGACCACGCATGCCTCGAATCCGAAACCCTCTGTTCGTCGCCTGCGTCGTTCCGCAGCCTTCGGCAGCAGGAGCTACACCGCGAGGCACGGATCTTCTATCAGCGGCAGGACCTCCGTAGCGTCCCGCACTAAGTTCCGTAGTAGACCGGATGCCGGCCGACGTGCCCGTGTGTGAAACTGCGTTTCGTGACGATAGTCCGCCGGTCCGCGCCGGTTGCGGTGATCGCAGTTGTCGTCGGCTTGTGGGTTGGGGTTGTCCTGGCGTTCGCGCGTGACGCGACGGCGACGGCAGCGACAATGCCGGCGACCTTGTCCGTCAAAGCCATCGCCCACCTCGTTCATGATTCGACCGACACGATGGACGCCACCGAGAAGATCGACGCGGCGATCAACGCGGCGACGCATCAGGAGTAGACCTCGCGTTTCGTCGCACAAGCCTCGACTGCTCTCTCGGGCAAGGCGGCACAGAACTCGGTTTCCAATGATGGCCGGCGCCGCCCGCTCCAGCCCGAAGCTCGCGACCTACCGCTGTCACACCGACAGATCTGCTCGCTGGATCACAGAAACCACCGCGCCCGGCGGTTGAATCTCGGAAGTACCGGACTGTTGGTCAACTGTGCTCGTTCGAGAACCCTGGACAACCCGAACCGCGCAGGGCCGCTGGCCCGCGCTCGGGGAGAATCCCGAAGCGGTCAGCAGCCGCGATGCTTGGCGGGTACTGAGGTATCGTCGTCGCGGAGTGCGGGGGGCTGCATTCTGTGTCCGGCGTGCGCGTCCTCGAGCGGCTCGCCCTGATCGGAGCGGCGCGAGGCGCCGCCGTGTCCGCCGTGACGTAGGTGCATTGCGATCATGCCTCCGATGAGGATGATCCAGATCCAGTTGCTTGCGATCCAACTCATGATTTCTCCTTTGATCCGTGTGTGTCAATTACACAATGCACTTCACAAGTTGCCCGCGCATCGGTAGCGCCTACGGGTTCGTGCCTACGGGCGACCCCTGACGTCACTGCGGATTTGCCGGGATTCGGTTCGGGTAGCTGGGAGCGTGATGGAGCCACCGGGCGTAGCGCCGGGGCCAGAGCGTCATCGCGGGTGGTCGAGAAGCGCGTCGATCACGATCGAAGTCATGTCTCCGACAGCGGTTCCCTCGATGCTGAA
>JANNHY010000260.1:0-3403 GCA_031404635.1 Ilumatobacteraceae bacterium
AACAAGATGGTCATCGTTGATCACAACCTGAACAGCTGCGAATCTCGCATTAGGGACGACTTCGAGGCATTGCGCTCGACCCATCGGCGCCCTGACTCGCCCATTGAACGCGCCCGGTCGGAGTCGGTCAACAGGTCTTCGACGGCCTTGGCGAACGCTTCGGAGGTTGCCGTGACGATGCCACCACCGGATTCCTCGAGGATCCGATCGATGCCTCCACATTGGCGCGCAACGACGGGCGTACCACATGCCATCGCCTCGAGGGCGACGATGCCGAGGCCCTCTTGCCGGGATGGCATCAGCAGCAGCTCCGCCGACTGGTACGCGGTCGTCAGATCATCCACCTGACCCAACCAACGAAGGCCCTCGGTGGGGTCGATGGGGATCCCCGATGACACGACCGATACACCACGCTCGCGCAATCGGATCGATGAGCCGAGGACCGGTAGCACGCGGTCGAAGCCTTTGCGGGGATCGTGCGCCCGCCCGACGAAGACCGCACCACGCCGCCCGCCGTCGTCAGCCGGGACATCGAACGCCTCGGTGTCGACGGGCACGACGACCACCTCGACCCGTGCAGCCGGCACGCCGAGCGTGACGACGACATCGGCAGTGTGCGAACTCATCGCCAGTACTCGGTCGGCGTCCATCAGAACTCTCCGTTCGAATCGTCCCAACACCGGCTGCGACCCCACGTAGGCGAGCTGGCGCGACCACGATCGACCCTTCAGGACGGCAGGCGTGCGCTCGTCTGCAAGGGTCGTCGCCAGCCAGACCAGCGTCGGACCAGATCCGGTCACAACCCAACCGTGCATGGCCGACGCGCCGACCACATGGATCTCGCTGTGATCCAGGTCTTGACGACCCACCGCTCGGCGGGCGGCGACGTACGGAGGAATCTGCAGTGTCGGCAGAACCCGCGGGATTGCCGGATCGTCGGCGCTCCACCGCCGGAGTCGTCGCAACCCACCACGTTCCTGCTCATCAAGGAATAGTTCGCGACGACCGCCGGGGAGATGCAGATCCATCCATTCCCGATAAAAACCCACGGCGGTCGCCGTGCCGCCCTTGCCACGTGGATCCTGAAGCATTGAAAGGACGGTCAAGGTCCGCGCACCTCCGAAAGGTTCAGCCGCTAGGAGCCGGAGGGTTCCGGCGGATGGATGTGGCCTGCGGCGGCTTCCAACTCGGTGACTCGCTCGTCGAGTAGCGCCAGTTGCACTTGGGCTTCTCCGAGCAGGCGGCAGGCTGTCGAGTACGCCTCCTGGAGCGAGATCTGGGTCATCTCAGCGTCAGTTCGCCGTTGACTACGGTGCCGTTGGCTGACTTGCCCCGGAACTTGACTTTGGCAGCACCATTGGTCGAATCGAAGTACATGACGACCTCGCCCGGATCGATCGATGCGTCGCTCGGTGCCGATGGGGCGAAAGCGATCTTTCGTGCCCCGGTATGCGAGATCATACGGACGCGAGCGCCTTTGATGTCGATGTTGCTGCCACCGGTGCCCGAGTCGATCGCCATCGACCCGCCCGCACCGGAACGACTCCACGACGCGGCCGAGATGCTGCCCTCCGGGGTGCTCTCGAGCCGGTAGAACCGTATCTGGGCTGATGTTCCCGCCTTTTTCATGTCGAGTGAGCCATGGAACGTGGCATTGCCGGCGACAGCAAGCGACGGGGTGACTGGCCTGCCGAGCGTGATCGTCACACCGGTTGCTGTCGCCGTCGCCGGTGTGCTGATCTGTACGCTCGTTCCCGACTTGATCGCGACAATCGTCGCCCCGGCAGGAATGCCGGTGCCGGTGACGGTGATGCCGATGTCGTAGTTGTCGAACCGCGCTGCGGCGGAGGTCACAGTTGTCGTATTGTTGAGCACGCCATCGGCGAACACCGTGCGCTTGCCGACGGACAGGGTGTCGCGGAACCGCACGGGTTTGCGGAACTCCCATGTCGTTGCCTGGGCCGAGTCGAAGTATGGCGAGTTGATGGTCTCGTCCATGTCGAAATAGGCCGTGTCGGTCAACTCGTCGTTACGGGTGACCTCGATCCGGTTAGTTCGCATGGTCGTGAACCGGGCATGGCCAGAGGTGTCGATCATTGCTCCGGCCGAGCCTTTGAACGATGTCCGGGCGAGCATCGCGTTGTAGAAGGTGTCCATCGGTACGCCGAGGCTGACGCAGTAGTCGATGACGTTGGAAACTTTGGTCAGATGAGCGCTGGTGAGGCCGCCGTGAACTAGGAACACGCACAGGCAGTTGTTGGCCAGGGCCGTGTCGACATGGGCCTTGATCGCCGCCTCGCTGAGGGTGTAGACGTCGATCGCCGGGACGTCGTAGGGATCGTTGCCGTTGACCGCCACTGCGCCCTTGGTGCCCCGGAAGAATTGGTGGGAGCGGGCGACGATCTCGCGGGTCCGCCGCGTTGACGCGCCGCCCGGATATGCGCCGGTTTGCACAGTGACACCGAAGGTCGACTGGATGTAGTCGACGTTGCCCTGCTCCATCGCGTCGAGTCCGGTCGCGCCGTTGGTTGTGAAGAACGTAGGGACGCTCTCATGGTTGAGGCCGTGCGAACCGATCTCGTGACCGGCGGCGACGATCGCTCGGACCTGGGTGCTCGTGACGTAGGTGTCGCCCCATGTCGGGTTCACGCCGGCCCGATCGACCCAGTTCTTGGTCAGGAACAGCGTGCCGTGCACACCTTTGGCGCTGAGCAGTGCGAAGTAGTCGACCTGGGTCGTGTAGCCGTCGTCGGCAGACCACACGACCATCGGACCCGGCTCGTCTCCGTTGCTCATGGCGTGGTTGACGATCGCCGGGTCTCCGTGCGAAGCAAACCGCGAAGTAAACGCCGCATGAGCAGCGAGTGCGATCGGGTCGGGGGCGACCACACCGATGGAGGTGGCCAGAGCGTCGGCCGTGATGTAGGCGTTCACGACGTCGACAACAGGGTCGGTGAGGATCGGGAAACGCTCCGTCCCGACCAAGGCGGCGACCATTGGGTTCGCCGCGGCGCCTACGCCGGGCACGATGACCGGCGGCACCGCCATGTTGGCGGCCGACGCGGTGTCGATGCGAGCCCTGAAAAGGGAGGGCATCGCCACCCCTGTACCGATAATGCCCCCTAAACCGAGCACTTTGCGTCTGGCGATCTTCATGTCCCACCTTGTTGGGTGCCGAATGGCGGCTTTGGTTCTAGCTCGCGCAACCTGATCCTGTGCGACCTTTGGCCTTCGTCCGGCCGTCCCGTTGGTCGGGCATCCACACCCTGCCGACGCCGCCGCGTCATTCAGACTACGGGATGAGCGTCAGAACTCCTCAACTCTCGCGCGGGCGATCTCATTTGATGGTGGTGGTCATTGTTTGGTCGATTGCCAAGGGTTGGGTGCGGGTGACGAAGCGATA
>JANNHY010000261.1:0-2833 GCA_031404635.1 Ilumatobacteraceae bacterium
ACTCGGGCGACGCCGCCTTGAGCGCCAGCACCAGCGAATCGGACTGCACTTCCTTGAGCAGCTGCTGGAAGCCCTTGTCGTCGATCCTCGGTCGTTTCGTCGCTCGGCTCCTCGCGCTGACGGCGGGTCTTGTCGTAGAAGCAGTTGCGCACCGAGGTGAGTAGGTATGGACGGAAGGCCACCTCCGGACCGTTGCCGTTTTGCAAGATGCGCAGCACCTTGGCGAAGGCTTCCGATACCACGTCGTCGGCGTCGCTGCGGTTCCGGCACAGGGCACGAGCTGCTGCCCGCGCTGCGTCGACGTGGCGACGGTACAGCTCGGCGTAGGCGTCGGGATCACTTTCACGCGATGCGTCGATGAGTTCCGCATCACTCATCGCCTTCTGGTTAACGACCGTCGCCACGTACGCTCTCCTGTCCCAATCGTTGACCCGTGAGGCACCGCCTGAACGGTTCGTCAGACCGATCGCCGGAATTCTTACCGATTTGGCGTCATAGATGCGGATCGGCGACGTTCTTTCTTCGTGAGGTTGTGGGACGGCAATCACACGTGGATCGGTCAGATCCTCGGATGGGGTCACCGGTAGGCCTTGCCGCCCGGTGACCCCACTGACCACGAGGCGGGATCCGCACCTGCCACCTTCCCCCTACAATCCGGCTCATGCGCCGTTCATCAACCATGTGTGCAGCCTCGCTGACCATGGCCGGGCTGATGACGGCGATGGCCGGTTGTAGCTCCGACGCGACAAGCCCACAATCGACGCCGCCTGCCACCACGGCAGCAATAGCCCGCATCGACGACGGCGTCTTGACCATCGGGGTGTTGACTCCCCAAGGCAGCGCCAACGCCGACATCGGTCAGGCCATCCGCAGCGCCGTGCAGCTCGCGGTGACGAAGATCAACGCGGCCGGCGGGTACGGCGGCACCGGCGTCGTGTTGGTGAACGCCGACGAAGGTGTGGCCGGTGTCGGCGTCGACCCGGCCATCGCCACGCTGCTCGATGCTCACGTCGATGCGATCATCGGCCCGGCGTCGTCGACCAACGCCCTCGCCGGGCTCGGCGAGATCGTTGACGCCGGTGTCGTGTCGTGCTCGCCCACTGCGTCGGCAAGCCTGCTCGACGACTTTCCCGATCGGAATCTGTTCTTCCGGACGATCCCATCTGATTCGTTGCAAGCGCTGGCGATTGCCGAGGCTGTCGACCGCACCGGAGCCAGCCGGGCCACTGTCGCTTACATCGACGATTACTACGGCCAGTCGTTCCACGATTCTGTGGAAGCCTCCCTCCGACAGAAGGGGATCGCGCAGAGCGAACCCGTTCCGTATTCGGCCGACAACCAGTCGATCGCCGCCGCGGCGAGCACGATCGCGGCCATGTCGGCCGGCGTGGTCGTGGTGATCGGCGACGCCACCTCCGGCCCGGTGATGCTGGGGGCGATCGACGCCGCAGCGACCACGATTCGACCCCGTTACGTGGTCAATGACGCGATGCGCCGCCCCACGGCCTCCGCCGAGCCGATGGGTGGTTCGTTGGCGTCGCGGGTCACGGGCATCTCACCGGTCGCCTACAGCACCGACCAGCAATTCCTGCTCGAACTCGGCGCCACCCCCGACGACCCCAGCCCCTACGCCGCCAACGCGTTCGACTGCGTCAACCTCATCGCCCTTGCGGCGCTCGCTGCCGATTCGACGCTGCCGACAGTCATCGCCGCACAGATCCCGGCTGTGAGTGAGAGCGGCACACCGTGCACGACGTTCGCCGATTGTCGAGGCGACATCGAAGCCGGCAGCAACATCAACTACGACGGCCCGGGTGGACCACTGACCGTCGCCAGCAACGGTGACCTGGGTGCTGCGGTGTTCGAGTTGTTCGGCTTTGACGAGGTGGGCCGCGATTTCAACAAGGACACCGTGTCGGTGCGCGCCTAGAGGTCGCTCACAAGCTCTTCCACCGGCGTCACCATCCCGGTGTAGAACGGCCCGAACTCGGCGTACACCGCCGACGCCTGGTCGAAGCGCATCGTGTACACAACCTCTTTCAGGTCGTCGGGATGCACGGCGAACAAGGTGACGCCCCACTCGTAGTCGTCGAGCCCTGTCGAGGCGGTGATGTACTGGGCAATACGACCGGCGAACTTGCGGCCACTGGCGCCGTGTTCTTGCATCAACTCACTGCGCCGCTCGTACGGCAACTTGAACCAGTTGACATCGCCGTCGCGCTTCTTGCTCATCGGGTAAAAGCACCACGCCGGCATGGCGTAGTCGACGTGGCTCGGCGGGATCGTCGGATACAGGCGTGGCCGCTTCATGTCGTCGGGCATCTGCGCGGCGTACTCGCTGACCTCGCTGATGCTGACGTACGAATCGACGACGTCGAGCCCGGCGTGTTGCACCGCGGTCTGCAGGGCACGCAACTCGCGCAGGTTCTCGTGGATGGCCATCACCGCCACGTCGCACTTGTGGCCGAGCATCGCGACCGTGACAACTTGGCATCCAGCGGCCTCCGCCGACTTCACGGCGGCCACGACCGCCTCGGCGTCGACCAGCGGTGTCGGTTTGCAGAACAGATGCAGCACGCCGACGCCGGTTGACGGCGAGACAGGTTCGCTCTTCATACGACCAGGCTAGGGCTGCATACGCTCGGGCGCATAGACGTTGAGGCGCTCGCCACGGACGAATCCGGCCAGCATCAAGCCCGCCCGCCGAGCGGTCTGTACGGCGAGCGCGGTAGGGCCGCTGACGGCAATCAACGTGCCAAAGCCGGCCGCCCAGGCCTTTTGAACCAGCTCGAAACTGGCTCGACCGCTGACGAACAAACCGAGGTATTCGGAA
>JANNHY010000262.1:0-2997 GCA_031404635.1 Ilumatobacteraceae bacterium
ACATTCATGGCGAGGGTCACGGTCGAAGAATCGTCCGGGGAGACGAAGCCGTATACGTCGGTCAAGTCGGCGACCGGGTCCTCGGCAATCAGCGGAGCTTCGCGGTGACTGGAAGCACCGACAAGGTTGATCGACCCGGCCATAATGGCGCCGGTCAGCCCAAGCACGAGTACAACCCGGCGGGGCTTGCGATATTTGGACATTTGTTTGGTTCCTTTCATGGTCGGCCGGTGTATCCGGCCTGGATGGGTTGCCCTGAGGGCGTCTGGTTGATGCTCGACAGCGCGCCAATCACGACCCAGTGATCGCCGAACGGGGCGAGCACCACATCGAGCGGCGGCACTCCCGTAACGCCTTCGATGCTGACGACCTGGCTCCACACCGCGGCCTGCTCCCCGAACGCGTTGAGCACGACCGACGGATCGTTGAGCGAATCGAGCGATCCGGTCGCCGAGACCTTCGGATCGCCGGTCACTCCGCACAGCGACTCGGCCAATCCAAATGTGCCGAGCAAGTTACCCTCGTACTCCAGCCCGCTGCGCACGTCGGCGTCGCATTGTTGGGCGGCATCGACCCACGAGACGGCGCTTGCGGTGGCCAGAATGTGGTCCGGGTAGTGCGGAGTGAACGTCGTGTCGGTCAGCGAGATGCGCGATCCGCCATCCTCGTGTCGGATGGCGAACTCGATCGTCGCTGCTGCCGGGCTGACACCGTCGATCTCATTGACTGCCGGGACGACCTCCACATCGGCCCGCACCCTGTCGCGGCCCACCTCCACAAGGCGGTAGCTGCGAAGCGTTGGCCGCTCGTCGGCGGTGACATCCCAGTCGTCGGCGGTTCCGATCGCTCGCCGGTCGGCCAAGGTGAGCTGACCGAACGACTTCACATGGTCGCCTTCGAATTCGCCGTCGAGATAGCGGCGGACTGCCTCCGCCGGACTGGCTGCGACGGAACCGTAATCGGGCTCCACCGACGCATCGAACGGCGTCCCGCGAGAAACACCGCTCAACGAAAGCGGCGGAGCATATCCCGATTGGTCGACTTCGCCAGTTGACGAGAGACGCTGTCCAAGCACCACCGCTCCCGTCGCGATCAGCGCGAGGGCCGCAACCCCGAGCACCACCGAAACGACAGATCGAAACGAGTTTTCTGACATGCCACGCCTTCGTCGCCCGACCCGATCTGGATTGGCACTTCTTCAAAATTCTGGCGGCAACGCCCGAGCAGCGTTACGGGGCTGTGCCGAGGTGGAGCTGCAACGGCAGGATCTCCGGGGGGCGAGCGCCGACCGAAGCGGCGCGCCGGCGGATGTGTTCGGTGTCGTCCGTGAAATGGATCGGCACCTCGGGGTAGTGCGAGCGGATCTTCTCGAGAGCGTCCTCGTCGGGGTGGTGGAACTTGGAGCCGTCGGTGCAGACCAGGACGGCACCGGGGTCGATGAGGTTCAACAAGCCGTCTGTCATGTTCTGCCGGCTGCCGTGGTGGGACAGCTTGAACAGGTCGACGTGCAGCTTCGGCTCGCCCCGCTGCGCAAGCAGTTGGCCGATCGTGCTCTCCAGGTCGGCGGCGAAAGCATCACCCGTGAGGAGTAGCGATGCGCCACTCGCCTCGAAGAGGAACGCGATGCTCCACCCGTTGGCCACGCTGGTGTCCTCCCCGAACTCACCCACGCCGCGGGTCAGCGGGTCATCGAGCCTCTTCAGCAGATCCTCCGTGGGGTCGTCGACCACCCTCACCGGATCCGGCCACTTGTCGAATAGCTTCTCGAGCCGCTTGGGCGACGGCGACAGCAGCGTGCAGCGGGCGCCACCCGGCAGTTCGAATTGCACCGGCCCTGTCGGCGGGACGTGGATCGCCTGACCGTCGACAACCCGGTTCCGCCGGTCGGCAGGGATCAGCACACTCAGCTCGTCGCCTTGGCGAACGCCGCGTGTGCCTCCATTGATCAGTGCGTCGATCTCGTCGCGACCGTTGAACCAGATGTCAGCGGATTGGAGGTGCTGCCCGCGAAGGGCACGGATGACGCCATCGATGTGGTCGCGGTCGACGTGGGTGACGATCACGATGTCGAACTGCGGCCCGCCCTCAGATGCAGCCAGGTGCGGGCCGAGTCCCACCTCGTACTTCGAGCCGAGCCCACCATCGATGAGGATCCGATGCACACCCGAACCCGACCCGTACTCCACCACCAGGCAGTCGCCACATGCCGCAGGAAGTGCTGTGAGCCGGACCGGCGCAGTCGCCGGGGCGGACTTCTCAATCGCGGTCGAACTCGTTGATCTGCTCACTCTGCCGGGAGCCCATCCAGCGCTGCGAGGAAGTCGAGGTCGTCGAGGTCGACAACCTCGACATCCTCCCCAGGAAGGCCGCGGGTACCGACATTCACCTTGCGCTTCACCCCGAGCAGGGCAGTCCAGGTGTCGGGGCCGACGATCGCGATCGGATCGATGCCACTGACCGCCTGGAAGTCGCGGACGCGCTTCTGTGTCGCCGGACCGTAGACGCCGTCGAGGTTCGCCTCGGCGTCGCGTATCAGGCTGCGCACGATGAGCGCTGTCTGGAGCACCTTCACCATCGGGCCTGTCTCGTCCGGGTTCACCGTCGCGAGCAGCTTGGACCATGTCTGCGGGCCGACCTCGCCGTCGACGGTCAGACCGTTGTCACGCTGGAACTGCAGCACGAGCTCCTTGTCGTCCGCGCCGTAGTTGCCATCGCGGCTGGCGGCTACATCCGGATGCACACCGCGAGCGACCAGCGCCTCCATCAGCAGTCGTGCCGCCGGGCCGGCGTCGCCGGGTCGGGCGATCAGCGCCGGGGTCAGGGTCGGCGAAGTAGCGGGGCTCGACGCACCCGATTCGGTCGTTGCGCCGGGCTCGGTCGGAGCGGCAGTTGCGTCGGGCGTCTTGGATTCCGTGCTGTATGACGGGTATGCCCCCCACTTCGAACCCTGCTGTTCGTACTGCTGTCGGCCCCTCGGCAACTCCACCGGTTGCACGT
>JANNHY010000263.1:0-32564 GCA_031404635.1 Ilumatobacteraceae bacterium
AGTGTGCGATTGTGAATCGGAGTGCGCAGAACTGCCTGGTTGATCTGCGTCCGCAGGGAATACGCGATCGCAAATAACGTGCACACCGATTCGCGAGCGGCGTTGTCGAGACGCCGCTGCGGGTATGTGTCAAGCCACATACAATGGTTCGCATGCCCGCCTGGTCCGCCCGCGCCGAACTCTCCCATCCCGGTGACTCCATCCGCGAGCGCCGTATCGAACTCGGCTGGACACAAGCAGAGCTCGCCAAGCGCAGTGGCACCCCACAAGCCGACATCTCTCGCATTGAGAACGGCCGGCTCGATGCCCGATGGTCGACGATCCAATGGATCTCTTCCGCGCTCGCCACCACCCGGGCGCGGCCACGACGCACTCTTGCCAATGGACGCAGGGTCACGAAAGCACCGACGCCGTCGTCCAAGAAATGGTCGGCCAAGGGCACCACGATCGCGATCACCAGCGCCAAGAAGTGATCCTTCGCAACGCGACGTCCGACGACGAGCCTGCTCTCGAATCATTCGACCTCGGCGCCATCCGGTCACCGTGGCTGGACGAAGTGGCTGAGATCCTCTCGGGTCTCATCGCCTGGCGTGACGATGCCGAGCAGACTCCATTCGATCGTCAAGTCGTCGTCGCGCATTGCGCCGACGTCCCGGCTGTTGCTCAGCGCCGGCAACTCGCCGAACAAGACCGCCAGTCGCCACGTCTGAAACCCCCGATGCCAGATCCCCGACTGGTTCGACGAACTACGAGCGTGACATCCTCATTCGGCTGGCGCGGACCCGACTAGTTCGTGAACGTCATCGTCCGGCGCGTCGGGGCGCGATCGGCGTCCGCTCTCAGATTGTCAGCGATCCACGAGTCGCTCGAAACGCTGCCGTGCACCTTGACGGGTCATGCCGAGCTGCGCCCCGATCACGCCCACGACAAAACCGGCCCGGTGAGCAGCCAGTGCTGCGGCTTCGATCCTGCCTTCGGCTCGACCAGGACACCTGAATCTGGTGCTTCGACCCGCTCCACCCCGGAAGTGTGGTCGTACGCAACCGACGTAGTAGCCAGCGACCACACTTCTTCTCTGCGTGCCGCCGCCGAGGCGCGGAGTTCAGCCAAGGTCGCGGTGTCGGTGACGGAGTATTCGTCGTCGGCTGTCTTGGCGACAATGGCGGCGGGCTTATTGAAGAGATTCGTCGATAGCCAGGGGCACCTCGTCCAGCACTCCTCGAATACCAGCCTCAATGACTCGACTGCGCGGCACGGTTCCGGGGGCCGCGAAACGTTCGCCAGTTGACAGAGACACAGTACGGGTGGCGTCGGTGAGCCACGTCGTGGCCTCGTCTGCGGGCATCGGTGGGGCGATGTGAAAACCCTGACCCTGATCACACCCGGCCAGCCTGAGCCATTCCTGAGCTGCGGCGCTTTCTATCCCTTCTGCCGTTGATCGTAAACCAAGATGACGTGCCAGATCGATCGTCGACCGCACGATGACTCGATCGCGTGGATTTTCGATCACATTGGTCACGAACGACATATCGATCTTCACTTCACTGACCGGGAGATCTTGGAGATACGACAGCGAGGAGTAACCGGTGCCGAAGTCATCGATGGAGAGATGCAATCCCATCGCGTGGAGGTCGTCGAGCACACGCTTTGCCCGTGCGGGATCAGCCATAATCGAACTCTCAGTTATTTCCAATTGCAGCCGATGCGCGGGGAGGGAGAACTCCGAAAGCAATCGCGCGATCTCGTCGCTGATCGCACCATCGTGCAGGCTTCGGGCCGAGAGGTTCACCGCGACGGCGGTGTCGAGGCCGGCGTCAAGCCAGGCGCGCGCTTGCGTGACAGCTGTGCGCAGGACGAAGTTCGTCAGCGGGCGGATCAGCCCTGTGTGCTCGGCGAATGGAACGAATTCAGCGGGTGGGATCATGCCGAAGAGCGGATGATGCCATCGGACGAGTGCCTCGACGCTGGTGACCGTGCTGGTCGAGAGGTCGAGCTTTGGTTGGTAATGCACCACCACCTCGCCCTTCACGAGTGCGGTTCGAAGATCACTGAGCAGGCTCAATCGGCGCCGACTGTTTTGATCGTGCTCGGCGTTGTAGATCTCGATCCCAGAGTTGCGACCCTTCGCGAAGTACATCGCAATGTCGGCTTGCTTGATGAGAACGTCCGCAGCAGTGCCGTGGTCGGGGAAGATGGCGATACCGATGCTCGCCTGGACCTCGAGGTTGAATTCATCGAGCCGAAACGGCGGCTCGAGTACTTCGACAATTGCCTCTCCGATGCGGAGGGCATCGTCGGCTCCGACGTCCGGAACCATCACTGCGAACTCATCCCCGCCCAGACGTGCGATCACCCCGCCCTCCGGAAGGACGGGTTGGATACGGGGACCAATTTGGCACAACAACGCGTCACCGGTTTGGTGACCAAGCGTGTCGTTGACCTCCTTGAAGCGATCGAGGTCGATCAACAGCACAGCTCCGCGGGTCGATTTGCTCTTCGCATTCTCGAAGCGTCGTTCAATGACCTCCGAGAACTGGAGCCGGTTCGGGAGGTCAGTGAGCGCATCGTGCATAGCCTGGTGCTCCTTCTCGGCCGACAACAGCGCACTCCGGTACACCGCCAAGACCGGCAGCAGCAACACAGGCAGCAGTACGAGGCTTCTGTCGGCAGCCACGATCACGATTGGCGAGAGCGCCAGCAGTACGATGTCGGAACTCGCCTCGCGCCTGACCATGCCGGTGACACCTTGCCACAGCGAGGAGCGAGTGGTCAGCGCGATGATCATCCCGACAAGGGCGGTGTTGCACAGGAAGTATGCGGCACCAGAAACGACGAGCGCCGCAGCCCATCGCCATGTGAACTCTGCTCCCGTGCGGAGGGTGCGGCCACCCATGATCGCCTGAAAAAGAAGGCCCGGCAATGCCCACGCGAGGACGTACTGGGCGATGTTGAACGCAGTCTTGAGCGCGTGCTTCCTGCCTGCGATATCTCCGATGAGGGAGGCGATCGCCTGGGCTGCGATTGCGGGCAAGGGCCCGAAGGTAAGGAAGATGGCAAACGAAAAGGTCGCCGATGCAACGACTTCCTGGATTCCCCCAGCTCGCGCAACTGTTACCGGTTTGACCTCGCAGACACACACGAGGAACGCGAAGAGGGCCAGCTCGAGCCACCGATCTTCAATGATCAAGACAGGGCCCGCGCGGATCAGGGCGAACAGCGCCGCGGAGGCAGCCAAGATGACCCCGCCGACGAAGACCGTCACGGGAGTCGTTTCCTGACGCACGCCACCTCCACCACTCACTGGACGCTCACTCTCCAGCCCAGATGGTGGGCCGAGCTCAGTTGAGCCCGACCCAAGTCATTCTTGAATCAACCCCACTTGACGCTACCGGCGTTGGCGCCGATGGTTACCACGAGGGCGGCGACCATCGTCGCTGCAGGGATGAGACGGGCGGCGCATTTTCTCCATTTGACCTTCATGTCGAACGGTTCCTTTCGTTGTACAGGGCACGTCGGCGTCCCCTCCGGGGGTCGAGCCGTTTGTTGCCGCCGCGAAGAGTCGTGCACACGGCGGGCGGCGATGCCGGTAAGGAGTTTCCCTACGAGCCCTGTGGATGAGTAACCAGCCTACCCTGAGTGACCGTCTGCCTCCCGAAGCGGAGACTGCTTGGCTGGTGGCCTCGATCAGTGCGCGAACTCGCGTTCGCGGTGATGACGTCCCGGCGTCTGGAAGACGCGGTTTCTGGACGAAGCCACGAGGCGAGCTCGTCCTTCAGCGGCGTTGGTGGTGAGCAACTTCTCGGCGGCAACGCCCGACATCCAGTCGAGGACGGTGAACCTCGGGTCCTTCAATGCGCGATCGAGAGCGGCCGCTTCGACGAGGCGACCCGGAGAGTAGTCGGCGAACGTGGTGTCCATTCGCCCGTCGAACACACGGTAGCTGCCTCTGTCGAGCAGCGCGACGACATAGGCCGCGAGCTGCCCATCGAGACGCAGTGAACCGATTTCCACTTCGCAGCCCTGTTGTCTGCCTTCCACAATCGTCCGCCAAAAGGCCCGCGCAGCGGGGCCGTCGAGGTCGGAGTCCCGTCGAGCGAAGCGGTCCCTCGAGATGTGCACCGCCTCGACCTCATCGATGAGTTCCGGCGTGATCGCCGGCCCTCGGTCGAAGGCCACCGAGATCGTGAGGCCGTCGGCGTCGAGGCGAGCCGCGGCGCGCCGGAGTTGCTTGCGCATGCTCGCCGAGAGAATGAGGTCGAGCCGATGGTCGTCCGAGAACATCACTCGCGGGACTCGCATCTCGGGGAGAACTTGCGAATGATCGAGTACCTCGGATAGCCGCAGCAGCGTCGGGTCAAGATCGTGAACCTGTTCGATCTCCAGCGACCAGACACCGGGAATCTCGGCAAGGAACGCTGCGATCGCGTCGGCCAGAGCTGTGGAGGCATCGTCATCGGCGGCACGCAGCACCGTGCAGAGCGAACTGCCCGCACCCATGGCGACGAGTGCGGATTCGTTGGCGCGCTCACGCCTCGCCAGCAGGGCGCATCCGACCAGTCGCCCGCTGCCCTTGCTGCGTACCCCAATCATGTATGGGGTCCACTCTGTGAACGATCCGCACCAATGCCTGAGCCATGGCCAACTCGCCATCACCGGCACGTGCAAGTCATTGTCGATCTCGTCGATCTCGCTGGCCACCACGCTGATCTCCCCGATTCCAATCCGGATCTCGGTGGTGTAGGAGCGCCGCTGAGCCTCTTCCGTTGAGCGTCGCCACGCTGCGAGCGGCTCGACCTCGGTACGGGAGTGTTTGCGCAGCAGCGTTTCGAGCTGCGCGGCGGTCGTCGGTCGGCAGTAGTAGAAGCCTTGCCCGCGGTCGCAACCGAGCGTGCGTAGCTCGAGTGACTGTTCAGCCAGTTCGATTCCCTCGGCCACGGTGTAAGTCCCGAGGGCGCGGGCGAGGTTGACGATCGCGGCGATCAGGGCCGGCGCGGTCGGGCTCTGGTGGAGTTCATTGATGAAGCTCCGGTCGATCTTGATGGCGTCGATCGGGAAGGTCCGCAGGTAGCTGAGCGAGGAATACCCGGTACCGAAGTCGTCGATGGCGAGCTTCACGCCGGTCGCCTTTAGCTGCGCAAGGATGCCGGTCGTCCTGTCGATGTCGAGGGCGAGCATCGTCTCGGTGATCTCGAACACCAGATTCGACGGCGGAAGCCCTGATTCACGCAACGCATGTCTGAGTGTGTGGAGGAGCGAATGGTCCTGCATCTGCCGCATCGACAGGTTGACGGTGACTCCAAGGTTTTCGCAGCCTTCGATTGCGCGCCATTTGGCTGTTTGCGCGCAGGCCTCTTGCAGCACCCATGCGCCGATCTCGATGATGTGCCCGCTCTCTTCGGCGAGCGGGATGAAGCGATCGGGCGGAATGAGACCGCGCACGGGATGGTGCCAACGGAGGAGCGCCTCGGTTTGCGTGACGCGTCCGGTGCGGAGGTCGAAGATCGGTTGAAAGTTCAGAACGAACTGGTTCCTGGCCAGCGCATGCCGGAGGTCGCTCTGGAGGTCGAGTCGCTCCATGGCCTCGGCGTGCATCTCGGCGTCGAAGAGTTCGTAGCGTCCTTTGCCCCGCCGCTTCGAGAGGTACATCGCCACGTC
Organism: Ilumatobacteraceae bacterium; assembly: GCA_031404635.1. Classification (GTDB taxonomy): domain Bacteria; phylum Actinomycetota; class Acidimicrobiia; order Acidimicrobiales; family Ilumatobacteraceae; genus JAENVT01. The sequence continues at coordinate 5,656 of JANNHY010000263.1, forward strand.
AGCGTTGCGCAGTAGCGTGTCGACATCGGTCTCGTGGCCGCAACCGCTGGCGACGCCGATGCTGCACATCGCCGGAACCGAACGAGGTCCGACGTCGATCAGCTCGGCGAGAGTATCGAGGATGCGACGCGCCACCGACACGACATCTTCAGGTCCTAGGGCCGACTCGATGAGAACGGCGAACTCGTCACCGCCGAGCCGGGCCACCATGTCCCCAGGCCGCATGCTGCGGGTGAGCCGGGCGGCAACCTCGACGAGCAGCAGGTCCCCGGCCTGGTGACCGAGGCTGTCGTTGATCGTCTTGAAGTCATCGAGGTCGATGAACAACACGGTGACGCTCTTGTCGGGTTGATCTAGAAGGACGGCTGCGGTCCGCTCGGTGAACACTCCTCTGTTGGCGAGCCCAGTGAGCGAGTCATGTCTGGCCTCTGCGTGCATTCGATCGCGGCTTTGCTCCAACGCTTTGGTCAGGGTCAAGACTCGCCCGAGGATAAGTGAGATCAGGGTTCCCGAAACGATGATTGTGACCAACCGATCTTGCTGGCCTCCCCAGAGCAGATCGATGAACAACACGCTCATTGCCGCAACGAACATGACGGCGAACTGGCGGGCCGTTAGGCGACCTTCGACCTGTTTGATCGGCGCCACACTGGCGAAACTGGCGGGGTGCAACGACGCGACGCCGAAGAGCACGTAGAACGCGAGCCAAAACCCGTCGATGAATGTGCCGGTCTGGAACTCGCCATTGGTGTTGTAGACGCCGTAGGCGGTGTCGGCCACAGCGAGGGCGCTCACCGCGGCGAGAATCAAGGCGAGCGGAGGGTTCTTGAGGTGGAACTTGACTACCAATCTCGCGGCGACGGCGATTAGAGCAACATCCATTATCGGATACGCAAGTTGTGTGATGAGCGCTGCTTTGCCGAGGGCGGCGCTCCCGATCACGGTATCGACGAACAAAATCCATAAGGCGCCGACCATGGCGACGCCGACGATGGCAGCGACCACGAAGCTGGAGTCGGCCTTGTCGGTGGGCACCGATCGGTGCATCTTGGTGAGCCCAACGATGACGAGCGGGTACATCGCCAGATAGAAGAGATCTGCTATCGAAGGAAATGGCGGGCCATTCTCACTGACCAACTCGAGTACGTAGTAGCAAATGTCTGCGACCAGAAACGAGCCCAGGCCGGACGCGAACCAGATCCATGGCGCGCGTTGCGCGGGCTTGTTGCGCCTGACGCCGTGGAGCACAACCAGCACCGACAACAGGCCTGTGCCGTTGTAGAGCAGGAGTTTGGACTCGCGCGACTCAGGAGCAACGAAGTAGACCACCGTCAACAGCACGGCGACGAAGAACCAGATTTTCCATAGCTGGTCCGACCGCCGGCGATTCACATCTTTGTTATCGGCGTTCCGGCTCGGAATAGTGAGCAATACCCTGCGAGACAGGGCTCGGCCGTGAAGGTCTCGTCGAATTGTGAGCCCGATCACGCGTCACAAGGCGACACCGGGCTCACACCACATCTCCTCTAGCGCACCTCGAATCTACGAGCCGACGACCACGCCCCGGCAGCGCCGGAGGCGTCGGTAGCCCGTGCCCTCCACCACATGCGCGTGACTGGGAGCGTGCTGCTCGAATACGTCGAGGCTGAGACCGTTTGGTTCACGATCGGCGAGGAGAAGGTGTCCTGGTCGTCGATCTGCACGGTGTAGCTCGCCGCGCCGGCCACATCCGACCAGTCCAAGACGATCGTCCGGCCCGAGTCGAAACGGGCGTCGGCAGCGGGGCTGACGAGCAACGGGGCCGGCAGGGTGCCGCCCGCGGCCGGGTTGACGGTGAGGGTCGCCATTCGAGTCACGCCGCCGGCGGTGGCTGTGATGGTTATCGCCGTCTGCGCGGTCACTGACAGTGTGGAGGCCGTGAAGGTTGCCGTCGTCGCACCTGCGGCCACGGTGACGCTGGCCGGCACGGCTGCCGCAGCGTTCGAGCTGGTCAGGGTCACGACCAGTCCGCCGGTCGGGGCGGCGCTCGACAATGTGACCGTGCCCGCCGAGGTCGCGCCGCCCACGACGCTGGTCGGCGAGACAGCGAACGTCGACAGGCTCGGCGTGGTCGAAGCTGCTGCCGGCGTGAAACGCCTGGTGGACGAGAACGGACCGAACACACCGGCTGCGTTCCGGGCTCGTACCCGCCACCACAGTTGTTGGGCCGGGAGGTTACCGATCGAGGCCTGCGACACGTTGACGATCTGGTTAGCGCTGAACGGTGCGGAGATGGTCGAGGTGGTGTCGACCTGGATCTCGTAATCCACTGCATTGGCGACATCGGTCCAGTTGAACGCCACCGGCTGGGCCACTCCTGTCGCGGTGTTGCCCGGGCTCTGCAGCGTGGGCGCCGCAAGCGGATTTATCGTCAGGGTCGCGCTGCGAATGGTGCCCCCGTACGAGCCGGAGATGCTTACCGCTGTCTGGCTCGAGACAACCGAGGTCGTCACGGTGAACGTTCTGCTGGTCGCACCGGCGCTGATGGTGACGCTGGCCGGCAGGGTCGACGCGGCCGAGTTGTCGGACAATGTGACGACCGCGCCGCCGGTCGGCGCGGCGGCGCTCAGGGTGACGGTGCCGGTAGACGAAGCACCGCCCACCACGGTGGTCGGGCTGACGGAGAGCGCCGTTACGGTTACCGTCGAAGCACGTGTGACGCCCAGCGCCGCGAAGAGCGTCGTATCGCCGAGGGTTGCCGCGAGCTGGGCAGTCGTGTTGTCGACAGGGAATGTGGTCGCAGTGAACGATGCGCTGGTTGCGCCGGCCGGCACGATGACGGTCGCCGGAACACTGACCGAGCCGGGCAGGGAACTGCTGAGACTGACGGCAACCCCACCCGCCGGTGCGGCGCCGCCCAGGGTGACGGTACCGGTGGCCGACGTGCCGCCAGGAACACTGGTCGGACTGACGGAAAAGCCGGTGAGCGTCGGCAGGCTGGGATGCACGACCAGATCAGCCGAGCGCGTCACGTCACCGCCGGTGACTGAAATCGTTACCACCGTTCGGGCGGTCACCGAGTTCGTGACGATGAAGAATACGCCAGACTCCGTCGAAGCCGGGATGGTCATGAATTCGGGCACTGCGGCGACTTGCGGGTTGCTGCTCGTCAATCGGAGTAGGTGATCGTGACCCATCAGCGACGACAGGGGTATGCGGACGATCCCACGCGAGCCATTGGCGGTTTCGATCGGGTCCAGCGTCAGGGAATCCGGAGCGGGTGACGGAGTCAGCGTGAGGTACCAGTTGGCGGTGACGCCCCCGGCCTGTGCGCTGATCGTCAGGGTGGTCACCGTCGTCACGGGACTCGTCTGGATGGTGAACTGGGTGCCGCCGGCACCCTCGGGGATCGTGATCGTCGCGGGCACCGTTACTGCAGGCGACGAACTCGACAGGCTCACTGGAAATCCTCCCGGTGGGGCCAGGCCATCGCAGAAGCCGGCGAAGCAGCCGACCTCGAGGTCGACGATGCCAAACATGTCGGCACCACCGGTCGCCTTGACCGGGAACAACTGGAACGGGGTGTCGTTCAGCTTGGGAGGCACCAGCGTGATCGTGGTCGAGACCGAGGTTCCGTTGTACGTCGCGGTGACCGTCACCGGCGTGGGCGTCGTCACAAATCCAACACGCATCCCCCTGAGCGAGTTGGGGAATCCCGTGGGGGCGACAAGCACGTCGACCGACGAACTGCCCGCCGGGACCACCCTCGAACTCGGCAACTCGGGCAGCAGGTCTGGACGGCTCGTGGTCAGCGTGACGGTGGCTCCGCCCGCGGGCGCGTTGCCGGTGAGTTCCACCGCTCCTCGGGCTTCTCCACCGCTGAACTTGGTCGCAGGGAAGGTGACTGCACCCATCCGCAGAGGAGTCGCTACGACCGTGAACGTTCCGGTCCCCAAGAAGGCGGTGTACGCCTCGGTGGCGCCGACGTAGCCGTGTTGCGAGCGAACCCGCCAGAACTTCGTACCCGGCGCGAGCGACGAGATGACCTTGGTGTTATCCGTGAGCGCGATCGAGGACTCGATCGATGTGAACGAGGAGTTCGTGGCGATCTGGAGTTGGTAGCCAAGATCCTGGTGATTGGGTACGTGGGTCCACGACACGGTCAACGGCAGCGGCGATGAGGTGCCGTTACTCGGGGCAACCAGCGTCGGCGCGGCCGGGAACGGGTTGCTGTCGAGCACGCTGAAGTCGACCACGTTCGACGGCGAACCCATGAGGCCACTCGCGTTGACCGCGATGACGCGTGCCTTGAAGTTGCCTTGGATGCTGGGGTTGAACGAGATCTGTTCGGTCGGCCCCGGAATGTTGACCTGCCGCACCCTCGTTTCGGCGGGGAAGGTCGGGTCGATCGATTCCTGGAGGATGTAACTGACGGCGCCGGGGACGGCGCTCCAGGTGAAGGTGATGTTCTCCCACGAGTGGAATTGGGTCGCGTTCAACGGCGGGTCGAGAACCGCCACGCCCGGAACTCCGCCACCAGCGCCAGTGATGGTGAAGCTGCGCGGCAATGACCAGCCTCCGGGCTCGAGGTCGGGGCTCACCGCCTGAATGCGCCAGAAGTACGTCCCGTTCGGCAGTCCGCTGATGATGTCTTGAGTCGTCGCTGCGCTCGACAGCAACACCATGTTTCGTTCGAGTACGGACGTGAAGCCCGAAGTCAGGCTGATCTCCCAGTTGTAGCCGCCGGCGCCGGTCACCGGCGACCAGGAAATGGTGAACGGGATCGTCACGCTTGCCCCGTTCGCCGGTGCGAGCGGTGCGGGAGCTGGCGGCGGAACGGCCTGCGCGATCCGGGCGGATCCGTCTATCCCAGGCACTACGAGGATGGTGACGAGCACCGAGGCGACGGCCTTGCCGATCCGGTTCCTGCACTTCATTATCGACCCCTGTTCGGCGCTCGGGCACCCTGGAGGTTCCGCAACACCAACGTTGATGCCGACTCTGGTGGTGAGTCAAGTGGCCATTGGTACTAGCACTCGCCCGACGTTCAGCCACGCCCGGCGTTTCTGAACGCGCTACGCTCAATCGAGCAGGCGACGAGGCCGCCGCTGCTCCAGGGAGAAGGTCGATGGCGAGTAGCGATGACCTACGAGACGAGCGTGGATCGCTCCGGACCCTCGGGTGGAGATCGCCGACGGCAGTGGGCGGCCGTTCGGGTCGCGTCTGGATTTTCGTCCCGAACGCGAGGTAGAGGATTGCCGATGGGTCAGGCTCGGCACGACCTGGACGGTCCCGAGCGGCCGATCCGCGTGTATGTGGTCGACGACCACGGCGTCGTGCGCCGCGGCATGCGGGCTTATCTCGAGATGATCGCGGACATCGAGGTCGTCGGCGAAGCGTCGGGGGGACAAGACGCGCTCGATGGGATCGAAACGCTCGCGTCAGAGGGTCAGGTGCCAGACGTCGTGGTGATGGACCTGCTGATGCCCGGAATGGACGGTACAACCGCGACATCGGCTATCAAGGAGAGGCATCCGACGGTACAAGTAGTGGCCGTCACCAGCTTTGTCGCCGAAGACAAGGTTCTCGCCGCCCTGCAGGCCGGAGCGGTGGGCTACATCCTGAAAGACGCCGAAGCCGACGAGGTCGCATCTGCCATCCGCGCTGCTTACCGCGGTGAGGTGCACCTGGCGCCGGCCGCTGCCATACAGCTGGCAAAGTCTCTACGAACTCCGGCACACGACGCCGGCCGAGAATTGCTCACGGTCCGGGAACGGCAAGTGCTTGTGCTCGTCGCCGGCGGGGCCGCCAACAAGGCGATCGGTAAGGCTCTGTCGATCAGCGAGCGGACCGCCAGAACGCATGTGAGCAACATCTTGATGAAGCTCGGCCTGGGATCGCGGATCCAGGCCGCCTTATGGGCGATCCGCGAGGGTATCGCGCCACCCTCCGACGGCGGGCCGCCAGAGTGGGCCACTGACGCGTCTGTTGTCCCTGAATAGTTCGAGTTGTTTGTCTCGGAACAATTCGAGTCATTTGTCTCGGGCAGCGGGAAGTGAGGTCGTGTTGAATATATGAGCGAACCGATCGAACTTGGGGGCAAGTGGCCACAGACACGGTGCCTGGCGAACCAACGAGGCGGATCCTCGTCGTGAGCCGCGACCCCCGGGTCAGGCATGCTTTGCGCGCCCTGATCGACGCCTCGCCCGGGCTCTCGGTCTGCGGTGAGGCCTCGTCGGGTCCAGAGGCCATGCGAGCAGACGTAGACCTTGTCCCCGACGCAGTCGTCCTCGACCTGTTGCTTCCGTCGGACCGGGACGGGCTCGACGTGCTTGCCAGCCTGGTGGCAACGGGTCGTCGCGTTGTCGCTTTGGGCCTTCATGGGGCACTCCGCGGTGCGGCGCTCGATGCCGGTGCGGAAACGTTCATCGAGCAGGGTGCCGGCCCAGATCTGCTTCTCTCGGCACTGCTCGGCACCGGACCGTCGCCTCCTGACGCAACCGGGTAGCAGCAACTTCGGGCGGCGTCACGCCGACGTGGTTTGCCCATTCCGTGGGAAAGTCGCCCGGATCGTGGTCCCGCTGCCCGGCACGCTGTTCACCTCGAGCGTTCCACCGTGGGTTGCGGTTCGTTCCGACATTGTTGTGAGACCGAGATGCCCGGGCCGGCTCACGCCAATTTCAAAGCCGATCCCATCATCGGAGATCTCGAGCTCAAAGCGGCGAGTCCCGGTGGCCGGCAAGCCAAGGCGAACGCGGACTGTGCTCGCGTTGGCGTGTCTGACGACGTTGCCCAGCGCCTCTTGGACCACCCGGTAGACGTCCTCCTCGAACGCCGGCTCGAACGACATGTCGTCGGAGGAGGCTGAGATGTTCACGGTCAGACCTTCTCTGGCCTCGAGGGCGGCGGCGTGCTTGCGTAGTGCGGCGACCAGTCCTTCCTCGGCGAGTGCATCGGGTCGCAGTTCGAAGATCAGGGCTCGCATCTCTGCCAGCGCCCCTTGCGTCAGCTGTCGAATGTCGGCGATGCGAACACCGAGCGGGCTGTTGGGGTGTTGGCCCTCACGCTGCAGGGCCAGTTCCAAACCCCTGGCATGCAGTGTGATCGAAAAGAGCGCCTGGGAAACCGAGTCGTGCAACTCGCGGGAGATCCGGCCCCGTTCCTCGATGACCAGCGCCCGCTTGCGTTCGCCGATGTCGCGGTTGACGGCGACCACGCGGGTTGGCCCGTGTCGCAGCACGATGACCGTCGACTCCACCTCCAGGCTTTGTCCGCTCTTGTGCCGCTGCACCACCTCGCCCCGCCACTCTCCGCCCTCGTTCAGGACGCGAAGGGCCTCGTTCCGGGTGCTATCGGAGAAGGCGGTCTTGAAAACTTCGAGGGTCCTCATGCCAAGCACCTCATCCGCCCGCCACCCGTACAGGCGCGTCGCTCCGTCGTTCCATGCCGTCACGACCAGGTTCTGGTCCGTGGCGACCACGGCGTCCTGCACATGTTCGAGTAGACGAGCCTGATCCTCGAGCCGTTCTTCGAGGCGCTTCCGTTCGGTCACGTCTCGCGTCACTTTGGCGAAGCCGCGCAGTTGGCCGGCGCGATCTCGCAGCGCGGTGATCACCACGCTGGCCCAAAACCGCGAGCCGTCCTGGCGTACCCTCCATCCTTCGTCCTCCACCCAGCCCACCGCAGCCGCGACGCGCAACTTTTCAGCCGGCTTGCCCGCCTTCACGTCCTCGGCGAGGTAAAACCTGGAAAAGTGCTGGCCGCAGATCTCCTCGGCGCGGTATCCCTTCATCCGTTCAGCGCTGGGGTTCCAGCTCACCACGATGCCGTCGGCGTCGAGCATGAAAATCGCGTAATCCCGGATCCCTTCCACCATCAGGCGGCAGAGTTCCTCGTCGCCCAACCCTCCCAGCTGCTGCACCGGTGCCTTGCCGACCATCGCGGCCTCCAATCGCGACGCCGAACCTAGTCCAGTATCGCGCCGCTGCCCGACCCGCTCAACCTGCTCCCGGATCGCCGTGTCTACGTCGTATGTCCCGCCTAGTCTGGGTCGGTGGGCCGATGTCAGCTCCCGCGGAGATCGCCAAGATGCAGTTTACGTGACGCGGCATAAACCGACAGCCACGCCACGCAGCGCACGATCTACGAGGGCCGGAAGAGAGCGAGAGTAACCCCGTGGCGATGCCCGACGACGAGACCGAGCCCACCGCACCGACCGAGACGGTCACCGCGTGATACGCCTCGGTGTCGTCTAGGCGAACGATTCGCGCTTGACATGAGTCTCTCGGTGATGGTCAACACTGGGGATCAGTCGATCGTGTGGGTGAGCGATAGTTTCGCCGAGCATTTTGGCGTGCCCACCAAAGACCTCGTGGGGCGCTCAATCCTTACTTTGTTGGAAGCTTCGCCGAACACGTCCTGGCAACAGTTGTTCGCGGGGATCGAGTCGGTTGACGAGCGTTTCGACAGCGTTCGGCTCCATCGCGTTGGCGAGGCGACCTCGATCGATGAGTTCGAGTTGCGAGGTGTCCGCTACATCGATGGCGGCCGCAACGTCATGATTTCTTTGCGAATCCTGTCGTCAGGCGTCGGCTCCGGTGGCGGCGGCATGCTGGCCGAGGTCGGGCATCGCCACGCCGCGCTGCTTCGCGGTTCGTCGGATGGGGTGGTCGTCCACGACGGCACGAACATCTTGTTCGTCAACGAGGAGGCAGCGCGGCTCGTTGGTGTCGAGCAGGCCGATGCCGTGGGAATGCGGATCGCGTCGTTGATTCAGCGTCGCGGCGACCCCGGCGAGAAACCCGGCGAACCTGCCGACGAGCGCCCGAGAGCGCGCCGGGTGCGCCTGTGGTTGCGCCAGCCCGCCGGCCAGCTCATTGCCGTCGACGCATCGATGGCGTTGGTCTCATGGAGAGGTGACAGAGCCGTGCAGATCGTGTTGCATGACCTGACCCTGGAGCACCACAGCCAACGATCGGATGCGGTGCTGGTGCAGGTTGAGAAGGCCGTCAGCGACGCCGTTGTCTCCACCGATGAAGACCTGCGTATCGTGGATTGGAACCCATCGGCGAGCGAAATGTACGGCTGGACCCTCGACGAGGTGGTCGGCCGAAGCATCAGTGATGTGCTCGGCCCTCCTGACCCGAGCCTGGCAATTGGTGACAGCGCCGACGCGGTCGCCGGCTCCGACGCTTGGCGGGGAACTGTCCGCCACCATCATCGAGACGGACACACGCTGCTGGTCGAGTCGGCGGAGATGATCCTGCGAGATTCCGACGGTGCTGTCGGGGGCTTGCTAGAAGTGAACCGGCCAGTTGCCGTCACAGCCGACGATGCTTCGAATTTGCGACCGTCGCAGACGGCCGGTGGCCAACTGCAGCCGCTGCAACCGAACGATGCAAGGCCACACGGCTGGCCCGACGATGCGGCTTTCGTCGCAGACGTCCGCGCTGCACTTGCCTCCGGTGCGATCTCCGTCGCCTATCAACCAATTGTCGAACTCGGCACGCGTCGGGTCCGCACGGTCGAGGCGCTCGCCCGTTGGAACCACTCTCAACGAGGTGCCATAAATCCCGGCCAGTTCATTCCCCTTGCGGAGCGGTCAGGCGTGATCGAAGAGCTGGGCGAATGGATTCTCAAACAGGCGTGCACCGATGTACTTCTGATGGGCGCCGAGGGCATCGATGTCGAGCTAAGTGTCAACCTATCCGTGGTGCAGCTACGCGACCCGGCGCTCAGCCAACATGTCGTGCAGCTACTGACCGACACCGGCTTTCCGCCGACTCGACTGTGGATCGAGGTCACCGAAAGCGTGCTTCTCGACGACGACGCCATCTTGCCGCTGCAAACCTTGCACGACATGGGCGTGCGCCTCGTCATCGATGACTTCGGCACGGGCTATGCGATGTTCCAGTACATCACCCGGCTGCCCATCGACTCACTCAAGATCGACACGACCTTCATAGCCGGACTCGGTATTGACGCTCGTGACACCGCGATCGTCCGGTCTGTGGTGAATCTGGGCCGCGAGCTCGGCCTCGAGGTCGTTGCCGAGGGTGTGGAAACTGAATCGCAGCGCGCCCAGCTGCTTTCGCTCAATTGCCGATTCGGCCAGGGCTGGCTGTTTTGTCGGGCTCTGCCGTTCGCCGAACTGGTGGCGCAGTACCGCCACAGCAGCGCAGAGGCGCAGCCCAACTTGTCGGCAAGACCTGCCGCCGAAGAAGCGACCCGGCTCGCGGCTCTTCACGCGTCCAAGATCCTCGACACCGATCCCGAGCCGGCGTTCGATTCGCTCGCCCAGCTCTCCTCCCAGCTGCTGTCGACGCCGATGGCGTTGATCGCTCTCGTCGACGCCGACCGACAATGGTTCAAGGCGCGCGTGGGGATCGAAGCTGCCGAAACACCACGCGGCATGTCTTTCTCCGAGCATGCCCTTGTCGAACCTCTCGTTCCGTTGATCGTGCCGGATGCCGCGAGCGACTCGCGGTTCGCCGACAATCCTCTGGTTACGGGATCACCGAACATCCGCTCGTACGCCGGCGCGCCGATCCGCAGCAGGGAAGGAATGGCATTGGGAGCTCTGTGCGTGCTCGACATCCAACCACGCGAGTTCACGGCCGAGCAGATCGGTCAGTTGCAGTTGCTTGCCGAACAGGCCGCTGCCCTCATCGACCTGCGTCGGCGGGCGGTAGAGCTCAACGCCCTCAACCAACGGTCTCGACCCTCGGACGGCGTTGGCACCGAAGGAGATCTGGCGCAGCCGGTGAATGTTGATACGGTCGAGGTCGGGCGGGTTCTCGCTGATCTCGCACGGATCAGCGAACACCGCGACGGCGCCCCTCGCGACCTGGTCAACGTGATCCGTCGCGGCTCGATGGAGATCGACCTTGACCGGAGGATTGTGACCGTCGACTCCCGAGAGGTCAAAACGACAGCTAAGGAGTTCGAACTATTGGCGTTCTTAGCGGCCCGCCCGGGACATGTCTTCAGTCGCGCCGAACTCTTGAACCACATCTGGAGCTCGACCCAGGACTGGCAGCACCCGGCCACCGTCACCGAGCACATCTATCGGCTGCGCAACAAGATAGAACAAGACCGCAGCACGCCCCATCTGCTGTGCACCGTGCGTGGCAAGGGCTACTGCTTCGGGGCGCCGGATGCTTCGAATTTCTCCGGCGAAGAATCAGCGGCTCCGGCGCCCCGATCGGGCACCTTGGTTCACGTCGGCGGCCGTATCCTCACCGTCGACGATGGCATGCTGGCACTTCTCGCAGCAAAGGATCGCGACGATGTGGTCGGCCGCGGCCTGCTCGACTTCATCGCCCCGTCGTCGAAACCCGCGGCGCAGGCGCGTCTCGAGATGCGCGCCTCCGGTCACGAGCCGGCGTCGCAGGTGATCACGCTGCTGGCGGTCGACGGCAGCGAGCTGTCGGCCCTGACGAGCTCCGAAATTGGCGAATCAGACGGTGAGCCGGCCGTGGTCGCCACTTTCGGCGAGATATTGGACCCGCCGCAGCTTATACGTCAGCTGGTGACCGGTGTCGTCAATGAGATGTCGGACGCGGTCATCGTCACCGATCCCGAGCTCCATGTGCTGAGCTGGAACGCGGCGGCGCAACGCCTTTACGGGTGGTCCGAACGCGAGGTCCTTGGGCACATGATGGAAAACGTGGTGCCCGCTCACGGCGAACAGCTCGACGTCTCCACAGCATGGCAGGAGTTGCAGTCGACCGGCCGCTGGAACCACGAGGCGCAACAAGTGGCGCGCGACGGTTCGATCGTCACTGTCATCGCATCGGTCAACCTCATCCGAGACGAACACGGACTGGTGGCAGGCATCGTCGCAGTAAACCGCCCGATCCCTGCCCGCGACGAGTCGATGCGTCTCGCCGAACTCGAATCAAGCAGTGCTCTGAACGCGCCCGCGGACGAGGCCTTAGATGCGCTGGTCCAGCTTGCAGCTCAACTGCTGTCGGCGCCGATGGCGTCGATCTCCCTCCTAGCTGCCGACCGTTGGTGGTGCAAGGCGAGCGTCGGCGTCGACTTTGCGCAGGCACCGGGCGACGTCACTTTCGCGGCGCAGGCGATCGCCGAACCCGACGAAGTGTTCATCGTTGCCGACACTGCGATCGACATGCGATTCGCCGACAATGCATTCGTCATCGGCGCCCCGTACATTCGGTCCTATGCGGGCATCTCCATCCACGGCCGTGAAGGACCCGAATTGGGCGCGCTGAGCGTGCTCGACACCGGACCACGACGGTTCACCGCCGAGCAGGTCGGCCTGTTGAAAGCGCTTGCCCTGCAGGCGGGAGCGTTGATCGATCTGCGCCGACGGGCAGGTGAAGTCGACGACCTCGTGGACCCTTCGCGATCGTCGAGCGGTTTCTAGGCACCAGGTGAGATCGGCGCTGCATTCTGCAGCGTCAACTTGACGGTGAACGACACACCCTGACAGCCATCCGGCGCTGATCTCACCATCGTCACGACGTCTACCAGAGTCGTGGGCGTCGTCGAGTGCGCTGCCGCGAGGAGGTCGAGCGTCGGCGCTGCCTGCACTGTCACGTAAGAGGAGGGACAGTTGCGAGGATCGCTGGACACGACCTCGCCGGCCTGAGCGGAGGTGAAACGAAGATCGGTGTCCGACGAGTTGACGACTGCGAGGTGGATGTCGCCGCCGGCGAAACCGGGGAACAGGTCACTCGAGCCCAGGATCGCCGTCAGCTCCACGCTCTCGGACGACTTCGCGTCCCGATCGGCGTCCACTGCCCCGCGGGCGGCGAAGGCGACACCCCCGGTCGCCATGATGACAAGTCCGGCGAACGCACTCGACACCCAACGAATGCATCTGGCGCTCATACCCTTTCTACGGCATACACCACTTCAGGCCTGATAGACGCAGTGACCCGGCGTGCTAGACGTTTCGTCGCTCTCCACTACCGCTCAGCGCCAGGCGCGGCAGTTTGACGTCAGCCAAAATGGCGCTCTTGCGTCGCAGGTGGCTGAGCAGTTGCTCCTGTGAGTGCACGCCAAAGCGCTGATAGATGCTACTCAAGTGGTTGCGGATGGTGCTCTGGCTGAGGTAGAGGTCGCGAGCGATTCCGGGCACGCGCTCGCCGCCGAGCAGCCGCTTGAGAATTTCGATCTGTCGGGTTGACAGCAGTTCGGCCGCCGGCAACTCGCTCTGCGTCCGCTCCGCTGTCCGCGCTGTTTCCAACATTTCCAGCAGGAGCGCTTCGACTTGGCCGCCGACGGTCGCTACGGTCGTTCGTCGCCGCCTCACGGCCGAGCGAATCCGTGAAACCAAGTCCCGCGGTGCGAAGGGTTTGACGATGTAGTCGTCGGCTCCGGCGAGGAACGCCTCGGCCTTGTCCGTCGCGTCCTCGTGGGTCGTCAACATCACGATGGTGCACCCCGCCGTGGTTGGATCGGCCCGCAAGACTCGACAGACCTCGATTCCCGACATGTCGGGCATGCCGACGTCGAGGAGGACGCAGCTTGGTTGGAGCCGACGTGCGAGCGCGATCGCAGCTGCACCGTTTCCCGCCTCGTCGACGATAAAGCCGGCGGCCGTCAGGCTCATCCTGGCGAGCATGCGGACGTCGGCGGCGTCGTCGACAACCAGGGCCGAGTCGGGAGCCTGGCCGCCAGCCGGGGGGCTCACTCCGTCGAGGGTGTTCGGCAGATGTTGTCCGGCGGCATCGGCAGCGAGATGATCATCGATTTCGGACGGCGGCATCGGCCGGGCGAACAAGTATCCCTGAGCAAAGTCGCAGCCGAGCGAGCGCAGGCGGGCGAGCTGCTCGTGGGTCTCCACTCCTTCGGCGACAACGTCGAGGTCCATGGCGTGGGCGAGGCTGATGACGGAGGCGACGATCGCCGTATTCTCGGCGTCGGTGCCGAGCCCAGCAACGAAGGATTGGTCGATCTTCACCTCGTCGATCGGCATTCGATGCAGGTATTCGAGCGACGAGTAGCCGGTTCCGAAGTCGTCGATCGACACGACGAACCCCAGCGACTTCAGGTCGTCGAGGATGCCGATCGTGGTGGCGATGTCCTCCATCACGGTCGTTTCTGTCATCTCGAGACAGATGGTGGATGCCTCGAGACCTGCCTCGGCGATAACTGTGGCGATGGTCGAGGCCAATCCGGTGCGGAACTGGCGTGCCGATACGTTCACGGCGATTTGCAGCGAGACTTTCGGGAAGGCGAGCTGCCACACGGCGCCTTGGCGGCACGCCTCGCGCAGCACCCACTCGCCGAGCGGCACCACGAGCCCGCTGGCCTCGGCGGCGGGGATGAACTCGTCCGGGGCGACCAGGCCGCGCACGGGATGATCCCAGCGCAGCAGTGCCTCGACGCCGACTATCCGGTTGGTGTCGAGGGCAATCTTGGGCTGATAGACGAGCCGGAACTGACCTGCATCGAGACCGGCTCGGAGATCCTCGATAAGGGTGGCCGCTGCGAAGGCGCGTTCTTGCAGCTCGGCCGTGAAGAACTGCTGACGCCCTTCGCCGAGCACCTTGGCATGTCGCCGGGCGGCTTCGGCATCGCTGATCAACTGCGCTGCATCAGCGTTGCCTCGGCACATCGCGATGCCGATGCTGCCCGTCACGACGACCCGCGCCGTCCCGAGCTCGATCGGCTCGGCGACGGCCCCGGCTATCCGCCGTGCGATGGCCAAGGCGGCAACCTCGTCAGCCACGTTCTCGCACATCAGCAGGAACTCGTCGCCACCCATGCGGGTGATTGCGGTCGACGCTCGCGCCGCGGTGTCATGCTGACGAAGCGATGCCCGAAGCCTTGCCGCGACTGTGACGAGCACCTGGTCACCTGCGGCCTGGCCGTGCTCTTCGTTGACGACGTGGAACCGATCGATGTCGAGCGAGAGCACAACTGTCCGCCAGCTAGAGCGTCCGGCCACCGCCGTGGCACGCCGCACCTGCTGGAGGAACCTGGGTCTGGTCGACAGACCCGTCAGGCTGTCGTGCGACATGACGTCGGCGATGTGTAGGTCGGCCAGGTGACGCTCGGTGACGTCGCGCAGATTCACCACCACGGCACCCTCGACACTCGGGTCGTCGCTGACATCGCTCCACGCAAGCTCAACGTGCCGCCACGAACCGTCGGCGTCTGCCATGCGCAGCACCATGGCGTGCGTGCAGTCGCCCGACTCGTCACCAGCCATGAGGCTGCGTACCTCTTCGCGGTCCTCGTCGTGGACGAGATCGAGGAAGCGCGCTCCCGACTCCGATCCGTGGGCATGGCCGAACATTCGCCGCGCCGCCGGCGTGGAGTAGAGAATTGTTCCCCCGGCATCCAGCACCGAGATTGCCTCGTGAGCGTGCTTGACGAGGGTGGCCAACCGGGCCTCGGTTTGGCCGAGGATGGCTGCAGTCCCGTTGCGCTCTAGTGCAACGGTCATTGGAGCTTCACTCCTTCGACGTCGAAGAACTCGGACCGCAGTGCCTGACGGATTGCCTCGAAGGCGGTGGAGATCTCCGCCACCCTTGCCGGCGCTTCGTCGATCGCCGCGTTGCGAACGTCGCGATGGAGTCGCGCGCAGAGGCCGGCGAGGGTGCCGGCTCCGAAGTTGGCGCTGCTCCCGGCAAGGCTGTGGGCGACGTCGCCCAAGCGCTGGATTTGGCCGTCGTTCGCCGCGTCGCGGAGGTCGTCGATCCGGGACTGCGCATCGCAGAGGTAAAGGTCAACGACCTCGCGCAGTTGGTCGTCACCGTCGCTCGACATGGCCGCCAGGCCGTGCAGCGAGGCGACGACCGCGGCGTCGAGCGTCGGGTGCTCGCTGCTCTGGCTCGTCGACTCCTCGCGCACAAGCGCGCCGTTGGTGTCGATCACGTCGAGCAGATGGGGGACATCGAGCGGCTTTGTGAGATAGCCGGTCGCCCCGGCGGAGAAGAGCCGGTCGACCTGCCCTGGCGACGCGTCGGCACTCAGCACGAACACGGGGATGGACCTCGTCGACTCGTCGGAACGAAGTCGGAGCAACACCTCGTCGCCGGCCATGTCGGGCAGGTGAAGATCCAGCAGGATCAGGCTGGGCTGGTGCTGGCGCGCCAATTCGAGGCCGAGACGACCCTGCATGGCAACCAGCATCGTGATCTCCGGGCGATTGGCGACGAGCCGCTCGAGCAGCTTGACATTGGCGACGTTGTCCTCGATGTACAGCAGCGTTCGGGGCCCGAGGGGAAGCGGTGGAGCGACGCCCACAAGCGGCGACACCGAAGGCTCGTGTACGCTTGGCGAAGGAGCGTCGACGAGTGGCAGATCGACCCAGACCGAAGTCCCGACGCCGAAGGTACTCGTCAAACCGATCGCGCCTGCCATGGCTTCGACCATCCGCTTGGTCAGCGCCAGGCCGAGACCGGTGCCTTCGACGTCGGTCTTCGTCGCGCCGAGTCGCTCGAAGGGCACGAAGAGACGGGCCAGGTCGTGCTCGGCGATTCCGATTCCGGTATCCGTGACCGTCGTTCGCAGTTCGTTGTCCGCCATCGGCTGGCAGGAGATGCGAACCTCGCCGCCTTCGCGGTTGTACTTGACCGCGTTCGAGAGGAGGTTGACGAGCGTCTGCTTGAACCGCTGCCGGTCGGCTCGAACGTAGGTGTCCTCGAACGGCGACAGGTCGACGACAATCCGCACGTCGCGTGCTGCCGCGAGTGGCCCCATCATCCCGACTGCTTCGCCGACGACCTCGGAGACCGAGACCGGCTCGATAGACATGCGCAGTTCTCCGCGCTCCACCCGAGACAGATCGAACACCTCGTTGATCATCTCGAGCAGGTGCCGACCGGCGCTGACGATGTGATCGACGCTCGACCGCTGATCGGCTGACAGCCCGTCGAGTTGCAGCAGTTGCCCGAAACCGATCACCGCGTTCAATGGCGTGCGCAACTCGTGACTCATCCGCGAGAGGAACTCGGTCTTGGCGGTGTTCGCGGCGTCGGCGACCTGCCGGGCGACGTCCACCGCGACGACCGCCTGGTGCTGTTCGCTGACGTCGTAACCGATGCCGAGCAGGTACTCGGGTCGGCCGTCTGCGCCGAGGATCGGGATCTTGCGCGTGTGCAGGATCCGTTCCTGACCGTCCTTGGTCTCGATCCACTCCGCTGGAACGTCGAGCAGTTCGCCCCGCTCGAGAACGTCGCGGTCCTGCGCCACCGAGCGCGCCGCCCGGACCCCCGACATCAGGTCGAAAGCGTTGCGGCCGATGAGGTCCGCCCGCGAGTGCCCGAGCAGCGCCTCGCCGGCACGGTTCATCTTCAGGTACCGCAACTCGGCAGCGTCCTTGACGAACACCATCGAAGGGATGTTCTCGACGACGGAATCGAGGAACGCCTGCGATCGGCGAAGCTCCTCCTCGACACGGTGGCGGCGGCGCAGCGCTCGGTCCACCACAGCCAGCGCCACCAACACGAGGAGGCACAAAATTGTGACGACGGCCACCGCGCCGGTCCACAGCCCGCTCCACCTGTCGACGTGGCCAGTGGAGAGTTCAGCGCTCACGACCCAGCCGAGCTGTGTGATGGGCTCGTAGGCGACGAGATTCACGTCGCCGTCGCGGCTGAGCCGCGCGGAACCGGCAACGCCCTCGAGCGCTGCGCCCACGTATGGATCGTCAGCCAGCGAGAAGAGCGAGGTCGGTGTCGCCCCCGGCGAAACCAGTCGTACCCCACGCTGGTCGGTCACGGTTATCGCGACACCCTGCGCAGTGCTGAACTGATCGACGAACTGTTGAATCGACTCCAGCCGGTAGCCGGCGCCGAGGATCCCGAGAAGCTGACTCGCGGGATCGATTGTCGCGCGCACCGGTACAGCCACGGCGACGATGAGGCCGCCTCCGGCCGCGGCGGTCTCGTAAGCGTGCGACACATACGGCTGTCCGGTCTCGATCACACCCCGATACCAGTCGCGGAATCTGAAGTTGTGGCCGATGATCGACGGGGTGTCCGGAATGACATCGAGCAACCGGCCCGCGGGATCGGCGACGAACGCGACTGCGCTGACGGGCCCCGCGCTCTGCAAGGCCTCGAGGTGAAATCGCAACAGCGCCAGATCGATGCCCCCGCCGTTCGCGCTCAGCGCCTCGACGAGCTGGGGCCGGCTGGCATACGAGGCGACGAGGTCGGCAATCCCGTCCAACTCCTGCTCGACGGCCAGAGCGGTCGCCGCGGCAGCTGCGTCCACTTCCTGACGCGTGTGATCAAAAGCAACTTCCGACGACAGCCGGAATGCAAGGAACGACAAGACGAGGAGAGCGCCGATACTGACGACGCCGAGCATGATGAGCATGCGGCGAGGATCCGCGCCGGAGGATCGTCCCTCCGCGCGACTCGGTTCAATCATCTCTTGGGCTCCAATGCTCGACCGGTGCAACCAATTCTTCGGCTTCCGAGACACCGACCATGAGCCTGTTGATAAGAGTTGATAATCCAAGCTGGGGACCTTAGGCACTGGTGACAGCACGATTGCCCAGCAATAGTGACCAGGTGACCACAGACAGGGAGGCACACCGAGTCAGCGCGGATGTGAGGTCGCCGTGAAGGCTTTTCGGCTCGGCCCGACGGGCAGGACCGTGATCCTTTGTGTAATGGGAGTGCTGTCGGGATTGACGATGGCCGTCACCGCTATCGTCGGCCTGCGCACCCCGCACACCACCTCAAACGAGCTGAGTTCGCGGATCCTGCCTGCCGAGACCGCTCTGTGGGAGACTGCGGTCGCTACGGCACGTGGCCAGGACTCGCTCCTTGTCGCAATCGATGCCGAGGATCCTACGGTTCGCGCTGCTGCGCTCGCTGCGGCACAGGATGCGAGGGGCCTCAAGGACACCGCATGGAGCACCTACAAGAGTCTGGCAGTGAATGGGCCGGGCGAACAGGCGTTGCAGCAGGCATATGAGACGTCGTCGGTTCGCACCCTCCAACTGGTTGCAGCGCTCTTCTCGTTTGGCCCGGCAGACCCCGCCCGCTCCGCGCCGCTCGCTGATGAGCGCCGCGAGATCGCCAACCAGCTGAGCGTCCTTGCCACCCTCCAGTCGAGCATCTACGGGCCCACGGCGCGCGAGGACGCCGCGGCAATTCCGTCTGGGATCGACAAGGCACGGACCGCGGTGCTGATCTCGTACGCAATCCTCGCCGTGGTGTTCAGCTTGGTCGGCATATTACTGCTGATTGGTGCGAGGCGCGACCAGCACCGGTTCGAGGCCGAGAGGGTTGCATTGCGACTTGCGGGTGATACATCGGATTTCGAGGGCTCTCTGCAGCGTGGCCTGGAGATGGCGCCGACCGAGGAGCTTGCGGTCGACGTTGTCCGGCAAGCCGTGTCGCTCGTTGCCGTCGACGTGCCGGTCGAGCTTCTACTCGCCGACTCGAGCCGTGCACACTTCCGGCAAGTCCTCTCCACCGACTCCGACGCCGATGCGGCCTGCGGCGTGGGCACGCCTCGCGACTGTCCCGCCGCAAACACCGCCCAAATGCAGTTCTTCGAGGACAGCACGCACCTCGACACCTGCCGCTTCTTGCGCAACCAGGCTGACCCGGTGTGGGCTGTATGCGTGCCGGTGAACATCGCCGGCCGCGCCACTGGCGTGATCCACGCCCAGCGAGCATTGGATCGTGAGCCTCCGGCGCGAATCGCCAGCGCGCTGGAGTTGGTGGCCCGGAAGGCGGGCGAGCGGATCGGTGCCATACGCGTACTGGCCCGGACTGAAGCACAGGCGCAGATAGACCCCGTCACCGGACTACCCAACCGTCGAACGCTCGAGAGCCAAGTCCACGAGTTTCACGTGCTCGAAACGCCATATGTGGTGGCCTTCGCCGACCTGGACCACTTCAAGTTGATCAACGATGTCCACGGTCATGCCATGGGAGACCGGGCCCTTCGACTGTTCGCTCGGGTGCTCCGCGACAGCATCCGACCGCGCGATCTTCTCGCCCGCTACGGTGGCGAGGAGTTCGTCGCCATCCTGCCCGAGTGCTCACTGGCGGATGCGCGCACTGTCGCCGAACGGATCAGATCCGAGTTGGTGAGCAAACTTGGTCACGCCACGGTGCCTGCGTTTACGGTCACGATCGGCCTCGCTGCGGCCGGTTACGGCGACGGATTGCTCGACGTCATCGCCGCTGCCGACGCGGCGATGCTCCGCGCCAAGTCCCTTGGGCGCGACCGTGTGCTCGTCGCCGAGCGGGCGATCGCCGGTATCGGGAACGGAGTAGCCGCCATTGCCGACAGCGATGATGGTCACGGCCCGGCTACAGTCGGCCACGACCGCTCTTAGTTCATTCGGCTGCGTCGTTAGGGTTGTCCCCGGTGCCGAGGCCACCGACCGATGATCATTTCACCCCAGCGCCTTTCCCAGCCGAGCGGCGCCGATCACTTTCCAACCGGCGTGGTGCTCACCTCGATTGTCATCTCGATCGCGCTCCGTGCTCGGTTCATCAGTACGCCATTGTCGTCCGACGAGGGCGGTTACCTGGCCGTCGCCCGCGCCTGGGCATCTGGACAGCGCCTCTATACCGACGCTTGGGTCGACCGGCCACAGGGGCTGGTCGTGCTATTCCGGATTTGGGACGGCCTGACCGGTGGCTCGCCGGCGGCCATTCGTGTGCTGGCCATTCTCTTCGGATGCATCGCAGTGGCGGGCGTGGCATTCACCGTCTTTGCGATCGCCGGCCCACGCGCGGCCGCCATCGCCTCGCTGCTGGTCGCCGTCGCCTCGGCGAACGCTCGCATCGAGGGCTTCATCGCCAACGGAGAGTTGTTGGCCGGGGGCGCTGCCGCAGCGGGCGTCGCGACCGCCTGCGCCTACATGTTCCGGGGTCGCAGCCGGTCATGGTTGTATGTCAGTGGGGTGCTCGCCGGAATCGCGATCTCGTTGAAGCAGTCCGGATTCGACGGATTCTTGGCGGTGATGCTCGCCCTCGTTGCCGGCGGCCTGTCCGGGGAGCACAGGTGGCGGCAAGTGCTGCGCGAGTGCATCGTGTGCGCTGCCGGGCTGGCATCGGTGGTGGCGGCACTGTTCGTTCACGGCATTCTCGTCGGCTTCGGTCGGTGGTGGTATGCGTTGGCCGGGTACCGGTTGGGGGGAATCAACGCCATATCCCGCGCCGACTGGCACCGCTTTGCAGTCACCTCGTGGATCGCCGCCCCGACGATCCTGCCAATCGCCGCCGCTGCAGCCGCCGGCCTCGTCACCTGGCTCGTCGGCAGCCGCCGCATCACCCGTTCGACCGTTCTCCTTCCGGCGTGGGTCTGCTTCGCCGGCCTCGGATTCTTTGCCGGTGGGCTGTTCCATCGTCACTACTGGGTGATGTTGACCTTCCCACTCGCCGCCGCGGCCGCCGTGACGTTGGCGAAAATCAACGGTCGTCGGCTGGTCGCGGTCACCTCCCTCGTGGCCATCCCATCGTTGATCAGCACCGCGCAAGTCATCGCGCTCGATCGAAGCGCTGTACCTGTGCGGGCCAACGACGATCGGCGGTTGATCGCCAACGAACGGATCGGTGATTGGTACATCGAACACCGAACCGCTGAGTCGACTCTGTATGCGATGTGTGCCAGCGCCGCTCTCTACGCCGGCGCCGACGCCATACCGCCATATCCCTACTTGTGGTACGACGGTGTGCTCAACGGAAAGGGAGCGCAGGACGGACTCGTCAGACTCTTCGCCGGAGACGACCCTCCAACGTTCGTCGCCGAATACCAAGACGCCCGAGCGTGCAATCCCTCCGGTCAGGTCGAGGTTCTCCTGAAGGAGCGATACACGACAAGCGCAACCATTAGCGGTGTCACCATCCTCACCCTTCGGGTCAACCGAGGTGCAGTTCCCGATTGACCACGACCCGATCGAACGGGGCGAGGAACGAAACGCCGGTCACTGTCCAGGCAACGCCGTACCAGACGCTGTCGCTGCCCGACCACCGACGGATGACGATGTCGTAGGTTTCGCCGGCACGTCCGGCGAACTCGACGACCTCGTAGCTGTTGTCCCACGAGACCGCCGACGCGACCTGCACGCCGTTGCTGTTGCGAACGAGCAGGTCGAGATCGACGGTCAGCGTCGATGCCGTAGCGGTGTCGCCCGACGAGGTCACCGCGCTATCCCATGCCAACGCGACCTTCACGGTCGGGAAGAAGACCCTGTTCGGTACGACCATGTGGTAGCGGAACGTCGCCAGCCGATCCGCGCCGACGACACCCGAGGAGAGCGTGCCAACATCCCAGCCGCGTCGCGTGGCCGGCGCGTCGCGCCAGCGGCGCTGCTGGGCGATGGCCACCCCAGCCTGGGCGTCGACGGCCCCCGCTCCGTCGCGGGCGTCGACTCGGCTCGAGACGTCTTGCCACCACGTGCTCCCGCGGACGTTGCGGCCGGCCGACGCCATCAGGATGGCTCGGCAGCCCTCCGGCCACGAGCACAGCACTCCGTCGACGTCCTGCAACAAGGCGGTGACGCCCGCTGTGGCCGGAGCAGCGAAACTGGTGCCCGACATGTTCTGGCCATTGGCGGAGACGCCGGTGCCGTTGGCGGCCACCTCGGGAAGCTCGCGGTCGCCGTGCGTCGACGTCGGATTACGGAAGACAGAATCTCCCGACATCGCTGCGGCAGTGTCGTCGTGGTTGCCGACGGCGAGCGAGTTGAAACCCTTGTGATTCACGAACTCGTCCTCGGGCGGGCTGATGCCGTCGGCGTCGCCCAGCCAGAAGTTGCCGGCCGCCTGCACGATCGTCGGGTACGGCCAGCGCAGCGCCAGCCAGTCCTTCAGCAGGTCGTCGGATTGCAGACCGGAACCACCCGGCTCGGTGCTGCGATGGAAGCTCTGGCTGACCACCGTGCAGTGCTGGTCGCGCACGGCCCAACGCAGCGCACCGACGCCGGCCGAATTCGCCGAGTACAGGTCGCAGTCCGGGGCGTGACCGTGGGGAAGGTTGACTTCGGTGTTCTTGACGACCGCCGACGTCAGCCGGGCGTGGTTGCTGGCCGATGGTGTGGTGGTGAACCGGCCGGCAAAGGCCAGGTTGGTGGTCACGCTCGGTCCATCCTCCCAGACTGCGACGCGGATGCCGGTGCCGTCGAACCCGGCTAGATGAGCGCCGTTTGATCTGGCCACGGCGATCGAGTCGCCGAGGTCGGTGATCGCGCTGGTGTCATCGAAGAGGATCGCGCCGACGGCTTGTGATTTGGCCAGACTGCGGATCTGCTCCACCGTTGCTGTTGCTCGCACGCACGGCACGGCCTCGTCGGGCCGGTCCTGCTTGACGAGTTCGACCTTCGAACGCTGCAGCGCGGCGCGCAGCCCGGCACCTGCTTTGCGGAGTGTCTCGGCCAGCTTCTGCTCGCCCTCTGGCGGTTCGACCGACCGGCGATCGACGGGCTTCTCGTAGGGGGCAGCGGGAAGGTCGAGACGTGGCCAGACGACGATGGCGACGCGGTCGTTGTCGTTGGCCTGCTCCATCCGCTCGAACAGCGTCTCGTGGATCCGCCCGTACTTCTCGGAGCGGCGACTGGCCAACTGGGCGAGCCGTTCGGCGATGTCGACCCGCTCACCTCGCTCGTCGAAGGCCAGCTCGACCGGTGCTCCACTCCTTCGGTCGACGGCCTTGACGACATCGACGTGACCGCCCCGGTTCTGCTGACCGGGGGCCAGACGCTCGACATGCAGCTCGTCGATGAACAGGCGTACTGCATGCTCGACCCGCAGCTCGCCTGGGACCCGGCCCGAGATCGGCACCACCGAGAACGGCACGCAGCGGTAGTCGACGAGCTCATTGCCCTTGGTGCCGAGGAGTTCCGAGACGACGAGTTGGCACGCGCCGAGTGCGGTGTCGTCGAGGCGCACGACGACCACCCGGCCGCGCTTGGCCAGTTCGATACGCACGCCGATCTGCTCGCCTGCGCACGACACGCGGACCGCGCCCTGCGCCGACCGCGGGTCGACCGGTGCCGGAAGGACGAGCTCGATGGTGCTGCCGACAGCGATGACCTCGTTGGCGGTGATACTGACGTCGAGGGATTTGGTAGCCATGCGGGATGATCCTCCAGATCGGCCGGCGTCGTCCTGCAAAGGGGCGATCGATTTCACCGACGCTCCATAGAACCCACAGTGACGGGCCCTGATACAAAGCGGCGTATGTTCGCGCGGCACTACCCGGCGCATATTGGAGGCGACGTATGGCTTTGACCACTCAAACGATGACCGATGAGCAGCGCAAGTCGGTGGTGATCGAATACTTGAAGGCGTTCGACAACGGCGGTGTCACCTCCACCGGGGGCAGCATTCTCGACCTGTTCGCCGACGACGCCCAGGTCTACTTTCCGAAATGGGGCCTCGCCAACGGCAAGGACGAGATCGGGAAATTGTTCGGTGATGTCGGGGCCAGGCTGAATGGCATCACCCACCATTTCTCCCATTTCAACTGGATCTTCTCCGGCGGCGACACCCTTGTCGCCGAAGGCACCAGCCACGGCGAACACCAAGATGGGTCCTGGCGCGCCGGCGCGCCCGAGTGGGGCGCGGGGCGCTGGTGCGACGTCTTCGAGATCCGCGACTGGAAGATCCAGCGCGTCTTCATCTACCTCGACCCCGACTACGCCGGCCAAGACACAGTCCGTTACCCGTGGCTGAAGGTGTAGCCACTTCGCAGCGCAATCCGCGGGCGGGAGTGCAGCGGCTACACGGGTAGGGGAATGTTGTACGCCACGCTGCCGGGCACGAAACCACCCTCGACATAGGTGAACGGGCCGTCGGGCAGCGTCCAGGTCGCACCTGTGGGTCCCGGGAACGGCCGGCCATCGACCGTCGTCCAACTCGGTATCGGGGTATTCCATCTCGCCTGCACCAAGCCCCCAGGCAGAGCGGCGTAGCGGTCGCAGGTGACGAAGTCGCGCAGCGCGCCCCTGTCGTCGATCACCACTCGAGCGGTCACCGTGCGACCGAGGTCTGTCAGAGCGACGTCGAATGTGTGATCATCGACGCCGGTCCAATTCGTCTCGGGGCCGAGCAGCATCGATGGAGCAAGCAACACGGCGTCATTGAGATACGTGGTCAATTCGCCAATGTCGAACTCGGCGCCCTCGCCGTCGACCACCTTGAACAAGCCCAGCAGCCTGCCCACCATGCGGCCGGTGCCACGCACGTAGGTGTCGTGGCCGATCATCGGCAGTACCCGGGCGAAGACGACACGCATCGTGAAGATCCGGGCGATCCCCAATCGGGTGTTGTACTGCAAGGCCCTGCACGGCATCCACGACTCCGTCGGTGTCCGCCGGAAGCGACCGAGGAACTCGGCCCGAAACGACCAATCGCGCTGGCGACCGGTCACACCCATGAAGTGCATGTACCGCCGCACCGCCGGTGGAAGGCGGCTGAGATCGGCGTCGATCATCACCTCGCCCCGCGTTGGAGGATGCGGAACGGCCAAGCCTGCCTCGCGCAGATCGTGTCGGTAGGCGCGATCGAGGCTGATCATCTCGTTCATATTCCGGCCGGCGAGGTGTACGGAACAGGGCACAACGTCCTGCTCACGACGCACCAGCACCCTCGTCGTGCTTAAGCCTGCGGGCGCAAGGTTGTGCCGGACGTCTCATACCACAGACCCTGACATGTCCCGTCCGATAGCACTGTTCGGAACCGAACTAAATCCGTACCGTGAGGGTAGAACTGAAAGGAGGGCTCCCATGAGCGCCTCAGCAGGAAAACGAGCGGACGCAAACCACCGCAGGGTCCGAACCGTCCCGGCATTTGTCGGAATCATCGCCGCCGTGGTCCTGTCGGTGCTGGGTGTGGGCGTCGTTGCCAACGCGGCCGACCAGGTCAACGTCAGCATCACCGATACGTTCAGCCCGTCGAACGTCACGATCAACATCGGCACGACCGTCACCTGGACCAACAACGACAGCGACGAGCACGAACTGCGCTCCGACTCCGGCCCGGTCGAGTTCCGCACCGACACGCTCGATCCGGGGCAGAGCGACTCATTCACCTTCGACACGCTCGGCACCTACACCTACCGCGACCATCGCAACGACGACTCGACGGCGTATCAGGGAACCATCGTGGTGACCGATGGCGTCACCCCGGCCACGCCCCCTTCCGGCGGCGTGACGCCGCCACCCGCGGCGACTCCACCACCGCCGACCACGGCCTCCATTGGGATGGCCGGCGAAAGATTCTCACCGGCGAGCGTCACGGTTGCTGTCGGCGCCACGGTGACGTGGCTCAACGACGACGGATCGAAGCACACCGTGACGGCCGACAACGCCTCGTTCGATAGCGGGTCGCTGAACGCCGGCGCAACATTCGTCCACACGCTCACCACTGCTGGCTCGTTCACCTACGTGTGCGACTTCCACAGCGGCATGCGCGGCACGGTGATCGTGGCCGGCGCCGCCGGTACGCCACCCCCGGCCGCCGTCCCGGCAGCCCCCCCGCTGCCGATCGCCCCTGCACCGGCCGCGGTTGTTACCGCCACGCCGGCGGCTGCTGCCGGCGCCACCAACGTGTCGGTGAGCATCGCCAACAACCTGTTCTCGCCGGCAACGATCTCGGTCAGCGCCGGCGCCACGGTGACCTGGACCAACAACGACACCGCCACCCACACGGTGACGGCCGACGATCAATCGTTCAACAGCGCGCTGATGAAGAAGGCAACCAGCTGGTCGCAGGCCTTCGCCACACCGGGCACGTTCACGTACTTCTGTGAGATCCATCCGGAGATGATCGGTACCGTCGTCGCCACGGCTCCCGATGGCAGCGCGCCAGCAGCTGCGCCGGCGACAGCGCCGGCAGCGGCGCCGGCCGACGCGACCACGGCTGCCGCAGTTGCCGCCACCGGCGGGTCCGCTTCGACCGGGCCGAGCGGTGCGGCCACAGGGTCGATCACCATCACCGACAGCGGCTTCACTCCGGCGAGCTTCCGGG
>JANNHY010000264.1:0-11023 GCA_031404635.1 Ilumatobacteraceae bacterium
ATCCGCAAACGCTTCCTTCCCCTCGAGGAGCGTCGCAAAGCCAACAAGAAAGTCAGCGCCTAATGGCGATACTCCCTCCTCGGCGAGAGCCCTTCCCCGATTGTTCCGGGCAGCCCCAGAATTGAACGTACGTACGTAGCGTTCTGGGGCTGCCCAGTTCGAGCCCGGAGTCGGTTCAGCGTTTCCGAACGGCGGGGTGGGGGAGCGGGGTCCACCTCGGACGCTCGAGCAGGGCGACCATCTGGTCATAGGGCACCTGGCCGACCATCTCGATGATCTCGTCACGCAGGTACTGATAGGCCGGGACGCCACCGACGAAGGCGTCGTCGCTCTCGGTGCACCACCAGTGAAATTCGATGCCGCCGTCGCCCCAGTCGCGGCGCTTCCACTCGCGCAAGGTGGAGGTGACGTAGCCGTTCTCGTCGGTGTGATGTTCGAGCCGCAGCGGTAGCTGCCAGCAGACATCGGGCTTCCAGTCGATGTAGCGCTCGCCTGCCTCGACGGCAGCGATGTGCAAGGCGCAACCGGCGCCGCCCGGAAAGTCGGGCTGGTTGTGGAAGACACATGCGCCCTTGACGACCCGCGTCTTGGTGGCGCCGTCCTCGGTCTCGAGGACCCCTTTGTTGTGACCCTTCCTGTAGTTCTGCCAATGCCGCGGCTCGAGCCGGGTGAGCGAATCGAGCACGGTCTGCACGTCGTCGTCGTCGACGAAATGAGCGCCGTGGCTACAACATCCCTGAGCCAGATCGGTGGCATCGTGGTCGAGCACGCCCTTGCAACCGGTGCCGTAGATGCAACTCCAGTTCGACCGCAAGAACGTGGCGTCGAACACCCACGTGCGACGATCGCTGTTGTCTTCGAAACTGACCCACTCGTGCAGGTCGAGCGGCGGGTCGAGCGACCGCTCGGGCGAAGCCTCGGAATGCTTGGGCACGCGCTGAAACTACCTCGGTAGGCTGGCGATTCCATGGCTACACCACCACAGAACGCCGACCAGCTCCGCGACGCCTTTCTCGATTTCTTCGCGGCGCGGGCCCATACGGTGGTGCCGTCGGCCAGTCTGATCCCGCACGACCCGACCGTACTGTTCACAGTCGCCGGCATGGTGCCGTTCAAGTCGTTCTTCGTCGGCGACGAGGTGCCGCCGTACAAGCGCTCCGTCAGCAGCCAGAAGTGCGCCCGCGCCGGCGGCAAGCACAACGATCTCGACGACGTCGGTCGCACCAAGCGCCACCTTGTGTTCTTCGAAATGCTCGGCAACTTCAGTTTCGGCGACTACTTCAAGAATGCGATCATCCCGTGGAGTTGGGAGTTCACCACCGAGACCTGCGGCCTCGACGGCGACCGTTTGTGGATCACCGTGCACGACAGCGACGACGAGGCCGAGGCGATTTGGCACGAGCAGGTCGGCGTGCCGATGGAGCGCATCCAGCGCCTCGGCGACAAGGACAACTTCTGGCAGATGGGCGACACCGGCCCCTGCGGACCGTGCAGCGAGATCCATATCGACCGCGGCCGGTCGTTCGGCCCCGACGGTGGCCCACTCGGCGACCCGCAGGGCGACCGGTTCATGGAGTTCTGGAACCTGGTGTTCATGCAGTACAACCAGGCGTCTGACGGCAGCCGCACGCTGCTGCCAAAGCCGTCGATCGACACCGGTCTCGGTCTGGAGCGCATGCTCTGCCTGCTGCGCGGTGTCGACTCCGTGTGGGAGACCGACCTGATGCTGCCCCTGATCGACCTGGCTTGCAGCCTGACCGGCAAGACGTATGTCGCCGGCGACTACGACGACCGTGAGAGCTTCGCGATGCGCGTGCTGGCCGAGCACGCCCGCAGCAGCACGATGCTGGTCAGCGACGGCGTGTTCCCGTCGAACGAAGGCCGTGGTTACGTTCTGCGACGGATCATCCGTCGGGCGGTGCGCTACGCCTACCTGCTCGGTACCGAGAAACTGGTCATGCCTTCGCTGGTCGAAGCTGCCGTCGAGATCATGGGCAACGCCTATCCCGACGTGTCCAAGAACCGCGACTTCATCGTCGGCGTGCTGACCCGTGAAGAGGAGCGCTTCCGGCAGACGTTGAAGACCGGCCTTTCGATCCTCGAAGTCGAGTTGAGCAGTGACCGGGCCGAGTTGCCAGGTTCGACGGCGTTCTTGCTGCACGACACTTACGGGTTCCCCCTTGAACTGACAGAGGAGATCGCCGGCGAACGCAACGTCGCCGTCGACACCGCCGGGTTCGACACCGAGATGAAGGCCCAGCGCCAGCGGGCGAAGGCGGCACGCAAGGGCAACGCCACCGACGACGATCGGCTCGACACATATCGCGAGGTCGTCGAGCAGTTCGGCATCACCGAGTTCCTCGGCTACACCGACGACGCAACCGAATCGCGCCTGCTGGCGGTGGTGCCCAACGGCGATGGAACCGTCGAGTTGTTCCTCGACCGCACGCCGTTCTACGCCGAGAGTGGTGGTCAGGTCGGCGACACCGGCACGATCAGATCCGAGAGTGGCGAGGCCGAGGTGCTCGATACCACTTTCGCACTGCCCGGTCTGCGCCGCCACGCGGCGCGGATGACCAGCGGAACCTTGCTGGCCGGCACCGCCGTGACGGCGACCATCGATGTCGCCCGCCGCGCCGCTATCCGCCGTAATCACACCGGTACCCATGTCTTGCACTACGCGCTGCGCAAGGTCCTCGGCGAGCACGTCAAGCAGGCCGGGTCGTTGGTCGCCCCCGACCGGCTCCGTTTCGACTTCAGCCACTACGACGCCGTCACCGATGCCGAGATCGCCGAGATCGAACGGATCGCCAACAGCGAGACGTTGGCCAACGCGCCGGCGCGAGCCTTCGAGACAACCAAGGACGAAGCCGCCGCCCTCGGGGCGATCGCCTTCTTCGGAGACAAGTACGGCGAGATCGTCAGGGTCCTGGAGGTCGGTAGTTCGATCGAACTCTGTGGTGGTACGCACGTACGCGCTGCCGGCGACATCGGCTTGATCAAGATCGTCGGCGAGTCGTCGATCGGCTCCAACCTGCGCCGCATCGAAGCGGTGACCGGTGAGAACTCTGTACGCCTTTTGCAGCGCGACGAGAAGCTGGTCGCTGATACCGCTCGCCTGGTCGGCTCGACCGCCGACGATCTGCTCAGCGGAGTACAGCGCCGGCTCGATGAGATCAAATCGCTCGAGGACGAGGTCAAGGCCCTGCGCGGGCAACTGGCCACCGGCCGGGCTGCCGAATTGGCTGTCGCGGCGACCAACGGCGTTGTCGTGACCAGGGTTGATGGTGTCAGCCCGGGGGATCTGCGTGATCTGGCGATCGCAGTGCGCCATCAGACCGGCGTGCACACCGTTGTGCTCGGCGGCGTCACCGACACCGGGGGTGTATCGCTGGTCGCCGCGGTTTCCGGCGAGTCCGGCAAGGCGGCCGGCGACTTGATCAAGGACGCCGCCAAGGCCGTCGGTGGCGGCGGCGGGGGCAAGGGCGACATCGCCACTGCCGGCGGGAAGAACCCCGAGGGTCTCGACGAGGCGTTGCGAATTGCTGCGGAGGCGGCGGGGCTGTGACGCGCGCCCTCGGCCTCGATCTGGGGTCGAAGCGCATCGGCGTGGCCGTCGGTGATCGCACCGGCACAATTGCCTCACCGCTGCACGTCTTGCCGCGCACTGGCAGTGTGCGCCGCGATCATCAGCTGATTGCCAAGCTGGTGGTCGAGGAGGAGGCTGACATCGTGGTGGTCGGTCTGCCATTGAATATGAACGGTTCCTCCGGGCCGGCAGCCGAGGCTGCCATCGCCGAGGCTGCGGCGCTGGCTACCGTGGTAGGCGTGCCGGTGGTGACCTTCGACGAACGACGCACGACCGTGACCGCCGATCAGGCGATGATCGAGGCCAACATGAGGGCCCAAGCGCGGCGGCGGATCGTCGACAAGATCGCCGCCGCGGTGATGTTGCAGAACTGGCTCGACGCCGGCGGCCCGAGAAAATGAGGCCAAGATGAGCCGGCCGAAATGAGCCGGCGCGGCACCACGTTGGAGGGCTCCGACTGGCAGCATGATCCATGGGACGATCCCGACGTCACCGATGCGTTGGTGATCGAACGCACCCGCCGCTCGCATCGATCGATCAAGTATCTCGTCTACTTCGCCGGGATGGTGGCGATCGCCGGTCTGATCGTTGCCGGTTGCGTCGGGCTGTGGTACCTGCGCCAGGTCAACCCTGCCGGTGACCCCGGCGCCGTCGAGGTGTTCACGGTGTTGCCCACCGATTCGATCGACACCGTCGCCGAGCGTTTGCACGAACGCGGTCTCATCGCCAACGTCGGGGTCTTCCGCTACTACGTGAATCACAATGGCGGGCTAACGCTCACGCCAGGCGACTACGAACTTCGTCCCCGCGATCACCTCGGCAACCTGATGCGGGTGTTGCGAACACCGCCTTCGTTGACATTCGTCAACGTCACCTTTCCGGAAGGCTTCACCCTGGAGAAGATGGGCCAACGGCTTTCGTCGAAGATGCCGCGAACCGACCCCTCGGCCTTCATGACGGCCGTGACCGACGGTTCGATCCGATCGGCGGTACCCGGGCAGCCGGAGGGCAGCACCTCGTTGGAGGGATTGCTGTTTCCCGACACATATCGGGTCTCGGCCGATGAGACGCCGAGCCATCTCGCCACGAGGATGGTCGACCTGATGGACCGGGTGATCCGCCAGGAGGACGTCGTCGCCAAGGGATACGCCTTGCGTCTCAGCGCATATCAGGTGGTGATCATCGCCTCGATGGTCGAGCGGGAAGCGAAAGTCGAAGAGGACCGCCCGAAGATCGCCAGGGTCATCCTCAACCGCCTGGAACTGGGCATGCCGCTGCAGATCGACGCCACATTGTTCTACGGCCAGCCGGAAGGAACGCCGTTCTCGGCGCTTCGCGATCTCGACACGCCGTACAACACGTACCTGCATACCGGGTTGCCACCGACGCCCATCGCCAATCCCGGTCGAGCCTCCATCCAGGCAGTGGTCAACCCGGCACCTCACTACGTTGCCCAGGGCGACCCGATGTGCGAGGTGCTCCCAGAGGAGCAGCGCACAACGTGCCGGCTCCTGTTCTACGTATTGGCCGACGCCGAAGGCCGCCATGCGTTCGCGGTCACCGTCGAGCAACACGAGATCAACGTGCAGAACGCTCGCGATCTCGGGCTGCTCGGGTGATCTCAGCCAGCACACGGCTGGCCGCAGTGATCGGCAGCCCTGTGCACCACAGCCTCTCGCCGGCCCTCCACAACGCCGGCTTCGCCGCCAGTGGAGCGGACTGGGTTTACACCGCGTTCGAAGTTGCGTCGGGTGCCGCGGGCGACGCGCTCGCGGCGATGCGCGTACTGGGGCTTGGCGGCCTGTCGGTGACGATGCCGCACAAGCAAGCAGTCGCCGAACTGGTCGACGAACTCGATCCGGCGGCAGCCGCGCTGCGAAGTGTGAATACGGTGGTCCCGGGCGCCGATGGGGTTCTCAAGGGCTACAGCACCGACGGTGCGGGGTTCGTTGCCTCGCTGGCTGCGCACGACGTCGACGTTGTCGGCAGACGGGTGTGCGTGTTGGGCGCCGGTGGTGCAGCTCGAGCGATCATCGACGCCCTCGCCCGCGGCGGGGCGGCGGCGATCACCGTGGTCAACCGGTCCGCCGAACGGGCCCGAGCGGCCGTCGAACTGGCCGGTGGGATCGGCGTCGTCGGTGGGCCTTCCGCAATCGCCGATTGCGAGATCGTGGTCAACGCGACGTCGGTCGGCATGGGTTCTGCCGAACTGCCCTGCGATGCGGGTCTGCTGCACGACGGGCAGATCGTGGCCGACATCGTCTATCACCCGCGCTGCACGGCGCTACTCGCTGCCGCCGGCACCATGGGGGCGCGCACCGTCGGAGGGCTGGGGATGCTGGTCCACCAGGCCGTGCTGCAGCAGCTGCTGTGGACTGGGGTCAGGCCCGATCCCGCAGTGATGTGGGCGGCGGCGGAGCGGGAGTTGGCATCACGAGGCCAGTAGCCTTGACGTGATGCTTCGATACCTCACCGCCGGCGAGTCGCACGGCCAGGCCCTGGTCGTGATCGTCGAAGGTCTGCCGGCGGGGTTGCCCATCACGGTCGAGGAGATCCAAGCAGAGATGGCTCGTCGCCGCCTCGGTTACGGGCGCGGCCCGCGTCAGAAGTTCGAGCAAGACGAACTGACGCTGCTCGGCGGTGTTCGTCACGGCCGCACGCTCGGCTCGCCGGTCGCCATCGAGATCAAGAACAGCGAGTGGTTCCGCAGCGACAAGTGGCACGAGGAAATGTCGCCGGCCCCGGGCGCCACCAAGCTGCCCCTCACCCAGGTCCGCCCCGGTCATGCCGATCTCGTCGGCATGCAGAAGTACGGCTTCACCGACGCCCGCGATGTGCTGGAACGGGCCAGCGCCCGGGAAACCGCAGCCAGGGTCGCCGCCGGCGCTGTGGTCAAGAAGCTGCTCTCCGAGCTCGGCGTGTCGATTCTGTCGCATGTCATCCAGATGGGTTCTGCCCGCTCGAAGGCGGTGGAACGACCGACGATGTCGGATCTGGCGCGGGTCGACGAATCGCCGGTGCGTTGCTTCGACGCCGCTGCCGAGGCGGCGATGATCGACGAGGTCAAGGCGGCCGCCAAAGACGGCGACTCGCTCGGCGGTGTCGTCGAGGTGCTCGGCTACGGCATACCGATCGGCCTCGGCAGCCATGTGCACTGGGATCGCAAGATCGACGCCGCCCTGGCTCAGGCGATCATGAGCATCCAAGCCGTGAAGGGTGTGGAGATCGGCGACGGTTTCGAAGTCGCCGGTCGCCGCGGCAGCACCGCCCACGACGCCATCGTCTGGGACGACGAAGCCAGCGGGTACCGGCGTGAATCCACATTGGCAGGCGGTACCGAGGGCGGCATGACGACCGGCGAACTCCTGGTCGTGCGGGCGGCGATGAAGCCGCTGGCCACTTTGAATCAGCCGACGCTGAAGACCGTTGACGTCGTCACAAAGCAGTCGACGGTGAGTTTCAAGGAGCGCACCGACGTCACCGCTGTGCCGGCGATGGGTGTGGTCGCCGAAACGATGGTTGCCCTGGTCGTCGCCGCGGAGGCGCAGCGCAAGTTCGGCGGCGACTCGCTGGCCGAGTTCGTGCGCAACGCCGAGTCGTTCCGCAGCTCGCTCGGTTAGGCCGTGGGGATCGCGGCGGATCAGCATCTGGTCCTGGTCGGCCTGATGGGATCCGGTAAGAGCACCGTGGCTCGAGCCGCCGCCGACCGCCTTGGTCGGCGCGTCATCGACAGTGACACCGTGATCGAGAGCGCCACGGGTCGAACGGTCCGCGAGATCTTTGCCGACGATGGCGAGGATGCGTTCCGCTCGCTCGAGACCGCTGCCTTGGTCGAGGCGCTGGCCGATCCGGAGCCGGCGGTTATCGCCGCTGCCGGTGGTGTTGTGCTCCGCGGCGAGAACCGCGCCGCGCTCAAGCAAGCCAACGCCAGGGTGGTGTGGTTGTGTGCGACGCCTGCCGTGCTCGTCGAGCGGGTGACGTCGAGCGGCCATCGTCCGCTGCTCGACGCCGATCCGGCGGGTACGTTGCAGCGCATGTTCGACACGCGTCAGTCGCTTTACAGAGAGGTGGCCGACGTGATCGTGCTGGTCGATCATCGCAGCGTGAACGACATCGTCGAGGCGGTGCTGCGATGATCACCGTTCGAGTGCCGCTCGGCGAGCGCAGTTACGACGTGCTGGTGGGTCATGGAGCCCGGCGCCAGTTGGCCGGGTTGCTGCCGTCGACGGCAAAACGGGCGGCGATCGTCACCCAAGCAGGGATTCCACTCGATGTCGATCCGGGCCTGCCTGCCGAGGTGTTCTCCATCGGCCACGGCGAGGCCCACAAATCCCTCGCCACCATCGAGGAACTGTGCCGCGGCTTCGCCCGCTTCGGCCTGACACGTAACGACGTCGTCATCGGTGTCGGTGGTGGCATGGTCACCGACGTCGCCGGGTTCGCCGCTGCGTCGTGGCACCGTGGTGTGCCGGTCGTGCACGTCTCGACCACGCTGGTCGGCATGGTCGACGCAGCCATCGGTGGCAAGACCGGGGTCAACATTGCCGCCGTCGATGGCATCGGGGGGAAGAACCTGATCGGCGCGTTCTGGCAGCCGTCGGGCGTCGTCTGCGATCTCGATGCCTTGGCCACCCTGCCGCCACGCGAGGTTCGCTGTGGCCGAGGTGAGATGGCCAAGTATCACTTTCTCACCGGCGACGACCTACTGGCGATGGACGAGACCGAGCGCATCGCCCGGTGTGTGGGAATCAAGGCCGACATCGTGTCGAGCGACGAGCGTGAAGCCGGCCATCGGGCGTTGCTCAACTACGGGCACACCTTGGCGCACGCGCTGGAGATCGAGACCGACTTCTCGCTCGCTCACGGCGAGGCAGTAGCCGTCGGGTTGATCTACGCCGCCCATCTCGCCCACCGCCTCGGGCGAATCGATGAACGTCGAGTCGAGCAGCATTACGAAGTCGTCGGCGGTACCTACGAACTGGCGACCACGCTTCCGGCTGGGCTCGATCGTCAGCGGTTGATCGCCCTGATGAGCCGCGACAAGAAAGCGCTCGGTGCCGAGTTGACGTTCGTGCTCGATGGCCCTGGCGGCGTCGAGGTCGTGGCGGGCGTGCCGGTCGATGCGGCCGGCGACGCCCTCGACACCATGACACGCCGGTGACCACGCCCCGACTGACCACTGGGCGGCTGCTGATGCGCGAATGGCGCGTTGGCGATCGAGCCCCATATGCAGCGCTCAACGCCGATCCCGAGGTCATGCGTCATTTTCCGTCGATGCTCACACCGCAGCAGAGCGAGGAGATGATCGACAGGATGGGCGCGGCCTGGGCCGACCGCGGCTTCGGTTTGTGGGCGGTCGAGCGCCGCGACACCTCAGAGTTCATCGGTTTTGTCGGCCTCTCGGTACCCGGTTGGCAGGCTGCGTTCACGCCGTGTGTCGAGGTCGGGTGGCGCCTCGGCAAGGAGCATTGGGGCAACGGCTTCGCCCCGGAGGCGGCGATTGCCGCGTTGGATTGGGGCTTCGCCAACATCGATCCACCCGGCGATCAGATAGTCAGCTTCGCCACAGAGTCCAACGTCAAGTCGCGGCGGGTGATGGAGAAGATCGGGATGGTTCGCGACCTCGACGGCGACTTCGATCATCCGCTGCTGCCCGACTGGGTCGACCGCCGCCATGTGTTGTACAGGATCGATCGTCGGCAGTGTGGCGAGCGCGTGGCACGATAGGGGCGTGGCGTTGATCACCCTCCTGCACGGTCCCAACCTCAACCTGCTCGGCCAACGCGAGCCGCACATCTACGGAACGGCGACGCTCGACGACTACGTCGCGTTCACCACCGCAGCGGCGGCGGAGTTCGGTCACGTGGTCGACGCCTTTCAAACCAACCACGAGGGTTTGTTGGTCGACGCCATTCACGCGGCACGGGGCAAAGCGGCGGCGATCATCATCAACCCTGGCGCGTTCACCCACTACGCGTGGAGCATCCACGACGCTCTCGCCGCGTTCAGCGGGCCGATCGTCGAGGTCCACATCTCCAACCCCAACGCCCGCGAGCCATGGCGACACACCAGTGTGATCGCCCCCGTGTCAACCGGATCGATCATGGGCTTCGGGATGCAGGGGTACCGGCTGGCGGTCGAGGCCGTTGCAGCCAAGTTGAGCACATCGTGATGCCGCCATTGGAAATCGCCGGTCGATGTGGACGAGTGCGCGACCACTTCGATCAGGCCGAGGCGCTGTTGGTCAGCGATCTCACCAACGTCCGCTGGCTCACCGGGTTCACCGGTTCGAACGGGTGGGCGCTGCTGGCCGCCGACCAGGTCGTGCTGTTCACCGATGGCCGCTATGGCGATCAGGCGACTGCGCAACTGGCCGAGGCCGGCGTCGATGGGAGGGTGATCGTCGGACTGTCCGGGGCCGCGATCCTCGACGCCATCGCCGTCGAAGTGGCGCCGTTCGACTCGGTCGGTTTCGAGGCGGCGCACGTGACCTACGAGCAGTTCCAGCGCTATCAGGGCCTGTTCAAAGCGTCGCTGGTACCCGTCGGCGGTGCCGTCGAGGCCGAGCGGCGGCGCAAGGATGCCGGCGAGATCGCCCGCATGGCCGAGGCCTGCAGGATCGCCGACATCGCCCTCGCCGACGTTGAGCTGCCGGGCCGATCCGAGGCCGCGGTGCGCAATCAGTTGGAAGTGCGGATGCGGGAGCTGGGTGCCAGCGGGCCGAGTTACGAAACGATCGTGGCGACCGGCCCGGTCAATGCGGCCCGCCCGCACCACCGTCCCACCGACACGGTGATCGCCGCCGGGCACGCCGTGATAATCGATGTCGGCGCGTTGTACGACGGCTATCACAGCGACATGACGCGCACCTTCTTCGTCGGCGAGCCCACGCCGCAACAGCTCGAGTTGTACGAGGTCGTGCTGACTGCGCAAGCTGCCGGAGTAGCCGCTGTCGAGGCCGGGATCAGCACGGCCGAACTCGACAGCGTGTGTCGCGACGCCATCACCGCGGCCGGTTACGGCGAGTGGTTCACCCACGGCAGCGGACACGGGGTCGGCCTGTTGATCCACGAAGACCCTTTCATCAATCGCACCGGCGACCTGAAATTGCAGGTCGGAGACGTAGTGACCGTCGAGCCGGGGGTCTATCGTGAAGGATTCGGAGGCATCCGTGTCGAAGACCTCGTGGTCGTGACCGACCATGGGTGCCGAGTACTCACCGCATCGCCGAAGGATTCACCGTGCCCGCCATCACCACCAACGAACTGAAGAACGGAATCACCTTGGAGCTCGACAACGGGCTGTTTCAGGTGGTCGAGTTCCAGCACGTCAAGCCGGGCAAGGGTGGCGCCTTTGTGCGCACCAAGTTGCGCAACGTCAAGACGGGCAATGTCTTCGACCGCACGTTCAACGCCGGCATTCGCGACGAGCAGG
>JANNHY010000265.1:0-9803 GCA_031404635.1 Ilumatobacteraceae bacterium
GTGGATGGTGCCGCGTTGTTGCAGCAGGCGATCGCGACGATCGGCGGCGGCTACCACTTCAACCAGACTGCTACCGTCGATGGAGTGGTCGCGTTGACAGTCGATGGCGATCGGCTCCCCGACGGCGCTCGCCTGGCGGTCAGTAGCGAGGGTGGCTTCGTCTCGTACATCATCACCCCTGAATTCACCTGGCTGATGCCCGAGAACGGCGAGTGGGAGTTGGACGATTCGCCGCCGCCGGCGGTCGACCCGATCGCCGCCCTCAACGCTCCGACCTCGGTTGTCGTGGCGGGTAACGACGGTACGACGGTTCAGTTGGTCGTCACCGTATCCGTCGCCTCGCTGGGCATTCCCGGTGACGGCGATGTGCCGCTGCAGGTTTCGGTGGTGTCTGGTGTGCTGACCAACATCGCCTACAGCACCACGCTGGAAGACGGTAGACCTGCTGCTGTCAGCGCCGCGATCGGCCCGATTGTCGACCCCAGCCCGATCGTGCCGCCGATCTGACTTGTCGAAGATCTAGCTGAGATCTAGCTGTCGAAGCCCAAGCCCATCTTGTCGAGGGTCCGCAGCCAGACATTGCGCTTGCCGGTGCGATCCTCGCGATCGAGCGACCACTTGGTTGTGTGGATCCCGATGAACCGGAATGGCTCCGGCGGGAACGGCAGCGGCCGTTGCTTGACGAAGTCGGTTTGCGTGGCCCGCGATCGCTTGCCGTCGAGCAGATCGACCATCACCTCACCACCGAATCGGCTCGAGGCCACGCCGAGCCCGGTGTAACCGAGCGCGTACGCAACGCGCCCTTGCATGGCCTGACCCCAGAACACGCAGAATCGGCTGCACGTGTCGATCGCCCCGCCCCAAACGTGTGTGAACTTCAAACCCTCGAGCTGCGGGAATGTGCCGAAGAAGTGCTTGCTCAGCTTGGCCCAGGTCTCGGGACGGCTCTCCAGTTCGGCGTTGACCTTGCCCCGCCAGTAGTAGATGGCGTCGTAGCCGCCCCACAGGATGCGGTTGTCGGCCGTCAGCCGGTAGTAGTGGAATTGGTTGGGAATGTCGCTGAGGCCCTGCCGGTTTGCCCACCCGAGCTCGGCGAGCTGCGAGTTCGACAGCGGTTCGGTGACCATGCAGTGGTCGTAGACCGGGGCGACGTAGTGGCTGATCCGCTTCAACAGCGGTTTGAATGCGTTGGTTGCCAGGGCCACTTTCCCGGCCCGCACCCGCCCGAGTGGCGTGGGGATCAATACCCCAACGCCGTCCCTTTCGAGCGATGTCGCCTTGGTGTCTTCGTAGATGCGCACCCCGAGCGACATCGCCGCAGCCTTCAGCCCCCACACCAGTCTGGCCGGATCGACTATCGCAGCACGGTCCTTGCGCCACAGCCCGCCGGTGTACGTCGCCGAATTGACCTGGGCCCGCATCGCTGCGCCGTCGAGCCATTCGACCTGTTGACCCAACGCTAGAAGTTGCTGGTAGTCGTCGCCTAGCTCATCGAGGTAACTGGGCGGGTGATAATTGGTGGCCACGTCGATCACACCCGGTCGTTCGTAGTCGCAATCGATGTGATACCGCTCGATCGCTGCTTCGATCTCGTTGAGATTCTGCAGTCCGAGTTCCTCGAGCAACGGCAGTTCCTGCGGGAAACGCTCCTGGCCGTTGGCGACGCCGTGAGTCAGACTCGACTCCATGAACCCGCCGTTGCGGCCACTGGCGGCCGAGCCGATCTCGTGGGCGTCGATCAGCACCACGTCGCGCGACGGGTCGCGCTCTTTGGCGATGATTGCCGTCCACAGACCTGTGTACCCGCCACCCACGACGCACAGGTCGCAGGTCTCGGTGCGTACGAGCGTGGGATTGCTGTCGGGCTCGTCGGCATCCTCGTACCAGTACGGGTGGGGGTCGGCATCGGCGATGGCGTCAAGGTGGAACTCAGCGATTGTGTCGTCGTCACGATTGTTGACGGCCATATGGTCTCACCACCTGTCGAGTTCGACGCTAGTGCCGGGCACGCTACGGTCGCGGGCATGATCACCCATGTCGTCGCATTCCGTTGGAAACCGGACATTCCGGCCGGTCACGTCGAGGCCGTGAAGGCCCAACTGCTGGCGTTCGCCTCCAGCCTGCCCGAGGTGCGTTCGTATCGCTGCGGCACCGATGTCGGTGCCTCCGACATCGGCAACTTCGACTTCGCAATCGTCGCCGAGTTCGACACAATCGAAGATTGGGGTGTCTACGACACCGACCCCAAGCACAACGAGATCCGCGCCGGCGAGGTGCGCCCGTGGATCGAGGAACGCGCTGCGGTTCAGTTCGAGAGCTGATCGACATTCGCCATCGGCAGCGTTGTGACCTCGTAGTGGGCGAACCGCTCGTCGAAGCTTGCCACCGAACGAATCCGCAGCCGGTGGATCAGCACGAGCGTGATCGCCAGATCGGGGTCGAGTTGTTCGCCACGCAGATTGGCCGCCGCATAGAGATGCTGACGGGCGACGTGCAGCTTGTCAATCGCAACGAACAGTTCGGCGTTGGCCACCGCGGTGAGATGGTCGGTGCGGGCCACGAGCAGGCAGCGTTGGGCGACGAAGTCGTCGATGAGCGCCCGATAGATGGCGACGGCTTCGTCGTGGTTGGCGTCCCCAGGGTCGGCCACCGCGATCAGGAAGCCTTGATCGAGCAGTACCGACGGCGGGTTCATCACAACGCTGCCAACGCGCTGTGGGATCGCAGTGCGCGAGTGCGCCGCTGGCGGTCTTCGAAGCGGTTCCAGAACCAGAACGAACCACCCAC
The DNA here is from genome assembly GCA_031404635.1 of Ilumatobacteraceae bacterium. GTDB lineage: Bacteria > Actinomycetota > Acidimicrobiia > Acidimicrobiales > Ilumatobacteraceae > JAENVT01. The sequence continues at coordinate 2,788 of JANNHY010000265.1, forward strand.
GATCGCCCAACCGACCAGTCCGTCGATCACCCAGTGCTCGGCCAGGTAGGTGAGCGCGGTGAGCATCATGATCGGGTAGGCGAAGACCGCAACCTTGAGCCAGCGCGGCTTGATCCAGGGCAGGAAAAACGCCGGGACGATCAGCGCGAAGGAGGCGTGCAGCGATGGCATCGCCGCCACGGCGTTGCCCCAGTCGAGGGCGTTGTTCCAACTGTTGGCCGCCGCATGCAAACCCATCGCGGTGAAACCGCGGCCGGCGCTGCGGGTCAGCGGTGGCAGCAGGGCGTAGTTCTTCGAGGCCATCCATGGAGGAGCGGTGGGGAGTAGAATGAACATCGCGCAGGCCACGGCGAGCACGGTGGCGAAGCGTTTCATGAATCGGGCCCATTGGCGGTGAGTGGTGGCCCACAACACACCCATCACGATCGGGACGAAGATGAAATGGGTGAAGTAGGTGAGCGACGCCGCCTTGTCCCACCACTGCACGGTCGACTTCCAGAAATGTTGCTGCAATACGGTGTTGGGATCGTTGCCGAAGAACATCAGACGATCGATGTTGCGGGGTGCTTGCAACTGGAGCGGGAATTTGATACCGAGGATCCTGCCGTCTGCTGCACCCCGGGTGGTCTCGTAGGCGAACCACATCGCCGAGTACAAAAGCAGGTCGACGGAGAGTATGCGCCACTGCCTGGCCGGCCGGCCGATGAAGGCGCAGACCAGAAAGACGGCGACAGCGCGGGCAATGCTCAACCGGTCCCAGATGATGCCGTTGTCGCGCGTCCAAATGATCGCGTAGACGCAGAAAATCGTCAGCGTGGTGCGCCGCAGCCAGGCAAGGTAGTCGACCGGAACGACTTCGCCGAGACCCATTCGGTGGTCGAGCTGGGGTTGGTCGGCCACGATAGACATGGCCTACCAGGCTAGCGATCCGCGTTGTGGAACGGAGTTCAGCAGGCTTCGAGGGCGCGGCGTACGAGGACCTTGGCTAGGTGCACGCGGTACTCGGGGCTGGCATTCAGGTCGCTCTGCGGCTCGGCCTCTTCTGCAGCGAGTTGGGCGGCTTCGGCCACCGAAGCGCCCTGGGCGAGGGCGTTCGACACGCTGGAAGCCAAGATCGGGGTCGACCCCATGTTGACCAGGCCAACGCCGCTCTCACCGTTGCGCCGCCATGCGGCGACACCGACGATCGCCCAGTCTTGGGCACGACGGTTGAACTTCTGGAAGTTCCACCCGGCGCCGCGCATCTTCGGGACGCGGATCTCGGTGAGTATCTCGTCGGCAGACAGCGCGGTCTCCAAGAAGCCCTGGAAGAAGTCGCCGGCGGCAATCTCGCGGGTGCCGTTAGGGCCCTGGGCGATATAGGTTGCGCCGAGGGCGAGGGTGGTGGCCGGAAGGTCGGAGGCCGGGTCGCTGTGGGCGATCGAACCGCCGATGGTGCCGCGGTGGCGTACCTGCGGGTCGCCGACGTGGCCGGCGGCGTGGGCCAACAGGGGCACATGCTCGGCGAGCATCGAACTCGTTTCGACGTCCATGTGGCGGGTCAAGGCGCCGATGGCGATGTGGTCGCCCGCATCTTTGATGTACGACAGATCGCTTATCCGTCCGATGTCGACCAGCACACTCGGCTGGGCAAGGCGCAGCTTCATCAGCGGTAGCAGACTGTGCCCACCGGCGAGGAACTTGGCATCTTCGCCATGCTCGCCGATGAGGCGGATCGCCTCTTCGGCGGAACCGGCGCGGACGTAGTCGAAGGCGGCTGGAATCACTTGGTTGCTCCTCTATTGGCTTGCTTGGGTGCAGCTTGAATTGCTTTCCAGACATTCTGCGGGCTGGCCGGCATCGGCATTTCGGTGACCCCGAGGCCCGACAGGGCATCGACGACAGCGTTGATGACCGCCGGTGCGGCGCCGATGGTGCCGGCTTCGCCGATGCCCTTCACGCCGAGTTGATTGGTCGGAGACGGAGTGATGGTGTGGCCGAGCGTAATCGCCGGCACGTCGCTGGCCGCCGGCACGAGGTACTCGGCAAGCGTCGACGTCTTCAGGTTGCCGTCATTGTCGTAGACGGCCTCCTCGAACAACGCCTGGGCCAAGCCCTGGATTACTCCGCCGTGCACTTGCCCGTCGACGATCAACGGGTTGACCTGCACGCCGCAGTCGTCGACTGCGACGTATTGCAGCACTTCGACCTTGCCGGTCTCGGTGTCGATCTCGACCGTGCACACGTGCGTGCCGAATGGCCACGAAAAGTTCGGCGGGTCGTAAGTGACCTGAGCTTCGAGGTTGGGTTCCAAACCGTCGGGCAGATTGTGAGCGGTGAAAGCCTCGAAAGCGATGGCCGCCAGCGGCAGGTTGCGATCAGGCGAGCCCTTGACCGTAAATGTTCCACCGACGAACTCGAGGTCGTCCTCATTGGCCTCCAACTGGTGGGCGGCGATCTTGGCAGCCTTGTCGATGACCTTGTCGCAGGCCATGGCGATTGCGACGCCGCCGACAGCCAGCGAACGCGAGCCGTACGTGTCGAGACCAAGCGGGGCAATGGCGGTGTCGCTGTGCAAGACGTCGACATCTTCGGGGCTCACGCCCAGCTTGTCGGCGACGATCATGCTCCATGACGTCTCGTGACCTTGGCCGTGGGGAGCGGTGCCGGTGACCACCTGGATCTTGTTGGTCGGCAGCACGCGCACGGTGGCTGCTTCCCACCCGCCGGCGGCGTAGTTCAGCGAGGCGAGCACCCGCGACGGGGCGAGCCCGCACATCTCGAAGTAGCTGCTGACACCGATGCCCAGGCGCTTGCCGGCGCCGGGTACGTTCTGCGCCTTCTGGCGGGCGCGCACGCCGTCGTAGTCGGCCAGCCCCAACGCCATGGTGGCGGCTGCGTCGTGGTCGCCGGAGTCGTAGACCAGGCCGCTGAACGCGGTGTAGGGGAATTGCTCTTTGCGGATGAAGTTACGCCGTCGCAGCTCGACCGGATCGACGCCGATCTTGGCGGCGAGGGCGTCCATGGCTCGTTCGATCGCGTAGGTGGCCTCGGGCCGCCCGGCACCGCGGTAGGCGTCGGTCGGTGTCATCGTGGTGAACACGCTGGTGCACGAGAAGTCGTAGGCAACCGGGATGTCGTAGACGCCTGCGTACAAGAACGCTCCGAGAAGCGGTATTCCGGGGGTGACCAACTGCAGGTAAGCGCCCATGTCGGCGAGCAAGCGCACACGCACAGCGGTGAGCTTGCCATCCGCATCGGCGGCCAATTCGATGTTCTGGATCTGCCCTCGCCCCTGAATAGTGGCCAGGGCATTCTCGCTGCGCTCCTCGTTCCAACGCACCGGCACGGAGTGCTTGCGTGCCAGCGCGACGCAGAGCAGTTCCTCGGCGTAGACGTTGAGCTTCGAACCGAAACCTCCGCCGACGGCTGGTGCGACGACGCGCATCTGGTGCTCGGGAATGCCGAGCGTCAGCGCCGTCATGATCTTCAAGATATGTGGGACCTGGGTGGTCGAGTACAGCGTCATGTCGCCGCCGAACTGGTGTGGAACAGCCACGACTGCACGTGGCTCCATCGCCATCGGGATCAAGCGTTGCTGCACGTACCGTTCGCTGACCGTGTACGCCGCAGCGGCGAAGGCCTCGTCGATCTGGCCTTCGTGGCCCTCGACCTTGAGGTCCCATGTGTAGCTCTTGTTGGTGCCCAGTTCGTCGTGGATCACGACTCGATCGCTCAGCGCGTCGTCGAGGTCGATCACCGGGGCGAGTGGCTCGTAGGTAACGTCGATCGCGTCAAGTGCATCACGTGCTGCGGCATCGCTGGTGGCCAGAACGCAGGCCACGCCGTCGCCGGTGTATGCCGCCTTGTTGACGGCGAGCGGATAGTGCACCGGGTTCTTCATGTCGGCGGTGACCGGCCAGGCGCACGGCATCGGCGCAGCCCACAGCGAGGCGAGGTCGGCGCCGCTGTAGGCGGCGATGACGCCGGGCATGCCGACGGCGCCAGACAGATTGACCGCGGTGATCCGGGCGTGGGCGTACGGACTGCGCAGCACGGCCAGGTGCAATGCGCCAGGGATGTTCAAGTCGTTGGTGAACTTGGCCTCGCCGGTGAGCAGTTCTGGATCTTCGCGGCGCAGCAGCCGTTGCCCGAGGATCGATGCGGGCCTGTTTTCGGTGACGGTCATGACCACTCCTTCGGAGGCGATATCAGTTACCTGCGGCGCAGGCCATCACGGCCTGCACGATGTTGTGATAGCCCGTGCAGCGGCACAGGTTGCCCTCGAGGCCGAGGCGGACTTCCCGCTCGGTCGGATTCGGGTTCTCCTTCAACAAGCTGGTGGCTGCCATCACCATCCCTGGCGTGCAGTAACCGCATTGCAGACCGTGATTTTCCATGAAAGCCTTCTGCATCGGGTGCATCTCGCCGTTTTGGGCGAGTCCCTCGATGGTCAAGATGTCGGCACCGTCGGCCTGTACGGCCAACATGGTGCAACTCTTCACTGCCTCGCCGTTGACGTGCAGGCTGCAGGCGCCGCACGACGACGTATCGCAGCCGACGTTGGTGCCCGTGAGACCGAGGGCTTCGCGCACATAGTGGACAAGAAGTGTGCGCGGTTCCACATCGCTTTCGTGGACCGTGCCGTTGACGGTGACGCGAATCTTCACGTGTTATCCCCCTCGGAATCGGCGGCCCCCATGGCGCGCGTCCCATCATGCCTCATCATGGGGTGCCCGTCCACATGGGAGCGTATTGGCGCGAGCCTCAGCCGAACGGGCGGTGGTGGTGGGGCATGCGTCGAGGCAGCGTGACAGCGTACGCGATGGCGAACACCAACGCCGCCAGCAGGCCGATGGTCGCGCCAGGCGGTGCGTCGAGGGCTTGGCCCAGCACGACTCCGGCGAATCCCTCGGAGACACCCAGAGTGACCCCGACGATTGTCATTCGCCGCAGCGTCGGGCTGACAAGCCGTGCGGTGGCCGCCGGGGTGACCAACATACTGACCGACATCACCGAACCGACCGTGCGCAGGCTGATCACCACGACGACCGCCAGCAGCACGACCAGCACTCCCTGAATCAACTCGACGTGGACGCCGACTTGCTCTGCCTGAACGTGATCGAATGACGCTAGGCGCAACTCGTTGAACAGCAGCAACACCACGCCAACGGCCACTGAACCGATCACCAGGTTGATGCCGATCTCGCCCCATGTGAGTTGCAGCACATCGCCGAACAGGATGTGTTCGAGCTCTTCGGTGGTGTCGATTCTCGAGATGATGATGATGCCCAAGGCGAACAATGCACTGCCCATCACGGCGATGATCGTCTCGTGCCCCAACCGCTGGCTGGCCGAGAAGAGGATGAGCAGGACAGCGATCACTACGCCGGCGCCGAGTGCGCCGAGGAGCACGTTGGCGCCTGCCGCGTAGGCGACGCCGACGCCTGCCAACGTGCCGTGCGACATCGTGTCGCCGAGATTCGACATCCTCCGCAGAACGATCCACGTACCCACTACAGGAGCGACGACGCCGATGATGCATGCGCCGACAAGGGCTTTGAGATACTCGCCCTCGAAAAGGGCTTTGGCGAATAGGGCGCTGGCGATCACGCCGGTGCCGCCGATCCGAACGTGCGGTCGAGCACATCGGGCGAAAGAACGACACCGGGCGGGCCGTCGCCGCGTAGCCGGCCGTTGATGGCCATGCACCGCGAGAAGCGCCGGCGAGCCAGAGCCAGATCGTGCGTCGCGATCAACAGCGTGGTTCCGTGGTCGACGAGGCGTTCGAAGACCTCGAACAGCTCCGCCGTGGCCGGTTGATCGACGCCACTCAGGGCTTCGTCGAGCATCAAGACGGATGCCTCCTGTGCCAACGCCCGGGCGACATAGGCACGCTGCAACTGACCGCTCGACAGCTGATTCAGAGACCGACCCTCCATCCCCGTCAGGTTGACCAGCGCCAGCATGCGTAGTGCCTCGCCCCGGTCGTGCCACGACGGTCGCGCATACCAATGATGGAATCGTCTTCTGCCGGCCAACACCAGTTCGCCGACCGTGATCGGGAAGGTGATGTCGGAGTCGCTGCGCTGGGGGATGTAGGCGATGTCCATCCGATCGGTGCGGCTGTGGCAATGAACGCCATTGACCTCGACCTCGCCGGTGTGATTGACCAGGCCGCAGATCGCCTTGAACAGCGTGCTCTTGCCGGCCCCGTTTGGGCCGATCACAGCGATCAGCTCGCCATGGCCGACGGCGAAGGAAATGTCGTCAACCACGGTGACTGCGCCGTAGTGAACCCCGAGCTTGGTGACCTCGAGAACGGTCGGGTGTATCGCCACCGTGGCAAGGATATCAGTAATGAGATTGATTCTCAATATCGAAGGTCCGGCGGATCCGTTAGCCTCGCGGTGTGAACAGCACCCCGGTAGACGGCGTGGCGACTCGGGCGTCGACGAGGTTGCAGAAGGCAGGGCAGCGGCTCACCCGTCACCGGGTCGCAGTGATGACCGCATTGCGTGCGTCCGATCGTCCAGTCACTGCCGATGAGGTCGCCAAGCTGTCGGGAGCGCCGCTGTCGACTGCATACCGCAACCTTGCAGAGTTGTGCGAGGCCGGTGTCGCCGTGCGCGTCGGCGGTGCAGACCGCACCGATCGTTTCGAGATGGCCGAGTCATTGACAAGCCATCATCATCACCACCTGGTTTGTACTGAGTGCGGCGTGGTCAACGACTTTGATCCGAGCCCGCAACTCGAGCGCTTGATCGCCAAGGAGATGCAGTCGCTGTTGGCCTCGGCGCGATTCGCCGAGTCCCATCATCTGTTCGATGTGCACGGCGTGTGCGGGAATTGCCGAGCGATGTAGGTCGGTTACGCTGTTGCCCGCGCGTTCGTAGCTCAATGGATAGAGCATCTGACTTCGGATCAGACGGTTGGGGGTTCAAGTCCCTCCGGACGCGCCAAACTATTTTCGTCGTAGGTAAGCAGCCCCAGTGCCAGATCTATCTCATTGCGCCGGGGCTGCGTCCACTTTTCTT
>JANNHY010000266.1:0-1612 GCA_031404635.1 Ilumatobacteraceae bacterium
GCCAACTCGTGGCACCCCGTCGCCCGCTCGGTCGAGATCGTCACCCAACCCGCCGCCGTCACCTTGCTGGGCCGTCATGTGGTGGTGTGGCGCACGCCGTCGGGCTCGGTTCTCGCCGTACCCGATCGTTGCCCGCATCGCATCGCCAGGCGCCGCTGTCAGCGGGCACCGTCGAGGACGGCCGCCTGCACTGTGCGTATCACGGCTGGACATTTGGCGACGAGGGTCGCTGCGTGCGAGTGCCATCGGCCGTGGAGGGCGTGCCACCCCCGCCTCGGGCCCACCTCACTCCGTACGGGTGTGAGGAGCGCTATGGGCTGGTGTGGGTCTGCATCGGCACGCCGTCGGCACCGATCCCGACCATCGCTCAAGAAGCCGACCCATCGTTCCGGCGGATCAACACCCCGGTCGAGGTCTGGCGGGTATCGGCGACGCGCATGGTCGACAACTTCCTCGACATCAGCCATTTCCCATACGTGCACGTCGGCACGTTCGGCAGGGCTCAAGACACCCTGGTGCCACGATTCGAACTGCAGGCACTCGACGACGAATTCAATGGGTACCGCTACGAGGTCTTGGCCAACAACACGACCGGAAACCTGGTCAGCGGGCAGACCGACCAGGTCGTGCACCGAGTGATGTCGTCGGGATTCAGCCTGCCGTTCGTCGTGCGCAGCACGATCCGCTACGACTCGGGGCTCGAACACATCCTGCTGCTGCTGTCGACACCGATCGACGACGTCACGTCGTACTTTACGTTCGTCGTCTGGCGAAACGACGATTTCTCGGTCTCGGCCGAGGAGATCATCCGCTTCGACCTGGCGATCGGCGCCGAGGACAAGCGGATGCTCGAAAAGCTCGACGGGGTGCTGCCGCTCGATCAGACCACCTTGGTCAGCGTTCAGGCCGACAAATGCTCGGTCGAGTGGCGCCGCCAGTTGGCCGACTTCATCAACACCTAGTGGAGTGTTTCAAGGCCCCCTGCCAGGCGTGAAACACTCCACCGGGTCTAGACGATGCCCAGTTCGAACTTGAGGTATTCCTCGCCAGTGTCTTCCCAATCCTCGAATTGGATGACACCCATCTCCTCGAAGCGGCGGCGTAGCCACTTGTCGTTGCGGTCGAGCAGACCGAGCTTCTTGCAGTTCGGCACGATCTTGGAGAACAGCATCGACTGGAACACCTGACGGGTCGGATCCTGCAACACCAGCGGCACCACGTCGCGCACCTTCACACCCATGCGCTCCCACACCTCTTGCTGCATGAAGCGATCGCGCATGCGGATGGCGGCCTCGAAAGCGAACTCCTGGCGATCTTTCATCTCAGCATCGCTGAGCGAGTCGTAGACCTCTTTCAACGACAGCACACCGAACGCAACATGGCGGGCCTCGTCCGCCATCACATAGCGGAGCAGCTTCTTCAACAGCGGCTCGGTGCTCATCTGGTGCATGAACCCGAACGCGGCGAGCGCCAACCCCTCCACCATCACCTGCATGCCGAGGTCGCCATCCCGCAAGCAAACTTCGCGCTCACCCGAGCGGAGGTCAACTCGGCGGAAGGAGCGCTGCGCGCTGCCGTTATCGTCGTCATGCAATTGGAGGTCTCGATGGAC
>JANNHY010000267.1:0-6667 GCA_031404635.1 Ilumatobacteraceae bacterium
CCACCGGCACCTACTTCGCGTTCAGCGTCGCCACGATGTTCGTCGGCGCGACGTTCACCGAACGCATCTTCAGTTTCCCCGGCATCGGGCAGTACGGCGTCGACACCATCACCCGCGGCGTGACCCTCTGGGCAAGCGTGGTGACCCGGCCTTCGATGTTTGTGGTAGAGCCACTCTTTTCTCCGTATGCGGCGGCCGCCAGCACGACATCGGCCTGCGCGCTCGACTTGGTGAGAAACGTGTCGACGGCGATGATTCGCGGTGCGCCGGCCATCAACCTGCGGGCCAGATCAGTGTCGGGAAAGTCGGCCACCGGGTCGCAGCCGAGCAACACGAGGCACTCGATATTGCCGGAGGCCGCGGCGTTGGCGATCTCCAACGTTTGCATGCCACCCTCACCTGGAACGAGGCCCATCTCGATGGCGCCGACGATGTTGGCACGACGCAACGCCGGCAGCACCTTTGCGCCAGGGGCAAGCTCAAGCGCGGCGACGACGCCATTACCGACCTCGCATGGATGTTCGGCGAGGTTGGCTCTGCCGGCGACGACGACCACATTGCCCTTGGCGAGTTGGGCGGCGACAACGGGATCGGCGCCGGCACCGGCGACGGCCTGGGTGATCGTGCCGGCCTGATAGTCGATGGTTCTCCAGGCGTATGCAGTCAGCCCGCCGCGTTTCTGGGCGAACTCGATGATGCGGATGCGGCGCTTGCGGGCGGCGTCACGCAGCCGCAGGTACAGCACCGGCAACTCTTCTTTGAGATCCGCGACCATCAAGATGACCGTCGTCGCGTTGGCGGCTTCGTCGATCGTCGCCCGGTCGAAGCCGAGCAGGTTGATCTGCGCGCCGTCGCCCATCTGCGGGTAGACGTTGGGCGTGCCGATCACGTCGTGGGCGAGACGAGCCCAGGCGTAGGCGTCTTCGTTGGAGCCACGGGCACCGCCGAGCACAGCGATGGTGTTTGCACCGCCTGCCGCCTTGGCCTCGGAGATCAGTTCGGCGGCGCGAGCCAGCGCCGCATTCCACGTCGTCGGCTGCAGCTCATCGTCAATTCGTACCAGCGGCGCGCTCAACCGATCGTCGCTGTTGACGGCCTCGAAGTTGAAGCGGCCGCGATCACACAGCCAGCCCCAGTTGACCGGATCGCTGTCGACACCCTGATAGCGCAGCAGTTCGTCGTGGCTCGACTGCACGACCGTTCGGCAACCGACGGCGCATGTTGTGCACGTGCTCTCGGTCTGCTCGAGGTCCCACGGGCGGGCTTTGAACCGGTAGGGCTTGGCGGTTAAGGCGCCGACCGGGCAGATCTGCACCGTGTTGCCGCTGAAGTAGCTGACAAACGGCTCATCGGGGAAGGTCGTGATCTGAGTGTCGTTGCCACGACTGGTGAAGTGGATCAACGCGTCGCCGGCAACCTCATCAGCGAAGCGGGTGCAGCGGTCACACAGGATGCAGCGCTCGCGATCGAGGAGCACGAGATCGCTGATGGCGATCGGCTTTTCGAAATGGCGCTTCTCCTCGATGTAGCGGCTCTCGCCCGGCCCGTGGCTGAACGCCTGATCCTGCAATGGGCATTCGCCACCCTTGTCGCAGACCGGACAGTCGAGGGGGTGATTGGCGAGCAGCAACTCGATGATGCCCTCCTGGGCGCGCCGCGAGGCTTCACTGCGGGTATTGACCACCATGCCCGGCGCGACGGTGACCATGCACGAGGGCTGCAGGGCCGGGCCGCGACCGGTGTCGATGTCGACCAGACACATGCGGCACATGCCGACCGAACTCATCCGTTCGTGGTAGCAGAAGCGGGGGATGTAATCGCCGACCCGCTGCGCAGCCGCGATCACCAGATCGCCTTTCGCGGCGACGACCTCGCGGCCGTTGATCGTGACCAGAACCGCATCCGACTCAGTGGTGGTCATCGCTGGCTCCTACCGACACCGGGATCCCGCTTACAGGGATGGAGGTTCGCTTGACGATCTTGGCTTCGAACTCGTCGCGGAACAAGGTGAGTGCGGAATGAACGGGCGCATAGGCCGACGGGCCGACGAAGCAGATCGTCGTCATCTTGTAGGGGAACGGCACGGCTTCGAGACCGAGCGGCTCGCTGGCGGCGTGGGGGAAGTCGCCAGGACAGATCGTCTCGCCGACTTCGAGCAGCTGATCAAGGTCGCTCTCGGTGCCGTGGCCGTCGACGACGCGGCGCATGATTCGTTCCAGCCACGTGCCACCCTCGCGGCACGGCACGCACTTGCCGCACGACTCGTGGGCGTAGAAGCGGACGAGCGTGAGTGCGGCGGTGGGGATGTCGGTGGTCTCGTCCATCACCATGACCGCCCCGGACCCGAGCATCGAACCGGCGGCGCCGACCAACTTGGCCTCGAACGGAAGATCGAGCTGATCGGGCACGAACCACGGCGCCGACCCACCACCGGGCACGAATGCCTTGAGCTGATTGTCGTCGCGGATCCCACCACAGAATTCGTCGCCGTACAACAGGTCGCGGAACGTGGTGGTGCCATTGACGATTTCGTACACGCCGGGGCGCTTGACGTGACCCGACACAGCAATCATCCGTGTGCCGGGTGACGTAGCCGTGCCGATGGCTGTGTAGGCATCGACGCCGTGCTGCAGCAGCCACGGCAGATTGGCCAGCGTCTCGACGTTGTTGACGATCGTCGGCATGCCGTACAGGCCGATCGCGGCCGGAAAGAACGGCGGCTTCTGACGGGGCATGCCGCGGTTGCCCTCGAGGCTCTCGATCAGCGCCGTCTCCTCGCCGACCACATAAGCACCAGCGCCCCAGTGCAACACGATGTCGACGCTGAAGTTGGTACCGAGGATGTTCTTGCCGACATACCCGGCGGCGTAGGCCTCGTTGAGTGCGGTGGCGATGCGTTCCTGGGCCAGCGCCATCTCGCCGCGGACATAGAAGAAGCACTGCGACAGCCCGGCGGCGTAGCAAGCGATAAGGCAACCCTCGATCAACTGGTGCGGATCGAGTTCCATCAACAGGCGGTCCTTGTACGTGCCCGGCTCGCTCTCGTCACCGTTGACGACGAGGTAGCGCGGCCAGACGGCCTTTGGGGTCAGCCCCCATTTCACGCCTGCCGGAAAGCCGGCACCGCCACGACCGAGCACGGTGGCGCCGGTGACGTCGGCGTGCACGTCGACGGGCGACTTGGCCAGCGCGGCCTGCAAGCCCTTGTAACCGTCCGTGGCCAGATAGCGCTCCAGCGTGTACGCATCGTGGTACTCGAATCGGGAGGTGACGATGCGCGGCCGGTCGCCGGCGACGAAACCGGCAGCGTGGGGGTAGGTGGTGCCGTTCACTTCTGCACCTCCGCTGCCGACGGCATCCACACTGGCGCCCCGGTGACGTCGTCGGGCGAGACCGCCCCCACGGAGCGGTCTGAAGGGATGTGCTGCCGAACGCGAGCGACGGTGCCGTGCGCCGGCACCTCGCCGTCGAGGTGGCCATTACTGAGATCGACGATCAGCTTGTCGAGATCGGCAGTGGTGACTCGGTAACGGTACCGATAGTTGACCTGCAAGCACGGTGCCTCGGTGCACGCCGCCTGGCACTCGGCGTGCTCCAGTGTGAACAAGCCGTCGGGGGTGGTGCTGCCGGCCTTGATGCCAAGCTGTTGCTCGGCGTGGTGCATCAGTTCGTCGGCGCCGAGCAGCGCGCACGACAACGTGGCGCAGATGTTGATCAGATACTTCCCGACGGGTTCGAACTTGAACATCTCGTAGAACGTGGCCGTACCCAACACCTCTGCCGACGTCGCGCCGACAAGTTCGCCGATGTGCTTGATGGCCTCGTCGGTGAGGTAGCCGTCTTGCTGCTGGGCGAGGTGCAGTAACGGAATCGTCGCCGAGCGAGTCTTCGGGTAGCGCCCGATGATCTCTTTGGCGTACACGACATTCGCCTCACTGAGCCGGCTCATCTATCAACTTCCCCCAGGACCGGGTCGACCGACGAGATCACGGCGACGGCGTCGGCGATGAAGCCGCCGCGCAGCATGTGCGGCATGCACTGAATGTTGACAAAGCTCGGGGCGCGGACGTGCATGCGATACGGCGTGGCCGAGCCGTCGCTGGCGATGTAGCAACCGATCTCACCTCGTGGGCTTTCGATGGCCACGTAGACCTCGCCCTCTGGCACCTTGAATCCCTCGGTGAACAGCTTGAAGTGGTGGATCAACGCTTCCATCGACTCGTCGATGCGCGCCCGTGGCGGCGGGGTGATCTTCTTGTCCTGGATCCGGTAGTCGCCACCAGGCATGCGGTCGAGGATCTGGCGGACGATCTTGATGCTCTCGCGCACCTCGTTGAGGCGGATCGCGTAGCGATCGAAGCAGTCACCGTAGGAGCCGACGATCACGTCGAACTCAAGTTCGGAGTAACGCAGATATGGCATGTCGCGACGCAGGTCCCACGCTGTACCGGTGCTGCGCAGGATCGGGCCTGTGGCCCCGAGGGCGATGGCTTCTTGAGCTGTGATCACACCGACACCCTGTAACCGCTCTCGCCAGATCGGCTGACCGGTCATCAAGATGTCGTACTCGGTGAGGCGTGGCGTGATGAGGTCGAGCAGCCGCAGCACGTCGTCGCGCCATCCGGAAGGGAGGTCGGCGGCGACGCCGCCGGGACGGATGAAGTTGTGGTTCATCCGCAGGCCGGTGACCTTCTGGAAGAAGCGCAGCACTTCCTCTCGTTCACGCCAGCCGTAGATCATCATCGACACGGCGCCGATGTCCATGCCGTTGGTGGCCAGGAAAAGCAGATGGCTGCTCATCCGATTCAACTCGCTGAGCAGCATGCGCATCCACACGGCGCGCTCGGGGATGTCGCCGTCGATGCCGAGCAACGTCTCGGTGGCCATCGAGAACACCAGCTCGTTGTTGAGCGGGCTGACGTAATCCATGCGAGTGACGTTCGTGCCGCCTTGCATGTACGTGAGGTTCTCACCGGTCTTCTCCATACCGGTGTGGAGATACCCGATGATCGGCTTGCAGCGCAGCACCTCCTCGCCGCGCAGTTCGAGCATCAGGCGCAACACGCCGTGGGTGCTGGGGTGCTGCGGGCCCATGTTGATGATCATCGTCTGATCGTCTGTCGGATCGACGGGGACGTCGCCGAGCTTGGCGGCGTCGGCTTCACTCATCCGCAGCACCGAGCCGACCTCACGCAGCAGTTCGCGAGCAGTCAGCTCGCTGCGCGGCTTCAGCCCCTGCTCGGCTTCATTGCCGGCACGGATGGTGTCGACGATGCTCATCAACGGGCCCCAAAATCAGCGGAGAACTGCACCGGGATGGCGCCGCGGTCGTAGTCCTTGCGGAGCGGATGGCCATCCCAGTCCTCCGGCATCAAGATGCGGGAGAGATCGGGGTGGTTGGTGAAAGTGATGCCGAACATGTCGAACGCCTCCCGTTCCATCGCCTCTGTGCCGGGGTGCAGATCGAAGAGCGATTCGATCGACGGGTCGTCAGCGGGCACCTGCACACGCAGGCGCACGCGCTGACGAGCCGTCAGTGACAGAAGATTGACGACGATCTCGAACCGTTCGGGAACGACTCCGTCGGGCATCGCCCGCTGTGGCATCAGCAGATAATCGGTCGCTGTGAGATCGACGCACATCTCGTAACCCTCATCGAGCAACGTACGTATGACACCGGCGTACTGCTCGCGGCTCGGGTGCAGCACAGTCTGGCCACAGCTGTCGGTGAGCGGGCAGCCGTGCATCGACGGCGGCTCAGGAGTCGGGGCGGCCTCGTCGGGCGGTGCGGCGGATGAGTTGCTCATCGGTCACCGCGTTCCGAGCAAGACAGGGATCGACTCGGCCCCGGAGGGGATTTCGTGGACGTGCACGTTGGCGCCGGCACCGCTGTCGGAGCGGCGCTTCATCAGTTGGCCGTCCTCGATCAGTTGGTGCAGCGTTTCGATGGCATGGATCAAGGTCTCCGGTGTTGGTGGGCAGCCCGGGGCGTAGACGTCGACCGGCACGACCTGATCGACACCTTGGACGATGGCGTAGTTGTTGAACATTCCACCGGTCGAGGCGCACACGCCCATCGAGATGACCCATTTCGGCTCCATCATCTGGTCGTACACCTGTCGCAGCACAGGGGCCATCTTCTGACTGACCCGACCGGCGACGATCATGATGTCGGCCTGGCGCGGCGAGGCCCGAAAGACCTCCATGCCAAAGCGGCTGAGGTCGTAGTGGGCGGCCCCGGTCGCCATCATCTCGATCGCACAGCATGCCAGCCCGAACGACGCCGGCCAGCTACTGCGGCTGCGTGACCACTTGATCAGGTCTTCTATTTTGGCGGTGATCAGGTTGTGCTCGATGCCGCCGAGACCGTCGTTGCGGATATCGCGAATCAGGCTCATACCGACGCTGTTTCCTCGAGGCGGCCTTCGGTGCCGACGCGGCGGATCGTGGTGCCAAGTGTGCGGTCCGCCGAGACCGCTTCGTCGAGGCGGCGCTGCCTCTGCACCGGCCCCCAGTCGAGAGCGCCACGGGCAACGACATAGACGAAGGCGCCGAAGAACACGACGCTGAACGCGAGCATCTCCCAGAAGCCGTATGAACCCAGGAACTCGCGGTCGACGGCGTATGGGTAGATGAAGATCAACTCGATGTCGAACATCACGAACAA
>JANNHY010000268.1:0-5150 GCA_031404635.1 Ilumatobacteraceae bacterium
GGTGAAACGTGGGCCGACATCGAAAGCACCATTTCGATGGTCCAGGAGTTGCTGCCCGACGACATCGGTGTCAGCGTCAGCTATCCACTGCCCGGCACTCGATTCCACGAGATGGTCAAGTTCGATCTGGACGATCGCGAGAACTGGCAGGATTCCGGCGATTTGGCGATGATGTTCGCAGGCACCTACACCACGCAGCTGTATCGGCTCTTGCATCTCGCGTTGCACGATGATCTCGACATGCGTCGCCGTCAGGCCGGGGCTCCAGCGAGCCCAGCATCCGCTGATCCCCGCGGTCGGGTTCGACGAGCAATGTCGGCGGGTGGAGGAGCGCTGGGCCGAGGTTCGAGAGGTCGAAGTCACGTCGCGGCACCCCACCCCGACGCGGTTGCGGATCCCGATCATGGCCATCGCCGGCGACTGATCAAGTCGGCTCGGGGTCATCGCACTTCACCTTGCCGTCGTCGATACGCACGATCCGGTCGCACAGCGACAGCGTCGACGGGCGATGGGCGACGATCACCATCGTTACCGAGCCTTTCAATGCGTCGAGGGCCGCACGAATCCGCTCCTCCGAGGCACTGTCGAGAGCGCTCGTCGCCTCGTCGAGCAGCAAGATGTCGGGCTGGCCGGCCAGCGCTCGCGCCAGGCAGATGCGCTGACGCTGCCCGACCGACAGCTGCGTGCCGCCATGGCCGACCTGCGTGTCGATGCCACGTGGCCAGGCGTCGATCTCGTCGGCGATGTTGGCCTGCCGCGCCGCATCGAGGAGCCGATCGGTGTCGAGCGCTCGGAACCAGCGGATGTTGTCGGCGACGGTGCCGGCGAGTACAACGGGCTCCTGCGGCACGCAGGCGATGCGCGCCGCCCACGAAGCTGGCGAGTAGGCAGTTGCATCGGTACCGTTGACTCGCAGCGAACCCGTTGAGGGTTGACGCAACCTGGTCAGTAGATCGACGACGGTTGACTTGCCGGCGCCGGAGTGCCCGACAAGGCCGACAACCTCGTGGCGGGCGACGGCGAGGTCGATC
The DNA here is from genome assembly GCA_031404635.1 of Ilumatobacteraceae bacterium. Classification (GTDB taxonomy): domain Bacteria; phylum Actinomycetota; class Acidimicrobiia; order Acidimicrobiales; family Ilumatobacteraceae; genus JAENVT01. The sequence continues at coordinate 1,032 of JANNHY010000268.1, forward strand.
GGGCCGAGCACGAATCGGTCGTCGTGTTGCAGCGTCGCCGCATCGAGCGTCAGCGACTCGATGGGCGGTGTTTGCTGCGAGCCGAATCCGGCTGTGACGGCGGTGAGTTGTGCCTCGGTCGCCAGCAGTTGCTCGATGAAGCCCTGTTGGGCGCCGAGGGTCTGCGTTGCCTGTTGGGCAAGCTGCCCCTGCGACACTGCCCGCAGAGAGAGCAAGGCGACGCTTCCAAAAGCGGCAATGTTGCCGACCGATCGACCGCTCAGCACCCACAGGCCGCCCGCCGCGGCGCAGGCGACAAGCGCCTGAAAGACCGACGGTGATGCTGCGGCGAGGAATCGGCTGGCGCGATACAAGTCGATCTGCTGTTGGCTCGCCACGTCGAAACTGTCGGCGACCGGTCCACCGACGTCGAACAAGGTGATCGGCCGCGCCGTGGCAACGACGTCGGCGAACCGGGCGGCAACTTCCTGGCCCTGCTCGGCCTCCTGTTCACCGATGTGGCGCGAGCGTCGCGTCCACGGTCGCATCACCGCGGCGACGATCACCGCGATCGCCGCGACAGTGGCGGCTGCGATCGGGCTGGCGGCGATCGCCGCGACGGTGAGCACGGCGATGTTGATACCCGCCGACGCCAATGACGTCGCGGTCAACGCGTAAGCCCCGGCGACTTGGGTGTTGGCCATAGCAACCTGCTGGATCGCCCCCGGGGATTGGGCGGAACTTATTCCCCACGGGGCTTCGATGAAGCTGCGCAAGACCGTCGTGCGGTGGCGGTGGACGATCGCCGCGGCGACGCCGGCGCAGGTGTGAGCCGACCACATTCCCAGGAGCAGCCTGACTACTGCGGCGGCGGCGGCGAGGATCAAGCCGCCGCGCACCGTGATGTCGATTCCGAGCACGTCGATCTGGTTACGACCCCCGGTGATAGCGACCGCAGCGGTCGAGATCGCCAGCAGACTGGCGGCATCGGCGATTCCAGCGGCGAACGACGCCAGCGAGATCGTCCACAACCGGGCCCGATCGGAGGGCGACGTGAGGGCTCGCAGTGCCTCCCGGTTGGTCACGACGGGCACGCTAGCCGTGCGCCGTTCCGCCCCCGGATGCCACCGCTCTCGCCTCGCCCGCCGCTCAGCTCACGCCCTGCCCGCGCCGCGCCCAAGCGGCTTGGCGCAGCGAGCTGCAGCTGGCTAGGAGACCTTGACGTCGGCGGTGAAGGTGAACTCGTCGAAGCCGTAGCGTGCGGTCATCACGAGCCGCCAGGTGGCGGCGTACGGGAACGTTGCGGCGTTGTTGATGAAATGGCCGGCGCCGGCCTTGGTCACGTCGATGACGATCGGGTTGACGTCGCGGGACGGGTCCTCGATGGTCACGGTGACGGCGTCGGGCTGATCGAGGCTGCTGTTCGGGCTCGACACGAAGAGGTGCATTTCGTTGGCGCCGACGCGGCCGGGCGAGACGGTGATCGTGGCCAGGTAGCCATTGCTGGTCAGGGTGGAAGAAAACGGCGCCGAGGCTGTTGCCTGCGATGGGTTGGCGGCCATCAGAAGCGACGTGACAACCACCACGGCAACGGCCAGCAGCGATTCGATGCCGATCGCGCGGCGTAGTCGGGCCCGATCGAAGCCGGTGCCTGCGGCTCCTGCCGAGGCGGTTGACAGCGACAACCGACCGTGTGTCGAGGCGCGCGCCACGGCCGCGACGGCGAGCACCGCGGCGACGACGATCAGCTTCCACATCAGCAACTTGCCGTATGACGTGCCGGTCAACGCATCAAACGAACCGACCTGGCGCAGGCCCTGGATGGTGCCGCTGACAACGACGGTGGCGACCGCGAGCACGGCGATCGACGAGAACCGCTCGACACCGTCGCGCTCGACCCCGCTGAAACTGATCAACAGCATCGCCAAGCCACCGAGCCACACAGCCATCGCTGTGACGTGCAACATCGTCGCGAATACACCGAGGTAGTGCCACCGGCCGGCAGCACCGTGGCCGCCATACGCCGAGGCTGTGCCGACAGCGACGAGACCGACGATCAGGATCAACTGCCACCATGTGGCGCGACTGCGCGAGCGCGTGGCGAACAGGACCGCGGCGGTGACGGCGATGACGGTTGCACGCACCAACCAGGCGACACCGATGTCGGTGTCGAGCACGGCCCGCCACGCCGATCCATCGGTGATCACCCCGAGCGACCGTCCGGCGGTGTAGCCCACCTCCAGAGGCAGGGCCAGCAAGCCCGAGATCGCGCCGACTACCGCCGCAGTACCAATAACCAGGCGTTGACTCCGTCCGAAGGGCACGATCCCCAATCCGCAGAACAGCAATCCTCCGAATACGATCGCGATTGCGGCGGTAACCAAGGAGCGGCTGACGGACAGTCCGATGCCCGCGGTGCTGCCGGTCTGGCTGCTGCCGATGACTTCATCGAGCAGCCCGGCCGCCAAGTTCGAATCCGGCCCGACCTGAAAGGTGAAGGCGGCGTGCACCGGGTGCGAATCGCTCGACACCACCCTCCAGTCGACGACGTACGACCCGTTGGCCAGATCGGGCAGGTCGATTTCGACGGCCTCGCCGCGCCCATCGGGATGGCGGGCAGCGCCGATGTCGATCGAGGTTCCAGATCCGTCGAACAGACGGATCGCGCCGAGGGACATCTCGACCGGTTCGGTGAACGTCAACGTCACTTGTGTCGGAGCTTCGTCGAGCACGGCGCCGGGTTGGGGGTCGCTGGAGAGCAGTTCGGCATGCGCCGACGCCCGGCCGACCCCGACCAAGGTCGCCAGCGCCAGGCCTGCGGCGCAGGCGCATGCAGCGCGCCGTAAACGGCTACTCATGACTCTGCAGTGGCGAGTTCGGCCGCCGGGGTGTGCCGTCGCTGAGCTTGACCCAGTTCGGTTGAGCGGTGGCGGTTGCGGTTGGGGGCGTTGGCGTGCGGGCGAAGCGATCGAGGTTGATGTAATGCGCGGGTGAGTTGACGTTCTCGAACACGCCGCCGGCTTCGAGACGCAGGTACGGCTCGCCCTCGTATCCCAGGATCTGCACTTCGTCGGCGGTTGTGCGCACCAATTCCATCTGGTCGCCCAGTTCTACGGGGCGCACCTCGATGCCCGTGGAGTCGCCTTCAAACCCGGTCATCTCGATTCGGTAGTCGCTGGCTGCCCCGCCGTTGCCGCCATGGGCGAGCACCGGCTGTGCTGGGGTCAGTACCGTGGCGGCCAGCACCGCCGCGCCGAGAATTCTCTGCTTCACCAGCGAAAAGGTATCGGTTGCCGGGAACTTTCCCCGTTCAACGAACGACAACGACAATGATGAAAACCACCTTGCTCAAGCACGCCCTCGTGTCCGCCGTCGCATCGGCGACTGTCGTTCTGATTGCCGGGGGAATCGCGTCCGCCCATGTCGACGCCGACCCGGTTGCGATGGAGGCCGGCACGACGGGAACTGTCGCGTTCATCGTCGAACACGGCTGTGACGGTTCGCCGATGACGAGCATCGAGTTCGAGATCCCCGATGGGGTGAGCGGTGTCGCACCGGTCGACAAGGACGGCTGGACCGCCACATTGACCGGCAGCAGCGTCGAATTCAAAGGTGGCCCGATGGCCGCCGATGGCGAGGATCATTGCGATCTCACCCTCACCGCGCCGGCGCAGGCTGGAGAGATCCACTTCCCGGCCATCCAAACCTGTGAGGTGGGCGAACTGGCCTGGATCGAGATCCCCGAAGAGGGCGGCGCAGAGCCGGAGCGTCCGGCGCCGACGCTAAAGATCACCGAGGGCCCTCCCACATCCGCCGACCTGACGCCAGATCCGGAAGAGGAAGAGGCGACACACGAGACCTCGGTCACCGACGGTACGGTTGTGACGCTCTCGACCACGGTTGCTGCGGCGTCAGACGACGATTCGAGCAACACGGGTGCGATCCTCGCCATAGGAATTGGTGCGGTAATTGTGCTGGCCGGTGGCGGCGTGCTGCTGGCCCGCCGCAAGAACGCCGCGGCAAAGCCCGGATCACCGAGCTAGCCGCAATGCGGTTCAGTTAGCGATAGCCCTCCCCGGCCGCCACCCGCCGCAACCCGGCGATGAGAGATGTGCGTCCTCCGACGGCTCATCTCTCATC
>JANNHY010000269.1:0-4164 GCA_031404635.1 Ilumatobacteraceae bacterium
CGAGGGCGGCGACATCGGGTACCTCGATCTTGGCGACGCAATCATCATTGCACCCGGCGGCACACAGACACTTCGTCGCGCCTTGCTCGATGCCGTCACCGAGAACGACTGGGAACTCGCCCGTCGTGGGTTCGGTGACGAGGAGTTGGCCAGCGAATGACGATTGCGCTGATCGACGATCAGCTTCTCGGTGCCGTGCTGCGTGGAAGCACGCCCCGGATTCTCGCGTCGATGGAGCTGCACACAACGGGTTACTGGTACGTGCGGCTCTGCCAGGCCGTCCTCAGCGCGACCGACCGGACGGGCACTCTCTCGCGACCCTTCACTGAACTCCCAGTGGAACTGCGCGAGCGTGCCGTACGAGCGCTGCTGGAGCTTCCCGCCGACATCGGCCTGGTGAGCCTTCGTGAGCTCGCCCCCATGATCGGGCAGCTCCGACGCCACCACCAACTCAACATCCTCGGGATGGAAGCGCTCGCCTCCGCCAAACGCCTCGGCGCTGATGTTCACCTAGGCGCACCGTCTCCCCTGCTCGAGCAAGCGCTGCGACGCGAGGCCCTCACAGTCAGGATCCACCGCAGCAAATAGGGCAGACCGCGTTCGCCCTGAGATCTGGGTGCCACGCGCCCACATCTCCCCTGGGCTCTATGGCTGCCGGTGGCACCCAGATCCTTGCGCGGCTTCGGAAAGTCGGGGCGAGCCTAAGCACCTGCCCCCGGCTTCTACACTCTCGGCGATGACCAGACGAATCTGCTGCCTTACCGCGCTCGTCGCGCTGTGGCTCGCAGCCGTCGCCGGTGTTCCGGGCCCATCGGTCGGCGCTGTGGTCACGCCGCCGCCCCCGAAGACGGTCGACACCTGGGCGTGGTGTGGAGTGCATCCCGATGATCCTGCGGCGGCGACGGCCGTTCGTGCGATGGCTGAAGTCGGTGGCATCGACGCCACCTTCGGGCCGTGCAACGTTCCCACGCCGCCCTACACGCCCGCCTTCACTTCCAACCGATACGTCAGCTTCGAAACGTACATGCGCCTCGTCCAGATCAATGCGACTGTCGGCATGAAAACAGTCGTGTACGACGCACGGTTGTGGTCGCCAGAACCCCTGGTGCGCGACACTGCCATCGCCTATTGGACACCCGTAGTGGCCAATATTGCCGCGTGGGACATGGGTGACGAGTTCGACCCTGCCGGGCCCGAATGGGCGATCCTCAAGCAGCGATGGACGGTGATACTCGACAAGGTCACCCCTCTGACTGGCGTGAAGCCGTTCACCAACTTCCTTCCTACAGCGCTCGCGCTCGACAAGGCACTGACCGATCTTCCCGGAGTGGCTCAGTTGCTGTCGTTCGCCATGTACAGCGGCGATCGTGGTGCCGGCCTGGCGCGCACGTATGACCCGCGTGCCAAGCTGATGTGCGCCGTCAACGCCTTCGATCACAATGCCCTCGCCCCGACGGCGGTCTCGATCCATGCCGATATGGATGCGTTGAAGGATGCCGGCTGCGACCAGATTCTGGTCTTCGGTGGCTTCCCGGTGTATGCCACGGCGGATTTCGGCACGTCGTCGGTGGTCGACCGTAGTGGCGCCCCGACCGACCGCGCCACGGCCACGCAGGAGGGCGCCGGTCATTCGGTGCTTATCCCGATCGGCCCGCTTCGTCTGTTGGAAACTCGCTCCGGACCAGGTCTGGGCACCGTCGACGCCGGGTTCAGCGGTATCGGACTCCGCCTGCCAGACAGCGTGCTCGAACTGGGTATCGTCGGTCGCGCCAACATGCCTTCATGGGCTCGGTCGGTGGTGCTCAACCTCACTGTCACCGGCGCACTCGGAGCCGGATACCTCACCGTGTACCCGTGCGGCGAGCCGCGACCGACCTCATCCAACCTCAACTACGACGTCGGTACGACGCGAGCGGTTGCGGTAACCGCACGTATCGGCAGCAACGGCGCCGTCTGCGTCTACACCCAGACACCAGCCCACGTGATCGCCGATATCACCGGCTACTACGCGTTCGGCGCCAGCTTCTCGGGCATTCAACCGGCTCGACTGCTCGACAGCCGAATCGGAGTCGAGTTCACCACGGTTGACGGACAGTTCGTCGGGATCGGTCGACGCCAGGCGGGTGTGATCACCGAGGTGAGAGTCGCCGGGCGCGGCGGCGTGCCCGTGGATGCCTCGGCGGTGGCCGTCAACTTGACAGCTGTGGCGCCGACCGCGATCGGTTTCGCCACAGTGTTCCCCTGCGGGGAGCCGGTACCGAATGCATCGACGCTCAACGTTTCGGCGGGAACCATCGTCCCCAACTCGGCGGTCGTCAAGGTCGGTCTCGGCGGAGCGATCTGCATCTACTCGAACGTGGAAACCGATGTGATCCTCGACGTCAACGGCTACCACGACGGCGCAGGAGTTGTGCGCTTCTTCGAGCCGACGCGTGTGCTCGAAACACGAGTCGGCCCCGGTCTGGCCACCGCCGACAACCTCTCCGCGGGGGGTGGCCTGCGACCACCCGACTCGGTACTCGAACTATCGATCGGCGGGCGGTTAGGGGTACCGGTGGCGATTCGTGCCGCGGTCCTCAACGTCACGGTGACCGAAGCCACTGGGCCCGGGTTCGTCACCGTCTACCCATGCGGTGCAACGCGACCGATCGCCTCGACGCTCAACTACGCACGGGGCACGACCGTCGCCAACCTCGCCGTCGCCACGACCACCCGCGACGGCAAGGTGTGCATCTACACCCAAACGACGACACACCTAGTCGTCGACCTGAGCGGCTATCACACCTGAGCACGTGCGGGCGCGGCATCACCGCCGCTGGCGGTCACCAACGGCTCGTACTCGTCGACATAGTCCTGCCGGCAGCGGCGCTGGATCTCCCTCATCAGCTGGTCCGTGATCTCGCGTCGGGCATGGTTCGTGCTCTTGGTGAACCCGGCGTCGGCCACCCGGATCGGCTCGCCGAGGCTGATCGTGGCGTGCTGGAACGGGCGCACGAAACGGGCACCCTTTGGCAGGATCTGGTCGGTGCCGATGATGCCGGCCGGCACCAACGGGACGCCGGTGGTGAGGGCGAGGTGGGCGGCCCCGGAATGCCCACGATGCAGCAGCCCATCTCGTGATCGGGTGCCCTCGGGGAAGATCCCGACCACCTTGCCTCGATTGAGGAGGTCACCAATCTGCTCGAAGGCGCGGACGAAGTCGGCGGGGTTCCCGCGCCGGATCGGGATCATCCCGGCGCCGCAGAACAGCCACTTCGTGACGCGCCGGTCCAAGTACTCCGCCTTTCCGAGCACCGACACCGGCCGCGGAAGGGCGAACATCAACAGCACGCTGTCGAGGAACGACAGGTGGTTGGCGACGACGATTGCCGGCCCCTCCATGGGCAGGTTCTCGGGGTTCTCCAGGTGCAGATGTACCAGGCCGCGCCGTGCCGGGGCGGTCAGCAGGCGGGCAACTTGGTACGCGCTGGCGTGCTCGTGCCAGTCCCGCACCATCGGTGCCGCCCGTCGTCGCCCGATCTCGCCCACCAGCAGACCCTGACTCGGCCGCTCGCCGGCGCCAAGAGTCGAAGGTCCCGAGTTCAGGCACTGTGTGGCGTCTTGTAGCACCATGTGCTACAGTCTCGGCATGGCTCAAGCGATAACGCAACGCGAACTCCGCAACGACAGCGGCGAGATCATGCGCCGACTTGATCGCGGTGAAACCTTCATCGTGACCCGCAACGGCGTGCCCGTCGGCGAACTCACTCCGCTGCGACGGCATCGCTTCGTAACTGCCGACGCAGCCGTCGCCGTGTTCCGGAACGCTCCCAGCGTTGACGCGGCCCGCTTCCGAACCGACCTCGACTCCGTTGCCGATCAGGACATCGAGCCCCGTGCCTGAGCCTCGTCAGGCACGTGGGATCCTCGACACATCGGTGGTCATCGACCTCGAAAAGCTCGACTCTGCACAGCTTCCGATCGAGGTCGCAGTCAGCGCTATCACGATGGCGGAACTCGCCGCCGGGCCCCACGCCACCTCGCACTCCGACGAACGAGCACGTCGACAGGACCGCCTTCAGCGCACCGAGGCAGCGTTCGATCCATTGCCGTTCGATGCCGAGGCGTCACGAGCCTACGGGCGGGTCTACGCAGCCGTTGTTGCCTCCGGGCGCAAAGCGCGTG
>JANNHY010000270.1:0-4139 GCA_031404635.1 Ilumatobacteraceae bacterium
GGCAGACGGCGCTCGAGAAGGACTGCGACCGCCGCTATCAGACCGTGGTGGACCACTTTCGCGATAAAATCCAATTTGTGCAGTGCGGCGAGACCACCCATTGGCATCCGCGGTTGGGCGGAGTGGTCGATCTCGTCGGCAAAACGTCGCTCCGCGAGTTCATTCGCTTGATGTATCACGCCGATGGGGTGCTGTGCCCGGTTACCTTTGCAATGCACCTGGCCGCAGCGGTTCCCACGAAGCCCGGAAAGCCTTCCAGGCGCCCATGCGTCGCCGTTAGTCGTCGTCGTGATGCCCGCGGTGATCGTCGAGATTCACCAGGACCACCTCGGGCTCGGGATCGATCGGCGCGCCGCCGAAGTGAGAGTTGACGGCAACGAGGATGTCGCCCCGTCTCGCCAGGGTGGTGGCAGTCTCGAAAAATGGACTGGTGATCGTGTCGACCACCCGGCCCTGTGTCAAATGGCGCCGAAGGCGAACGACCACGATTTCGTTGTCGATGCCGTCGTCCGGGCCGTTTCCGTTTTTCAGGACGAAGAGCTTGTTGCCTTTCAGCAACAACCCATCGGCCGTCGGAACTGACTCGCCGCCGAGATCGATGAGCGCACTGTCGCCCGTTGTCGGGTCGACGGTGTAGAGCGTGCCTTTCGCGCTGTTGACGACGATGAGCGTGCGTCCGTTGCTGGTTGCCTCGATGCCGTTGATGTTGAATCCGGCGACGAAGTCTGCGGCCGGACCATGAAGTGCGATCGTCTCCGGCGTGCCGACTACGCCCTGCTTCGACACGGGAACGCGGTAGATCTCCGGCGTGAAGCTGTTGGTGAAGTACGCCGCGTCGCGCGTGACGATGACATCGTTGATGAATGAAGGCGCTGTGGCGAGTGTCAATGTGGCGACGGGGGCACCGGTCTTCAAGTTGTAGACCGCAGCCATGCCCGTTGCCGCGCCCGACACCCACAGGAGGTTATGGCGAAGGTCGGCCTTCAGGCCGGTGGCCGCGGTGACAACCGGATCGGAGACGAAGACTTCGCTGACGCCCTCGCGCAAGTCGCCGCGTGCGATGCGACCGTCGGTTCGTGATCCCGCATAGAACGTGTTGCGGGCGCCGACCGACACCCCTTCGCCGGCGAACCCGGCCGGCAGGTCGATGGTGTCCGGACGTTGATCGTGATCATCGCTCGCCGAGACCGCGGTTGCGGTCGTGACCGGCAACACAAGCGCGGCAACGACTCCGACAACAGTGAGACGTAAGTACATGAGGTGCTCCTATCCCTATTCGCCCGCGGTAACTTTACACATGCCCCCTCAGCGCTGCGAGCAGAGCGGCCAGAGATCGGGCGCGGTGCGAGATTCGGTTCTTCTCCTCGTCGGTCATCTGCGCGAACGATCGACCGTCGCCGTCGTCGGGGATGAACACCGAGTCGTAGCCAAAGCCGCGATCACCCAACTCGGCAATGGAAATCGTTCCTTCGCACACTCCCTCGACGGCGAGTTCGCGACCGTTCGGCCAAACCACCATCACGGCCGATACGAACCTGGCCCTCCGCTGGCCGGCGCCATGCAACTCGCGCAGCAGCTTGGCGCGGTTGTCGGCATATGTCGCGTCCGGTCCAGCGAACCGCGCCGCATGGACACCTGGCGCACCCCCGAGAGCGTCGACGAACAGGCCGGTGTCGTCGCTGACAGCAGGCAAGCCGGAGGCGGCGCAAATCGCCGCGGCCTTGAGGCGGGCGTTGCCCATCAGCGTGTCGGCGTCCTCGGCAACCTCGGGCGCGTCGGCTGGTCGGGGCAACAACTGCACGACGCCGTCGAGGATCGCCGCAATCTCGGCCACTTTGTCGGGGTTGGCCGAGGCGCAGACAAGCTGCAGCGCCGGCACGATCACCGCCCGAGAGGTCGCGGCGGCGGCGGCACCGACACCATCTCGGCCTGCAGCGCCATGATCTCGGCAAGTCCGGCCGACGCCAGTTCCAACAACGAGTCGAGTTCGCTGCGCGAGAACGCTGCTCCCTCGGCCGTGCCCTGCACTTCGACGAAGCGCGGCTCACCGCCGGCCGTGCCGAGCATCACCACGTTCATGTCGACCTCGGCGGTCGAATCCTCCACGTACGGAAGATCGAGCACCGGCGAACCACCGACGATGCCGACGCTGATCGCCGCGCAGAACGAGTGCAGCGGGTGCACCGTGATCGCCTTGTTCTGCAGCAGCCGGGCAAGAGCATCGTGCAAGGCGAGATATCCGCCACAGATGCTGGCGGTGCGCGTGCCACCGTCGGCCTGCAGCACGTCGCAGTCCACAACGACCTGACGCTCACCGAGCTGTTGCATGTCGCAAGCGGCGCGCAACGAGCGACCGATCAGACGCTGGATCTCGACGGTCCGCCCGCTCTGCTTGCCCTTGGTAGCCTCGCGATCAATACGTTCCGGCGAGGCGCCCGGCAACATCGAATACTCGGCGGTCACCCAGCCCTTGCCGGAATTCTTCATCCACCGCGGCACGTTCTCGTCGATCGATGCCGTGCACAGCACGCGGGTCTTGCCGAACGAGACCAGCACACTTCCAGCGGCCATCTCTGTGTAGTCGCGCTCGAAGCTGATCGGACGCAGTTGATCATCGGCGCGGCCGTCGAAGCGGGTCATGAGAACACTCCTTGTGTGGTGGACAGAACTGCGATTGTCATTCCAGCGGCTGCCAGTGATCGGCGGCGCCGAGTTCGGGGCCTAGTAGTCGGCCTCCGAGGTCCGCGAACCAGGAGATGTCGCCGCTGGAGTAGAACCGATGCTCAACAGCCTGCCCGGCAACTTCGCTGCGCAGCAGATCGAGCCGCTGCAGCGTTTCGCGGGTCGCGAACGCCGTCTCGTCGGCGCTCGACACCAGGATCACGTCCGGGCCCATGACGTCGCCGATCACGCGCGCTAGATAGGGATAGTGGGTGCACCCGAGCAACAGCGCATCGACGCCGGCCGCGTTGAGCGGCGCCAACAGACGTTCGGCGAGGATCGTGATCTCGTCGCCCGAGGTTTGGCCGCGCTCGACGAACTCGACGAAGCCGGGGCACGCAGCCGCAGTCAACTCGACAGCGACGCCCGTAGATGCGACCGCCCGTTCGTACGCGCCGGAGCTGATCGCACCCACTGTGCCGATCACCCCGACGCGTCCCGAGCGACTGGCCCGAACCAATGCCCGGGCACCGGGCTCGACAACATCGACAACGAGCACCGGCAACTCCTGTTGCAGCACGTCGAGCGCTGCGGCCGAGGCGGTGTTGCAGGCCACCACGACGGCTTTCACATCATGCTGTTTGACCAAGCTCCAGGCCAGCTGTCGAGCGAACTGGCGAACCTCGGCCTGCGGGCGCGGCCCATACGGATAGCGGCCGGTGTCACCGATGTACACCAAGTTCTCGACAGGAAGCAGATCGATCAGGGCGCGGGCAACAGTGAGCCCGCCGAACCCACTGTCGAACATCCCGATCGGTCGGGCCATCTCGCCACGCATATCGATAGGCCAGGCTACGGCGGTCAGCGGGTGACGAACCAGGCAATGCCGTACGCCACCGAGTTGGTGGCCACGTGGGCAATCATCGTGGCGAGCACGCTGCCCGATCGATACCTGATCCAGCACCACCACAGCCCTGCGACGACGGTGCCGATGACGGCGAGAACCACGGCCACGGCGACGCCGGCGGCGCCATCGCCGAACAGCTCGGTCATCGCCGGATTGACCTTGCTGAGGCCGAGCGCGGGCAGCACATGCCACAGCCCGAACAGGACCGACGCTGCGAAACAGCCGCGGAGCAGGCCGAACCGTTTGGCGAGCAGCCCGGGCAGCACTCCGCGAAATGCCACCTCCTCGAGCACGACCGTGCCGAGGGGAATTCGAACGATCGTTTGGTAGAGCATCGTCGACCACGCCGAGCCCACCCGACGATCGTGGTAGAGTTCGTTGAACACCGGCATCGTCACCGCCAGCAGCAGCTGTCCGGCCGTGAAAACGACCAGTGTCAACCCCCACGCCACTCCGGACCGCCAGCGGGTGAAGCCCAGTTCGGCCGAGGTAGCTGCCGGTGTGGCAATCAGCACGCACACCGCGGCGACTGCCAGGTTCCATGGCACATAGGCAGCGTCGGGCAGCAACC
>JANNHY010000271.1:0-2575 GCA_031404635.1 Ilumatobacteraceae bacterium
TCACGATGTGGCTGCCGCGCCAGGCTTGCAAGGCGCCGGGCACCGCGGCCCAGGCCATGCCGAAGGCCATCGCCACCACGACCATCAGCGGCAGCAACAGCCAGGCCGACAGCGTCTGCTCTCGTCCGGATTGGTGGTCAACGGATTGTCGACCAGGATCAAGTCGGGGCCGGCAAGGTAGGTGTCATCGGCGCACTCCGCCGTCGCCGCCGCTGTGTTGCAGTCGACGCCGAACAACGTGTCGGGACCTGGATCAGTCGCGATGTTGTCAGCAGCCTCGTTACCCAGCGGGTCGTTGGTCAACGGATTGTCACCCAACACACCGTCGGGTCCGGGCAACACGATTCCGTTGACGATCTGCTCGGCAGCGTCGCGCCGGGGCTTGATGCCGCCCGCGAAGAGCGGTCCGGGGCCATCCGGATCGAGCGTCGTGATGGTCGGGTGCGTGCCGTAGGCCGCGATGAAGTTGACCAGCGACTCGGCGTGCTTCATGCTGAACGCGTAGTCCATCCAGCTTCCGTAGGGCGCCAGGGACGATTCACCGGTGGCGTTGAACAGCTGCCGGCGCACGGAGTTCAGCGGGGCGACTCCTTCACTTCGACCGCGGGCCAGGTTGAACACGGCCAGGTCGAGGGGCAGACCGAGGAGTCGGTTGCGCAACACGTCGGCGATGAACTCGTCGATGTGGTTGCCGACCTGTCGGGTTTCACCCTGGAAGATGGCACCGGTGGCCTGTGCCGCCGTGAGTGTCCCGGCCGTCCCGCCGTTGTTGAACTCCAACGGGTTGAGGAAGCCGTCGAACAACGGAATGTCGTTTGGACTACCGTCTTCGTTCGTGCGGGCGATGGTCTCGGTCAGCATCGAGTGGCCCAGCCTGTACACCACGTGAGCGAACTCGGCGACGATCGCCGGGTTGGTGTCGCTCTGGAAGTTGATGCCGTCGCCGATGAACGGGTTGATCGTCGGTGACAGCTTGCGTGCAAACTCCTCGAACACGAGGTGCTGGTACTGCATCTCGGTGACGAACCTCGCCGCCTGGAACAGCCTTTCGCCGTAATCCCAGCCGGAGGGCCCGTCGACAGTCTGCCACGCCAGAGCCTCGGCGGGGGTGAGCAGTGTGCCGATGAGCCCATCGATGTTGGAGGCGAGCCGGTTGTGCTCAGCGTGAAACAGCGTGTGGACGGCCGTCAGGCTGATGTTCTCGTTGCCACGACCGTCACCCGTGATGAAGTGGGCGTCGAGCAGCTCGTTGTCATAGGTTCCAACGGGAAGCGGAGTGTCGAGGCTCCCACCGGCGACAAGATCGTCGTCGGGGCCTCCGGCCTTCGGAGCTGCGCTGTGGGCGATGTCGTCGAGGAACGCGTGCCCGGTCTTCTTCGATCCGAACGTGGAAATCGGAGCAGCCGGGTTGCCTTCCACGGTCGTGTCGTCGCCCATCATCATCATTGGGAACCCGTTGGGCCCACGGAGGAAGCGGCCATAGGGATCGGTCGCCAGCAGCGGCACGTTGAACACGTCCGAGTCGACGAGCCCGATGCCGAGCATCGTCGCGGCCTGCGCCTTGACCTCGCCCCAGTTACCGATGTTGCCAAGGGCACCATCGATCATCTTGCCGGTGGACACCGGCCTGCCGGACACCATCTGGTACTCGCGAAGGAACACCTGATGTGACGGGTGCGAGGTGTAGGTCTGGTTCTGGTCGACGAACGACGTCGTCGTGTTCGTCGCTTCCTTGACGTCGTCGGCGCTCTCGTCGCAGCCAACGGGGTCGTTAGGCGCCGTGCACAGGGTCAACGGATCGTCACCTGTGACGCCGTCGGGACCGGGCTGGTTCGTGGCGCGGGTTAGCGCCAAGAAGTTGGGGGCGCCAGGGGCGTACAGCGGATCGTCGGTCTGCAACGGTACGAACACCGTGCCGCCACCCTTGGTCACGAGATCCAACCCGTGATCGAAGAACTGGCCGAAGTACGTGAACAACGAGTTGAACGGCGCCGACAAGCCGACGTCGGGCGCGGTGTTGCCGATGAAGCAGCTATTACCATCGAGTTCTACACAGCCGCCCGAGGCGGCGACCACAGCAGGGTTAGCCGACGTCTGGTCGACGATGATGTTGCTGATGAGGCGCGGCGCTGAGTCGATGACGGCGCCCTTGGTCTGGTTGTAGCTGGTCGGCCCTGGCGGACCGACAGGGAAGGCCGGCGTGATCGGCTCGCCGTCGCGGTAGACCGGCGTTGTCAGACGTGGAAAGACCGTATCGGCGGCGCCGAAAGTGGTCTCGCCGGGCGTCAGGTGATTCATCGATCCGTCGACCGTGCGCAGGCCGAAGGGGAGTCTCCGCTCGTTGACCTGGTTCACGCCCGGTCCGAACAGCTCGCCACCGGCCGCATGGGCCTGGGCAATCTCGATCTGCTTGAAGATGAACCGCAGGTCTCCGGCGTCGAGCTCGAAGCCCGCTCCGACCGGCGCGAGTGCACCGACTGTGACGTCGTTCCCGACCACCAGTCCGGAAGCGAACATGGCGAGCGCAGCTGCTCCTGCGCCGATCCCGCGACGACCGTTACGGCGGCGCGACAAT
>JANNHY010000272.1:0-6967 GCA_031404635.1 Ilumatobacteraceae bacterium
CTCGACCCCGAGCCGTTCAAGGCCATCGCCGACGAGATCGGCGCGTACTTCTTGTTCGACGCCGCCCACCTCGCCGGGCTGATCGCCGGTGGCGTCCATCCCGATCCGGTGCCATATGCCGACATCGTCACCTTCACCACCCACAAGACGCTGCGTGGCCCGCGGGGTGGGTGCATCCTGTCGAAGGAGGAGCACGCCAAGGCTGTCGACAAGGCTGTGTTCCCGGGTTGGCAGGGTGGTCCGCTCGAAAATGTGATCGCCGGCAAGGCCGTCGCCTTCCACGAGGCGTTGCTGCCGAGCTTCACCGAGTACGCCCAGCAGATCGTCGTCAACGCCAATGCCCTGGCTGCGGCGTTGGCGGGGGAGGGGTTCCGGCTGGTCAGCGGCGGCACCGACAGCCACCTGATGGTCGTCGACCTGCGCCCGTTCGACGCCGAACTGACCGGCAAAGAGGCTCAGGCGGTGCTCGATCTGGCCGGGATCACGTTGAACAAGAACACCATCCCCGACGATCCGCGCAGCCCGTTCGTAACCAGTGGCGTCCGCATCGGCACCCCTTCTGTGACCACGCAAGGGATGAAGGAGCCGGAAATGGCCGTCATCGCCGCACTGATCGCCCGGGTGTTACGCCACCGTGCGGATCAGCCAACCCTCGCCGCGGTGCGCGCCGAGGTTGCTTCGCTCTGTGCGAAGTTCCCCGCTTACGGCTGATCGCTAGAGTCGGCAGCGCTCATGCCGTCGACGACGTCGTACCTCCTGATCGGCCTGGTGGCCGCGGTTGCCACATTCGTCTGCACGCCGATTGTCGGAGGCATTGCCCGCCGTCTCGGATGGGTGGCCGATCCCGACGAGAGGCGGGTCCACACGGTGCCGACCCCCGATGTCGGCGGCATCGCCATGTTCGTCGGTCTGGTCGCGGCACTCACCGCGGCGCGATTGAGCGACAACTTCGACACGATCTTTGCTCGCAACGACGAGCCGCGCGGCGCGCTGTTCGCCGCATCGTTGATGTTCATGGTCGGCTTGTTCGACGATGTTCGCGAGCTCTCGGCTCCTGCCAAGGTGGTAGGCACCTTCGCGGTTGCCGGTGTGTTGACCTACTACGGCGTCACGATGTTCTACTTCCGTGTGCCGTTCGTCGAGGTCTTCACCGTCAGCGACGACTGGATTTTGCTGATCACGGTGATCTGGTTGCTGGGCATGACTCAGGCGATCAACCTGATCGACGGGTTGGATGGTCTCGCTGCGGGCATCGTCGCCATTGGCGCGCTGGCGTTCTTCATCTACAGCTTGCGGCTGGCCGACCCGACGGTGGGTCTGCTCTCGTCGCCGAGCATCGGCCCGCTGATCGCCATCATCACCGTCGGGATCTGCGTCGGTTTCCTTCCGCACAACTTCAATCCG
This sequence comes from Ilumatobacteraceae bacterium, assembly GCA_031404635.1. Lineage (GTDB taxonomy): Bacteria > Actinomycetota > Acidimicrobiia > Acidimicrobiales > Ilumatobacteraceae > JAENVT01. The sequence continues at coordinate 1,405 of JANNHY010000272.1, forward strand.
GCGAAGATCTTCATGGGCGACGGCGGCGCGTTGTTGCTCGGTCTGTTGTTGGCGGTGAGCACCAGCGTCGTCGGTGGTCGCGCCGACCCGAACCTGCGCGGCTACGCCGGCCAGACTTACTTCTTCCTGGCGCCGCTGTTCATCCCACTGTTCATCCTCGGTGTACCGATCCTCGACACGTTGTTCGCAATCGTCCGCCGCGCCACTCGTCGCCAAGGTGTGGCGACGGCCGACCTGCGCCACCTTCATCACCGCCTGATGGAGATGGGTCATGGGCAGCGTCGCAGCGTCGTGATCCTGTGGGCGTGGACTGCGCTGCTGTCGGCGTTCGTTCTCTACCCGGTGTTGACGCAGAGTTTCGTGTCGTACGTTCCGCTCGGGGCGGCGATGCTCGGCCTGTTGCTGTACACGCTGTTTCACCCGCAGATCCGACGCAACCGCAGCGCATAGTGGAGTGCCACGGCGCACCCGGGTGGGCATGACACACTCCACAGGGGTTTCGGTTTGGAGACTCCGAGACACTCTGGATAGATTGTGTACGCGTTCACAAGCTCGTTGACGCGACGAGCACGCCAGCACAGCGTAGGAACCACCCGTTGAAGCCGCCGCCCTCCAGCAACGAGTACCGGATCAACCCGGCCACCGACGACAAGCTCGGTATTGGGATCGATGTTGCACTGGTGACTCTCGCCTTCCTCGGCATCGGCTACGCCCTCGATCGTTGGCTCGGTACCAAGCCGCTGTTCATGGTCGGCCTGGTCGTGCTGGCCCTGATCGGTGAATTCGTACGGTTTTGGTACGACTACGATGCGCGCATGAAGGAGCTCGAGGCGCAACGAGCCTCTCGCGTCCAGGGAGACCGATCATGAACGACATCGCATTCTCGATGACCGCGCCACTACAGGGCCCATCGCCCGAAGTGTCGGTGTCGAACGACATGGTCAAGCGCGGGCTGATGGTCGCCCCGTTGCTGATCGCGCTGTGCGGACTTATCTGGGGCATGAACGGTGCGGGGTCGAGCGCCTACGGCATCGCCGTCGTGCTGGTCAACTTCGCCCTCGCCGCCGGCATCGTCGCCGTCACCGCCAAGATCAGCCTGCGGGTGATGATGGCTGCGATCCTGTTCGGTTACCTGGTGCGCCTGGCGCTGATTTTCCTCGCCGTGTACTTGGTGAAAGACGCCGGATGGATTTCGCTTCCGGCACTCGGAGCGACCATCATCTTCACTCACCTGGGCCTGTTGGTGTGGGAACTGAAATACGTGGCGATCTCGCTCGCCTACCCCGGCCTCAAGCCCAAGCCCTCGACCGTCAGCAAGTCAGCCAGCAAAAACTAAAAAGCGAACAGGGAGTACCTCGGAATGCTCGCACTGAAGTTTCCGCCGATCAACGAGTTGATCCGTTGGCGAGATATTTTCTCGAACTTCAACAAGGTCGGCCTCATCGCTGTTCTCGCGGCCGTGATCGGCATCGTCGTGTTCCTGCTGGCCGCCAACAAAGATCCGCTGAAGGCGCCGACGGGCGTGCGCAACCTCGCCGAGAGCGGCGTCACGTTCATCGAGAGCGATATCGTCATGCAAACGATGGGCAAAGACGGCCTGCCGTGGACGCCGTTCCTGCTGTCGATCTTCATCTTCGTCTACCTCTGCAACGTGCCGGGCATCATCCCGCTGTTCCAGATGCCGGCAACGGCGCGCATGGCGATCCCGCTGTTCCTCGCCCTGACCGTCTGGGTGATCTACAACGCCGTCGGCTTCAAGCACAACGGCATCAAGTACATCACCGGTATGGCCTGGCCGCATGGCGTCCCCATTGGAATGCGACCATTGGTCGGCGTGATCGAACTGCTCTCCAACATCGTCCTGCGCCCCTTCTCGCTGGCCGTCCGACTCTTTGCCAATATGCTCGCCGGTCACATGTTGTTGGTCACGTTCGCCTTCTTGACGAATGCGTTGGTCTTCGCCGAGACCAAGCAACTGGCGCTGAAGCCGATGAGCGTGCTGCCGTTCTTCATGCTGGTCTTCCTGACCGCGTTCGAGGTCTTGGTCGGCTTGTTGCAGGCCTACATCTTCACCATCCTTACCGCCGTGTACATCGACGCCGCTCACCATCCCGTGCACTGAACCATCACCGTCGCAAGATCTCCCTCACCAACCTCACCAGGAGAAACCAAAACAACATGGAAGCAATCGCCCGCCTCATCGCTGCCGTACCCCCAGCGCAGACGCCCGACGAGATCAAAGCAGCCAACGCCGCGATCGGTGCCGGTTTCGCCTACGGCCTCGCCGCCATCGGCCCCGGTGTGGGCATCGGCTACGTCGTCGGTAAGGCCATCGAGGCCATGGCCCGTCAGCCAGAGGCCGCCGGCATGGTCCGCACCACGATGTTCCTCGGTATCGCCTTCACCGAAGCGCTGGCCCTCATCGGCTTCGTCGTCTTCATTCTGCTCGGTCTCTGAGGAGTGTTCGTGCTCACCGTCACCGTCACCACGACGGGTGCGGGCCACGCAGTGGTCGTCCACCTTCCCCAGACCACCGGGGAAGCTGAAACTACCGTCGAGGACAAGGGTCCGAGCCCGATCGCACCAGAGATCAAGGAGTTGGCGTGGGGCGGCGGCGCGTTCATCGTGCTGTTCGTGCTGATGCGCATGGTGCTCTTCCCGCGTTTGAAGAAGGGCATGGATGCTCGCTACGGAAAGATCCGTGGCGATCATGAGACCGCTGATGCCACACGCGCCGAGGCCAAGGCCGAGGTAGCGGCCTACGAGGCCGAGCTCGCCGGGGTGAAGGCCGAGGCCCGCCAGCGCATCGACGCCGCCCGCCAGACGCTGGAAGGCGAGCGAACCGCGGCGCTGGCCGAGGCCAACGCTCGCATCGCCGCTCGCCGTGCAGAAGCAGTCGCGGCGACCGAGGTCGCCAGGACCGCCGCCGCCGAGCACATCGAGGCCGCGGTCGCCGATGTCAGCAGTCGTGCCGCCGAATTGGCCACCGGTCATCGCCCCGACGCCGCGGCGGTCAGCGGCATCGTCTCGACTCTGATGGCAGGAGGTGCGACATGAGCCTTCTGGCGGCGGTGCCTCACGAAGACATCACTCAGACTCCGTCGGTGTTCTGGCCGGAGGGGTACGAGATCCTGTTCGGCGTCCCCGCATCTTTGCTGGTGTTCTTCCTGCTGTGGAAGTTCGCCGGCCCGCCGGTGAAGAAGGGCATGGCTGCCCGCACGGCCAAGATCCAAGCAGAACTCGACGCCGGTGAGGCGGCTCGGGTCGCTGCCGATGCCGAGGCCGCCCAAATCCGCGAGGCCAAAGGTGACATCGCCGGCGAGCGCGCTCGCCTGTTGGCCGACGCCGACGCCCAGGCGGCTGCCCTACTCGCCGATGGTCGCGAGCGTCTCGGTCAAGAGCTCGTCGATCTCGATGCCCGCGCCGCGGCCGATATCGTCGCCGCTGCCGGTCGTTCCGGCGACGAACTGCGCGCCGAGATCGCCCGCTTGTCGAGCGCCGCCGTCGATCACGTCGTCACCGGTTCGCTCGATGCGGCGACGCATCAGGAGCTGATCGAGAGCTTCATCGCCAAAGTAGGAGCAGGAGCGGCGGGATGAGCGATTCGCGCATCGAGGGGTATGCCCGTGGGCTGTTCGAGATCGCTCGCGCCGAAGGCACGATCGACGAGGTCGAAGACGAACTGTTCCGCTTCGCGCGCAGCTACGAGAGCAACGAGCAACTGCGCAACGCGCTGGCCGACGAGCAGATCCCTGCCGGCAAGCGCCAGGCCATCGTCGAGGACCTGCTCGGTGGCAAGGTCACCAGCACGACCACGCAGCTGATCTCGATGGTGGTCGGCTCCGGCCGGGCCCGCGACCTGCCGGCCATCGTCGACAAGCTGGTCGAGACGGCCTCGACCGCCAAGAACCTCGCCGTTGCCGAAGTGCGCACCGCGGTCGCCCTCACCCCCGACCAGGAAACTCGCCTGGCCGCGGCGCTGGCCAACGCCACCGGCAAGCAGGTGAACCTGAAAGTGATCGTCGACCCGTCAGTCCTCGGCGGCATCGTGGCCACCGTGGGCGACACCGTCATCGACGGCACAGTCCGCACCCGCATCGAGCAGTTGAAGTCCCGCCTGTAGGCACCGGACACCATACGGAGACATGAGAGAACCATGGCAGAACTCACGCTGAGCGCCGGCGACATCGCCACTGCGCTCAAGAAAAACCTGGAGGGCTTCGAGCCCTCGTTCGAGGCCCGCACGGTCGGGCGTGTCACCGAGGTCGGCGACGGTATCGCCCGCGTCAGTGGCCTGCCCGATTGCGCCGTCAACGAGTTACTCGAATTCGAAGACGGCACCGTCGGGCTGGCCCTGAACCTCGACGAGGAGTCGATCGGCGCCGTCGTGCTCGGTGACGCCGATGGTGTGGAGGAAGGCCAGACCGTGAAGGCGACCGGCCGCATTCTCAGCGTGCCCGTCGGTGACGCGATGCTCGGCCGCGTCATCAACGCCCTCGGTGAACCGATCGACGGCCGCGGCGAGATCGTCGGTGGCATCCAACGTCGTGTCGAGATCCAGGCCCCCGGCATCATGGGCCGCCAGCCGGTGCACGAGCCGCTGCAGACAGGTATCAAGGCGATCGACGCGATGACTCCGATCGGTCGCGGCCAGCGGGAACTGATCATCGGTGACCGCAAGACCGGCAAGACCACGGTGGCCGTCGACGCGATCATCAACCAGAGCGGCCTCGGCGTGAAGTGCATCTATGTGGCGATCGGCCAGAAGGGCTCCACCGTGGCCCAGACCGTCGAGACGCTTCGGCAGCACGGTGCGCTGGAATACACCGTCGTCGTTGCGGCCCCGGCCAGCGACCCGGCGCCGTTCAAGTACCTGGCCCCCTACGCCGGCTGTGCCATCGGCCAGCACTGGATGGAGAATGGCGAGCACGCCCTCATCGTCTACGACGACCTGTCGAAGCAGGCCGAGGCCTACCGCCAGGTGTCGCTGTTGCTGCGCCGCCCGCCGGGCCGCGAGGCGTATCCCGGAGACGTGTTCTATCTCCACAGCCGCCTGCTCGAGCGGGCCGCCAAGCTCAGCAAGGAACGCGGCGCCGGCTCACTGACCGCATTGCCGATCATCGAGACCAAGGCCGGCGACGTGTCGGCGTACATCCCGACCAACGTGATCTCGATCACCGACGGTCAGGTGTACCTGCTCGACAACCTGTTCAAGTCCGGTGTGCGTCCGGCGGTCGACGTCGGTATCTCGGTGTCGCGCGTCGGTGGCGCGGCGCAGATCAAGTCGATGAAGAGCGTGGCCGGCACGTTGAAGATCGACCTCGCCCAGTTCCGTGAGCTCGAAGCATTCGCCACGTTCGGGTCCGAACTCGACGCCATCTCCAAAGCTCAGCTCGAGCGCGGCTACCGGCTGGTCGAGGTGCTCAAGCAACCGCAGAACAGCCCGATGCCGGTCGAGGAGCAGGTCATTGTGGTGTACGCCGGCACGAAGGGCTATCTCGACGACATCCCGGTCAAGGACGTCAAGCGGTTCGAAGCCGACCTGCTCGACTACATGCGGGCC
>JANNHY010000273.1:0-7687 GCA_031404635.1 Ilumatobacteraceae bacterium
GAACGGGGATGAGCCCGACTCACGACATGATCAGCGGCCGAGCGACTCGTCGATGAACGCGTTGCGACGATGTCATCGGTTGGGTCAGGCCCTCGACGGCAACCGGCAAGAATTCATATGAATAGGATGTCGGGTGGTGGACGAGGCTGATTCTCCACGACGGGTCGAGATCGGACACAACCCCGATGCCGAGTCGAGTGTTTGGGCACGACCGCGTGGCGACGCGGAAAGGCCCGACGGGAATTCGAACAGTGTCCTCGCTGAGGCGCAATCCGAGGGGACTGTGCCGTCATCGGCCGAGCAGGCGGGGTTGTTGCCGAGTGCGCCGTCGAGTCCGTCGTCGATCGCACGTCGTCGAGTTGTTGCCGCCGCGGCCGGGATCGCGGTGTTGGCATTGTTGGTGTGGTGGATCGGTCGCGCCCCGGTCGCCAGCGTTGACGGGGAACAGGGGGCCGTCACCACGCCGTCTGCGACACCCGTGGCGACCGTCGTGTCCCCGAGCGTCGCTGCGCCGACCGTATCGCCGACCAGGTCGGCGGCTCAGCCGGGCGGGTGTCCGGCTGGGCCACCAGCGCCAGCTGGGCTCGAGCCTCCGCCCGAGACCGCAGAGCCGCCCGAAAGCCAGGCGCCAGGCCAGGTCAGGATCACGGCTGACTATCGGTTCGAGAACTCGCTCGCCGACTCGGTCGGCGCCGCCACGGAGCTCTCGGCGATCGGTGCCGACGCCTCCGGATTCATCGACGAGGCAGTGCTCGGTCAGACGCGCTCCGTGCTGAGGTTCGATCGGGGCAGTGGCCTCGCGCTCACCCCCGCATCTGGGGTGATCGGCAGCGACTACACCATCGAGCTGGTGTTCCGCTTCGATCGACTCGATGGCTTTGCGAAGATCGTCGACTTCAACGACGCCACGGAAGATTGCGGCCTGTACAGCCTGGACGGACGGATGGATTTCTGGCCGCTCACCCCCAGCCTGGGCGCGGTGCTCGAAGCAGACTCGTACGCCCACGTCGTGCTCACCAGGGACGCCACCGACACCGTCGTCGCCTATGTCAACGGGACGAGTCAGCTGTCTTTCCACGACACGGGCGACATCGCCGTGATCGACGCCAACGACACGCTTCGGCTGTTCAGCGACGACACCGTCACACCGGACGAGGACTCCGGAGGAGCGGTGTCCCGGATTCGGCTGTACGACGGGGCGCTCACCGCCAGCGAGGTCGCCGCGCTCGCCGCCGCGTTACCCATTACCCCGCCTACCCTCGCCGACGTCGAACCGTTGCTGGGCGAGGAGGCCGCAGCGGATCGCTGACGCGGATTGCGAGCAAGGCTCGATTCGCGGATCGCTGTTCGAGTTGCCATGCCACGTTGCGGGCCGCGTTGCGTTGCAGCTACTGCAACACCAACCGCGCGTGGCAAGGAACGCTCGGCAAGTTCTGCCACGGCTGTGGACACGAGCACACTTGGCCTGCCGCCGCGCCATGTCTGCATCTATTCCGTGATCTGCCCCCTGGATGTCGGCGTTGCATTCGGGAGTCGGACCGGATAATGCCCGCGGTCAGTCGGTTGGTTTGACGGCGGTTCGCAGGTCACAGGTCGAGCTCGATACCTATCGGCTCGATGGCCGGCTGTCGTGCTGGTTGAAGCTCGATGCCTTGCTTGGCGGCCCAGCGATGAGTGGCGTCGACGAGCAACTGAGTGCCGTCGGCCGGCTCGTGCGATGCGTGTTCACGCAGCGATTTGAGCGCGGCGACCAAAGGTTCGCGATCGATCGGTTTGCCGTTGGCCCAGTCGCGCCACGCGTCGAGGGCGTCGATGCGTTGCTCGATGGCTTCGAGATGTTCGGGAAGGAAGTGCCACCGCTCGAACATGTCGTGGTTCGATAGTTCCTGGCGTGCGGCTTGTAGATCGTGGCGAGCGGCGGCTCGGACGTTGTCGGGGCCGCGTGAGTGCTCCTTCGCCTGTGCCAACTGCTCTTGCGTCACGGCCAAGTTCTCGTTTGCGGAGGCGAGCTCGGTGCGGGCTTGGCGCCGGCCACGCAGACCTGACTCGTCGAGCTTGCGTTCGGCGCGCCGTTGGGACTCCTCGGCTCGCTTCACGGTGTCACCCGCTGTCTCGACCTGGTCGTCGAAGGGGGCGCACGCCTGCTTCGCTGCGGCCAGTCGTTGCTCGGCGACTGCGAGAGCGTCTACCAGGCCTTGGCGGGTTTTGTGCGAGTCGTCGAGTGCTTGTCGCGCCTCGCGGTAGTCGGCCGCGGCGTCAAGGCGGAGGTCACTGAACCAGTCGGGAATCTCACATCTCGGTTGCATCCGCGGCGGCTGTCGGTCTTGTTGGGCGAGCTGTCGGCGTTGTGCGATAGCGGGGATGTCGGCACGATCGGAGGTCATGATGGCTTCGAGGATGTCGCGTGCTTCGGTGATGTCGTGGGTTTCGGTGACGACGCGGACGTAGTTCTCTTGCTGCCCGCGGGTCATCGCCACGTAGAGGCCGCGACCGGTGGTGGCCGGGGTGGCGAGGGTGACACTGCCGGTTTGGGTGTCGGATTGGTTGCCCGGTTCGGTGGCCGCGTAGCCGAGGCGGACGTGGTCGCAGGCGTACTCGGCGGGCAGGGTGACGGTGCCGTGTCCGTTGATCTGGGTCACGGTCAGGTCACCGGTGTCGCTGATCTGGGTCACGGTCCACAGCTCGCGGTTGCGGACGACATCACCGTTGGTGGTGTGCAGCTGGCGTTGGTTGCGGCGGGTGGCGACGATGTCGCCGATCGCCGCTTCGCCGTCGGCGATCATCGCCACGCACGTCGGGTCGAGGTCGCCGTGTTCGATGCGTCGTTGTCGGATGAGGTGGTTGATCGCGTCGACGTGATCGTTGGTGGTGGTGGTGATCGCCACCGTCCCATCGGCCGTGTGGCGTTCGATCCAGTCGTCGGCGATTGCGTCGAGGTGTTCGTCGATGGTGCCGGGCATGATCCGATCGTGGGCCTCGTAGGCGTCGAGGGCGCGCAGGTCGCCGTGTCGCAACTTGAGGGACGCGGCCGCTTCCCAGGTGTTGGTGAAGCGGTGGATGCGTTCCAGCTCGATCGTGCGACTCGAGGTGCACAGTTCGGCGAACATCCCGCCGCGACCGACGGCTTGCAACTGGCGGTGGTCACCGACCAGCGCCAGCCGCCATTGTTGGCTGCTGGCGAGTTGGGTGAGGCGATGCAGGTCGGGGGTGGAGTGCATACAGGCATCGTCGACCACGAACGTCGAGCCGCTCGCTAGCCTCCACTCGGGCATGGGGCCGTCGGGTCGGGACCATTCGTAGAGCAACTTGGCGACGGTGTCGGCGGGCATGCCGGTCTCGCGTTCCAAAACCCTCGCCGCCTTGGCCGTCGGAGCGATGCCGAACACCGCCCGACCGTATCGGTCGAGGTCGGTTACGGCGGCGCGAAGCATGGTGGTCTTGCCGGCACCGGCGGGACCGACGATCACCACCAGCGGGTCGTGGCCGGCGACCGCTGCGGCAGCGTCGGCTTGCAGCACGTCGAGTCGAGCGCGGTCCACAGTGAGCGACGGGTGGGGCTGTTCGAGTTGGGCGTCGATCGCCCAGGCCAGGATCTGCTCTTCTTGGGCAATCACCTGCCGACTGGTGACCTGGGGAGCGACCGGTTCGATCCACAACGAACGACCATCCGATACCCGTACCCGGTTGTCGCCGTGTTCAGGGTCGAGATCGACGCACTCACCCAGCACCCGATCGACTGCTCGATCGACCAGTTGCGACCACCGGTCACCGGACATGCCCGGTTGCGGGCGGAGCCGATCGGTCACCGCTTCGAGGACGTCCGTGCGATGCCACGCCGACCGTTTCTCGGACAGGTCCTCGATGACATCGGCGACGGTGACCTTGATCGGAGGGAGGGCGACTCGGGCGGCACCAGCGATCGACTCGGTGAGCGTCTCGGCGGTGATGGCGATCGCGGCGGCCTCGCTACGCCACCGTGCCTGCAGATCCGAGACATCGTGGCCGGTCTTGCGATGGCGGGTGTCAGCGGCGGCCTCGCGTTCCAGAGCAGCGCGCTCGAACTTCGACGGGCTCCGGCCCTCTCGCTGGCGAAATTCGGCGATCTTGTCCTGCAATGCCTCGCGCACCTGGTCGGCGCGCTTGGAAAACTGCTGCAACAACTCCGCCGGGACACCAGCAATCTCGCCCTGACCTTTCACGATCTCGCCGAACGCGACGCCGTAGCGGTCGGTCAACTCGGCGCGCAGCACAGACTGATACAGACCGCCGAGGGCACGTTGGTGGTGCTTCAACACGCGTGCGTCGAGTGCCAGCCAGCGACCGTCGTCGGTTTGCACCTTGGCCGAGATCACCAGATGGGTGTGCAGTTGCGGGTCGTCGAGACGTGAGGTTGTCTGCCGGAACGCGGCGACCGTCAGACCTTGGCTGTCCGGGTGCAGGCGGCCGCCGTTCGAGCGAACTCGGGTCGTCGAACCGAATCGTTCGAGGGAATCGACCACCGCCCGTACGGCGACATCGTGACACTCGGCAAGACCAGGATCGCCGGTGAGCGCCCACCACGCCGACAACGACTTCGGTGCAGACAACGTCGCATCGAACCCTGCCACCGCGCGGATGACGGTTCCGTTGGCGCGTGTGCGGTCCTTCAACGGGTACCCGAGCGTTGTCCCGATGAGTGGGTCACGGCCAGCCAGCAACAGCTCGAGCGCATCGGTCGACACCTCACCCGACAACCCCAATCCGGCAGCCTGCGCCCCGGCCCACTGCCCGGGTTGCTCCCCCGGCGCTTGCGTCAGGTATTGCGTGTAGTACTTCGCCGTCGCCACAGCCGACCCGGCGTAAAGCGTCGTTACCCGCATCATGACCACACACCGCCGCGCGCGGGCACCTGTCTGTCATTCATCGGTTCGGTGGTTCGGGTAGTCATTACGGTGATGCCTCAGAACTCGATCGCGAGCGACAGCTGGGCGGTGGAAGGCGACGCGACTGCGCGCGGTGCGCGCTTGGGAGGGCGTGGTGGTCGCGTGGTCGCGACGATGACTGGAGCGTCAGTGGAGAGGGGCCAGGTGATCGGGCCACCGAGTTGTTCCTCGAGCCGGCAACGTGGCACCCGGAACAGCTTCCCGTAACGGATCACCGGGATGCCGGTCTTGCCGCCGGAGGCCTCGAATGCGTTCGCCTCCCGATACGCCGTGCTCCGCCCGACGCGCAACACCGCCGCCGCCTCGTCCAAGGTGAGGAAGTCCGGCGGAATGCTCGAGACGACGACCGGGGACTCGATCATCAAGCTCACGTGGTCATGCCTCCCGCGAGCGCATCGGATCGCAACTCGCTACACACAACGGGAAGCCCGACACCAGAAGTGGGAGAAAGAACCGAGCCTCACACCCCTTACAGAGCAGGGAACCGTCAGGGCGCACCAAAATGTGACGGCCGTGCCACCTCGAACTCGAAGGTTGAAATTACCTCCCACACTGCAACATGCCTCCCAAGTCTCGATTTCGTGACGCACACCTCACTAACGGACATCAGCACCCGCCTGCGGATGAATGCCCGGCCGCGGTTCGAAAGGGACTTGTCGATACATAGCGAGGTGAAATTGCGACGCGGGCGGCGTCTTCACCGTGGAAACCTGTCGATGTGGCTCCTGAACTGCTCGATCGCATCGTTGTGGATACGAATGTTTGCTTCGGTCGGCCGACGATCCGCGGCCACCGCCTCTGGGTGTCGCTTATTCTCGGCCACCTCGCCGAGGGATGGACCGTGGAGGCAGTGCTGGCCGAGTACCCCGTGCTCGAAGTCGACGACGTGCGAGCCTGTCTCGGCTACGCCGCCCAACTCGCCGACACTCGGTTCGCTGACCTCGACACCGGTTGAGTTCGAATTCGCCGGCGACCGCGGCGAACCCACCTCGATGGTGGCGCCTCGCTGGTCCTGGGTCGACAGCTCGAGTTCAGGAAGCTGTTCGCTAGTTGGGCGGTGGTGGGACTCGGCGAGTGGGCAGCTTCTTCTCGGCGAGACCGAGAATCGTGTCGACCAGTTCGCTGTACTGCTCGATCTCCCGCGGCGACGGCGCGATGAGGTCTTCGGGGTAGTTGTCCTGATGGCGCAGGTCGCGAAGCTGGTCAAGCTGGGCATATTGCCTGCGGTCGACGAGCTCGATCGCGAAGGCGTAGTCGACGACGGCTTCGTGCGCGCCTGCTGAGTTCGAGAACCGGTAGCCGTCCAGCGCCGCCAACGCAGTCACGGCCAGTCGGGCCGATTCGTGCAACGCCGAGACCGCCGGAAGAACCAGCCCTTCGGTCAAGTTGCCGGCAGCTGCGCGACGGAAGTCGCGTGCCTGAGCGAACGTCGCCCGTGCCGCCTTGGCGCGATCACGGGCGCTGCCCGCGACCTGGTGCATGCGGTCACGCCGGAGTTCGTCGAGGGTCGCTGGGCGTCCGGCTCTCATGCCGGCACTCGCTCGATCACCGGAACGCCGGCAGCGCGCAGCTCGGGCAATCGTTCGTTGTCGGCCTCGAACACGAACAGGTTGATCGAAAGCTTCGACTCGTTCTCCAGATCGAGGCGCACCTCGGCGAGATCGAATCGGGTCAGCGAATCGGAGACCACTGCTACGTCGACATCGTTGGGTGGTGGCCCGGGCTCGCCGCGGTAGCGGGCGGCCCACGAGCCGAAGATGAACACCTCGTCGATCGCCGGGTTGTCGCCGAACGCTTGCGCCAACATCGGGATCACCCCGCCGGCGTAAGCTAGCAACTGGCGCAGCACCAGCCCATAGGGCAACTCCGGGGCTGGGTGGATGGTCTTGGCGGTGCCAACCTGCTCGGTCACCACCACGCCGGCCTGCTCGAGGCGGGTCACCTCGCGAGCCACCGTCTGCTGTGGAATGCCTGTACGGCGCGCCAAGTCCGCACCCGTCGAGCTACCAGCGCCCCAGAACACCTCCGCGAGGATCTGCATCTGATGCTTCGACCGGAACATCGGCAACAGTGCAGCAACGGGCTCAGCCATGGCCACTACCGTACACTCACATTATGGGTGGATCAACCCGTAATATGGGTTAAAGGCCAAACCCGTCCGCCAGCAGCTCGTCGATGCGGCTGGCGGTTCCGTACTTGCTCGCCCCGATCCCAGCGAGAGCCAAGTGTCGACGCCGCGGCACGACATCGATGTTGGGGACGTGCTCGGCGAGTAGTTCGCCAGCGAGCTCCTTGACCGTCAGCCCACGCGCGGCCGCCGCCGCTTCGAGCCGGCGACGGACCTCATCGGAGACGTTCACGTTGAGCAACACGTCGCCAGCGTATGCAAATATCGACCCAGTGTGGCTCGAATTGCCGTCCCTCGGCGGCTTGAACCGCGCCCGGGACCGCGTACTAGTTTTTGATTTTGCGCGTACATATCCTGAGTTTCGGAGCGTCCGTCGTGCCATATCCGTGCCACAATGAGACATAATCGGGTATCACAGGGCAACACCAGTGGGATCAGTCAATACCGCTGAGCTGGCCCGGGTTGGAGGTGTCGGGTACGCCTTCACCGCCGCCGATACGCACCACACGCATGCCTTCGCCCGGTCGAGGCGCCCGCGTCGCGCCGAAGCTCTTCGCCCAGCCGAGGCGCAGGTCCACGTTGATCCGGCTCGGGCTCATGCCGGTGTTACGTGTGACTCCAGCGGGGCGATCGGTGA
>JANNHY010000274.1:0-3062 GCA_031404635.1 Ilumatobacteraceae bacterium
CCTCCGACAGCTCGACGATGGAACGCTCGTAGATCTCGGCGAGACGCTCGCGGCTGGCCTCGTCGAGCGGGCTGGTGCGTACTACCTCGAGCAACTGCATGACCATCGAGCCGATGCGCATCACTTTGGCAGGCGCCGTCACCGTCTCTGACTGCTCCGATGCAACAACGACTTCCGCTGCATCGCCTTGGGGTTCCTCTATCGACATCGGGTGCTCCTCGAATCTGGATGGCTTCAACTGGTGCTGGCCAACAACGGCACCAGCATCTCAGCAGATGTGAGCGACCCGTGTCGACACACCAGGGGGTACGGCCCACTGTCGGCAACGTCGTCGAAGCTGATCGGCTCCCTGGTGATCAGGGCAACGTCACCGAGTCGCGCAGCCACGGGTGGGCTGACCACCGGCCCGAACCAGCCGCCATCGATCAGCTCATCGCGGCTCATGACCCAAGCGACATCACCGTGCGCCTGCAGCGCCGCTTCCAACAGTTCTTCGCCAGCGCCCGGGCGGGCGTGGAGCCAGCGGAAACGCCCCTCGCCGGATGCGTACCGGGTCAGCTTGAACACGTCATCGGCCAGCGCCCGAGTATTGGTACCGACGTTCACCTGGCCGTGATCGGCGGTGATCAGCAACGCTGAACCCTTTGTGAGCTGGGCACGAACCTGCCCGACGATGTCGTCGGCCGACTGCAGTTCGGCCACGTAGTACGGGCCGAACCCGCGCTCGTGGGCGATCTTGTCGATGCCGTCGTAGTAGGCGTAGATCAGCGGTTCACCGGCCCGCAGGAGCTTTCCGACGGTGACGGCGAGGCTCGACGCAGCCCGCCATCCCATCAGGCGCCCGCCGCGCAGGTGGGCGTCGGTAAAGCCGGTGCGTTCGAAATCGGCCTTGGTGATGACCGGCACCGGCTCACCCATGAATGGGGCGAACGGCTGCAGACGTCGCGGATCGTGCTTGCGACGTGCGTCGCCTGCCGCTGTTGCCCATCGGAGCAGGTTGAGTACTTCGCCGCCGACATCCATGCGATAGCCGACCAGGCCGTGCTCGCCAGGTGTGAGCCCAGTGGTGATCGACGTCAATGCAGTCGCTGTCGTCGATGGTACGACCGTCGTGATCGGCCCGCCCTCGAAGGTCGCCAGGGCCGGCATGTGCTCGCGGTGTTCGATGAACTGTTCCCACCCGAGTCCGTCGAGCACGAGGATCACGACCTGACGGGCATCGCGCACCGGGCCCGGCATCCAGTCGCGCCCCGACCCGCGCTGCGGGGCCAGCAAGGTCGGCACAATGGCGCGCACGTTGGCACCTGAATAGTCGGGGAAGATGGGTTGGTCGTTCACGGGGACCGTCAGTCCAGCACCTCGCGGTCGGTGTTCGCCAGCCGGGATTCCCTTCATGCCCGGCTGGAGGCCGTACGATGATGCCGTGCGCGTTTCCAGCAAAGGTGACTACGCCTGTCGGGCCCTCCTCTCGCTCGCGCTGCACCTGGATGGCACCGGGCCTACGTCAGTACGCGATATCGCCGAGCGAACGGCGATCCCCCAGCCCTATCTCGAGCAGATTCTGCTCGCCTTGAAGGGGGCCGGACTGGTGAAATCCAAGCGCGGAGTCGGCGGGGGATACGTGCTTGCTCGCCCTCCGGCACAGATCCGGATTGGAGAGATCCTCTCCGCCGTCGACGGTCCGATCAGCCTCGGCGACTTCGGCGAGCCGCATCAAGACGGCTCGTGCGACCATGAGGGTCAGTGTGTGCTCCTCGCCATTTGGAAGTCGGCGGGAGAACAGATGAAACGTCTCCTCGAGGGTTTCACCCTGCAATCGGTGGCCGACGCGGCGCGCGGGGTCGGGCCGTGGCCCGAGGCGCGCCTCGAGGACGGCCTCGCTACGTTGTGAGCTGGGCCTCGACCGCGGCTAGATCGTCGGGGAGCGGCGCGCTGAACGACATCGCTTCGCCGCTGCAGGGGTGCGCAAAGGCCAGTTCGGCGGCGTGCAGGAACGGCCGCGGCGTGATGATGCCGTGGCGGATGCCTCCGTAGGTGCCGTCGCCGACGACGGGATGACCGATCGCCGCCAGATGGACCCTTATCTGATGGGTGCGCCCCGATTCCAAGCCACACTCCAACGTGCTGGCGTCGGCAGGAGTGCGATGCGCGGCCAGCACCCTGTAGCGGGTACGTGCCGACCTGCCATCGACCACCACGCCCATCCGCGTCGGGTCGCGATGGTCGCGGCCGATGGGAGCGTCGATCACGCCCGTCGGGTTGGCGGGGTGACCCCACACCATCGTGCGATACATGCGCGTCACGTCGCGCCGAGCGAGAGCGTAGACCAAAGAGTGATACGCCCGAACCGAGCGGGAGACCACCATCAGCCCGGAGGTGCCGATGTCGAGACGATGGACGATGCCGGGCCGATGCGATTCGCCGATCCCGGCGATCTCCGGGTACCTGGCCAGGAGGCCGTTGACGAGCGTTCCGCTCGGATTGCCTGCGCCGGGATGAACCACCAGTCCGCCTGGTTTGTCGACGACGATCACATGCTCGTCGTCGTAGATGACCGTGTACTCCACCGCCGGGTCGGCTCGAGGTGGATCGGTGGTCGGCAACTTCGTCTCGTCGAGGTCGATCACTTGACCGAGCTGAAGGCGCTGCTTGCCCACGGTCATCACCATGCCGTCGACGTGTACCCCGCCAGCGGTCACCAGCGCCGCAGCATCGGAACGGCTGGCATCGGTGATCAAGGCAACGATCCGATCGAGCCGCTCCCCCGCGAGTGCGGGCGGTATCTCTTCGTGGATCATGCTGGTCGACCTTGGCGATGCCCGAACAGGCTCCACAACACGAACAGCACACCTCCGATATCGATTGCCATGTCGGCCACGTTGAAGATCGGGAACCATTGGAAATCGATGAAGTCGATCACGGCGCCGCGTAGAACATCGTCACCGCGAAAGAGCCGGTCGGCCAGGTTGCCGATCGCCCCGCCGGCGATCAGACCTGCGGCGACGGCTGTGACCCTGCTGGTCAGCTTGCGACTTGTCCACGCCAGCCAGCCGATCACCACC
>JANNHY010000275.1:0-42306 GCA_031404635.1 Ilumatobacteraceae bacterium
GGACGCCGAGGACGCCGACCTCGTGCGTCGCTTGTTGAGCTACGAAGAGGGCACCGCCGGGGCGCTGATGACTCCCGACATCATCATCCTCGGCCCGACCTCGACGGTGGCCGAGGCCCTCGCCGAGCTACGCAACCCCGACTGGTTGGTGTCGATCGCCGCCCAAGTCTTCGTCGTCCAACCTCCTTACAAAACACCGACAGGCACGTACGTCGGCGTCGTCCATTTTCAGCGACTGCTGCGCGAGCCACCGAGCCTTGAACTGGGACGGTGCATCGAGCACGAGCCGACTATCACACCCGATCTGCCCGAGCGCGAAGTTGCCGAGCGGTTGGCCAGCTACAACATGCTTGCCGTGGGTGTCTGCGACGCCGCCAGTCGGTTGCTCGGCGCGATCACCGTCGACGACGTGCTCGACCGCACGTTGCCGACCGGGTGGCGCCAGCGCAGGCGGGTGAGCACAGGTCCGGTACCGCGATGAAGCGCCGCGAAGACTTGACCACTCCCCGCCAGCGTCGCCGCCTTGGCGTGCACTACGACCCCGATGCCTTCGGCCAGTTCAGCGAGACCATCGCCCGCACCTTGGGCACCGCCCGTTTCCTGGTCTTCCAGACCGTGTTCGTCGTGTTGTGGATAGGTCTCAATCGGCTCAAGGAGTTCGACGGCAAGCAGTTGCAGTTGCTGACGTTGCTACTGTCACTGCAAGCTGCTTACGCGGCACCGCTTATCCTGCTCGCCCAAAATCGCCAGGAGCAGCGCGACCGGGTACAGACAGAACTCGATCGACGCGTTGCCGAACGAACCCAGGTCGACACCGAGTTCCTCGCCCGTGAGCTGGCCAGCGTGCGACTCGGTCTCTCCGATGTCGCCAGCTCCAGCGAACTCGAAGACCATCTCGAACGTATCGGCCGAGCAATTGATCGCCTGGCCGATCGGCTCGGGGCGCTGGAGGCACCTGCCGACACGGCTGCCGGCAACTGACTCAGATCAATGCCGTCGTCGACTTGCCGGCGACCAGATCGACCAACTCGACAAGCTCGACCATCGCCGCGGCGAACTCGTTGGGGTGCACCCACGCGCTTAGGTGATTGCCGGCGAGTTCGCGTACCTCGGCGCCAAGCACCTCGGCCAGGGCACGTTGCTTGCGCGGCTTGACCAAGCGGTCGCGAGTGGTGATCAGCGCGGCCGCCGGCTTGCGCAAGTCGCCGGCCCACGGCCTGGCGTCGTAGCGACTCAGTGCCTGCCCGGCCTGCACGATGGCCAACGGGTCGTTGCGGCGCATCTCGCCGCTGAGCCACGGCACGTAGACCTGTAACGGATGCCCCTCACCGAGCAAGCGGCGAATACCATGCCTCAGCAAGCGCTGATACGCCAACGACCGCAACAGTGGGCCAATGATCCGCATCGTCTTCCAACGCACACGGTCGGGCCACGACGAGCACCATTCCAGCGCCGTCGCCTGCACCACGAGCGCCCGTACAAGGTGCGGGTGGCGACGAGCCAACAGCATGCTGACCGGACCACCCATCGAGTAGCCGACCGCGATCACCTGGCCGATCCCGAGCGACTCGAGCAGCGCCGCCGCATCGTCGGCGACATCTTCCATTTCGAAACGATGCTCCGAGCGCAAACCGCGGCCGTGGCCGCGGTGGTCGATGGTGATGAACGAGCAATGGGCGGCGAGTGCCTCGTAGGCCGTGAAGAACTGCAGATCACCGCTTGCTGTCCAACCGTGGAGCAGAAACACGATCGGGGCGGCGGGGTCGGGGTGCCGGTGGAGACGGTAGAACAGCTCCCCACGACCCGGCGCAACGATCGTTCGGCCCTCGGGGAGCCATGGGGTGGTGGAAGTGGTCGGCAAGTCGCTCACAAGCCAAACCGTATCGGGATGGCCGGCTACCAGGCCGACGGGCGGGCCAAGCCGGTGAACTCCTGCAGGCGAACGTGCAGGGTGGCAGCGCGGCGTAGGAGCGCTGTTGGTTGGAATGTCGGCCCACCGAGCAGATGCACGCCCGGCTCGATCGAGCCGGTCAGGCAGGCCTCGATGCATGCCGACGCAACGGCCGCAGCCAGATCGCCGATCGGGCCCGACGCTGCGGCTATCAACGTGACCCGAGCGCCATCGGCAGCAGCACCGCGTACTTCGACGCGGACGGCCCCGATGTCACCGGCTGCGTGTGGCGGGGTCAACATCGGCAGCCTCGCCGTGAGGCGGTCGCGGCGCGTGCCCGAGACCCGAGCGCTGATCCGCACCGCCGTCGGGAAGATTCGCTGCAACAGAAACGGATCGGGCAACGCGGCGCGGTAACAATCTCGGGCCCCGATCGGCTCAGGGAACCAGTTCAGCTCGCGCCCACTTCCACCTGGTCGCTCGATCCAGGCGCCATCGTGCCACCCGATTGCCGTATCGCCGAGGGCATCGTGGTGCTGCGCGGCACATGCCGGGCCGGCCGTGCCGTGGGTGGCGACGTGGATTTCTTCGACGACGTGCACTTGACGCGCCAGGTGATCGGCCAACAAGCCCGACAACCCAGGGCTCATCGCCGCACCGACTACCAAGACGGCCTCACGGCGACGAGCAAGGTCGTCGAGATCGACGAGGACGCGGGCATCGGCGATGTCGGCCGACATCGACACCACCGAGACCCCGGCGGCGAGGTACCCGGCCGCCAGTTGAGCATGCGGGTGCGGATGGCAGAGAGCGACGACGTCGGTGACCGTGAGATCATCGGCGTGACCGACCGTTACGGCGTCGCGCGGCAAGCCCGAGGGTGCTGGGTCGAAAACCGCCACCCGCGTTCCCTGATGTAGCAGATGCGACCTGATTCGGCGGCCTGTGACGCCATGTCCGACCAGACCGACGATCGGCGAGATCAGATCGGACTGAGTCATGACGGGGGCAGTTCGAGCTCGCGCCAACCGCCCTCCTGCGGGGGAATGCCGCCCTTGCCGCGTACACGCAGCACAGCGGCAACCGCACCGGCAAGAGAGAGGGCCACAAAGGCTCGACGCAATGCTTTCACCGTGGGGCTAGCTGGAATCGAACCAGCGACCTTCACATTATCAGTGTGACGCTCTAACCAACTGAGCTATAGCCCCCCGTCAAAGGCGGAGCCGTCAGGCTACCGGGCGGCTCACATGGGACTCAACCGAGAGTCGCCTCATCCGGTGCTGCATACTCGGGGTCATCGACCGGTGCCGTGGCGTGCACCTGCTCGGTGCCCCGTTCGGCGCGACTGCGCACCTCTTCTTCCAGGACACTGAGGCGAATACCGCCAACCAGGTCGGTGATCAGATTGAACAGGGTCGCCATCAGCACGGCCAGGCCGGTGAGCCCGACCGCAACGAACAGACCGGCGATCCAGGCGTTGTGGAAGATCTGTCCACCGTTGAACTTGAAAGTCTCCCACCCGAACCCTTCGAAGAACTTCTCGACGTTGTCGACCGTGCCGGTGGCGTAGGCCACCTGCCACAGCAACACCCCGGCGATCATGGCGACGGCGTAGAAGAACACGTTGAACACCACAGCGACCTTGAACACGCTCCACGTATCGACGTGGCGAACGACCCGGGTGACTCGACGCACACGCGGCTTTGGTTGGCGACGGAAACGAATGGGTCGGTGCAGTGGTCGGGTCTCGAGAACGGGGCCGATCTTGGTGACGTCGTCGATCGTCGCCGCTTCGTCGTACAGGATCGGTGCGTTCACCTGGGTGACCGGACCAGAATGCGGCTCGGTTGGTATCAGCTCGGTCGGCGCAGGCTCGGTCGGTACCAGTTCGGTGGGCAGCAGGTGGGTGGGCGAGTCGGCTGGTGCCGGTACGGCGATCGTCGGCGCGAGAGCGACCGGGTCGGCACCGACAGGCGGGGCAGTGTCGACGGCTTTGGCGACCAACTTTTCGGTCACAGCTGGTGCGAGCGGTAGGGCGACCGAGAACTCGATCGGCGCCTCGATGCTGCCGACCTCGCGATGCTTGGCCGTTCGCGGGATCAACGCCCCTGGTCGACGCCACACGGTCTTGCCGGTGCGCGAGAGACCGAACGGTGAACTCGGATCCTCGGTACGCGGATCAACCGGGCCTTGCCGCGTCTTGCCGTTGCCGTTCGACCGCCCGGGACTCTGCGGGTTCTTGGCGTCTGCAGGCTTGGCAGCGGCACCCTTGACGCCGGCAGGCTTGGCTACGACGCCGCTGCCGGTACGCGACCCCACACGCTTGGAGGTATGGGGCACACCGCTGTCCACTGCAGCAGTGTAGGCACCGCAAGCCGACAAGCGGAGCGCACCCCCACCGCTCGCTGCGACTTGGCGAGCGTTACGGCCCGTCGGTCGCCCGAGCAGTCGCCTGCTCACCATCGACCTCGACCACCACGGTGACGCCATCGCCAATCTGGCCATAGCTGACCAGCTGAGCGCCATTGGCGAGCGCCAGACGCACCGCCGCCGAGCGACCGCCGGTCGTTGCCGCCAGTGCCGCTGCGTCGGCCGCTGTTGCGGCCCGACCGCGGTCGACAATGCGCTCGCTGAACATGCCGACACCGACGACGCCCAGGGCTGCCAGCACCACGACCGCCAGCAGCAGAAGGACGGCCTGACCACGATCATCACCAATCGATTTCACACTCCACCTCCGCGTCGATACCAGATCTGGGCGTTGATGCCAATGCGGAGCGGAAACCCGAGGGAAAGGTTCTATCGGACGCGATGCCCGACTTACTCGTCGTCGTCGTTGGCGATGATCAAGGCGACCGAAGCCACCGACTGGCCATCGTCGAGATTCATGACCCGCACACCCGTGGCATCGCGGCCCTGCGAGGAGATGTCGCGCACCCCCATTCGAATCGCGACTCCACCGCTCGACACGGCAACGATCTCGTCGTCGAGGCCGACCATGAACGCCGCGACCACTTGGCCCTTCTTGCCGGTGAGGCGGATACCGATCACACCTTGGCCACCGCGGCCTTGGACATTGAACTTGTCGAGTTGTGTGCGCTTTCCGTACCCGGCCGAGGTGATCAACAAGATCGCCGTGTCGTCGCGTGCCACGTCGACCGACACGACCTCGTCGCCGGTCCTCAGCTTCATTCCACGCACACCCGACGCCGCTCGGCCCATCGCTCGCACTTCGTCTTCGCCAAAGCGGATCGTCATGCCTTTGCGGCTGACCATGAAGATGTCGTCGCTGCCGGCCGTCTCGATGACACGCACCAACTCATCACCCTCGCGCAGGTTGAGGGGCGATCAGCCCGTCGCGACGACCGTTGTCGTATTCGTGGAACGAGGTCTTCTTGACCACCCCGAGGCGGGTGGCGAAGAACAGGTTGCGCTCGCCGGCGAAGTCGCGGGTGTCGATGATCGCCTGGATGGTCTCACCGGCTTGCAACGGCAACAAGTTGACGATCGGCATGCCCTTGGCAGTGCGCTCGCGCTCGGGGATGTCCATTGCCCGCAGGCGATACACCCGGCCGCGATTACTGAAGAACAACAAGAAGGCGTGAGCGGTGGTGAAGATGACGTGGTGGACGATGTCGTCGGTTTTGAGCTTGGCGCCGCTGACACCACGACCACCGCGACCCTGCGTTTTGAAGCTGTCGGCGGTGACCGCCTTGACGTACTGCGCCTCGGTCATGACGATGACGAGCTCCTTGTCCTCGACCAGGTCGAGGTCGGTCATCTCACCGTCGTCGAGACCGATCTGACAGATACGCGGTGTGGCGAAACCTTCCTTGATCGCCGTCATCTCCGAACGGATGACTTCGTTGCGCACTGCCGGGTCGGCGAGGATGGCCTCGAGCTCGATGATCCGCGCCTGCACGTCGAGCATCTCTTGCTCGATGTCGATGCGGCTCAGCCTGGTGAGCTGCGCCAAGCGCATCTCGAGAATGTCTTGGGCCTGCAGCTCGGTGAACTCGAACGGTGCGGCCATCAACCCGGCCTTGGCCGCCGCCGGGTCGTCGCTGGCCCTGATGAGGGCGATGATCTGATCGATGACATCGAGTGCCTTGAGCCGGCCGGCGAGGATGTGCTCGCGGCGTCGGGCCTTGTCGAGGCGGAACTGGGTGCGCCGGGTGATGACATCGACCTGGTGTCGAAGGTAGCCCTGCAATGCTGTGGCGAGGTTGAGCGTGCGCGGCACGCCGTCGACCAGAGCAACCATGTTGACGCCGAAGCTGGTCTGCAGCTGCGTGAGCTTGTAGAGGTTGTTGAGCACCACGTTGGCGTTGGCGTCGCGTTTGAGGGTGACCACCAGGCTGGTCTTGCCCCCGGCCGAACCGTCGTTGACGTCGGCGATGCCGTCGAGATCGCCGGCGTCGACCAGCTCTTGGATGCGGCCGGCGATCGCTGAGCAGCTGGTCTGGTATGGCAACTCGGTGACCACGATCTGCATTTGGCCGCGCTTGCCTTCCTCGATGGCCGCCTTGGCGCGCATCTTGATACTGCCCCGCCCCGTTCGGTAGGCGTCGATGATGCCGGCCCGGCCGAGGATGCTACCGCCGGTGGGAAAGTCGGGGCCCTTGACGAACTGCATCAGGTCGTCGGAGGTCGCCTCGGGGTGGGCAAGGAGGTGCAGCACGGCGTCGATGACCTCGCCCAAGTTGTGCGGCGGGATGTTGGTGGCCATACCCACGGCAATGCCCTGGCTACCGTTGACCAACAGATTGGGGAAGCGTGACGGCAGCACCGTTGGCTCTTCGCGCGTGCCGTCGTAGGTGGGCTGCATGTCGACGGTCTCTTCGTCGATGTCGGCCAGCAACTGCATAGCTAACGGGTGCAATCGGCATTCGGTGTAGCGCGCGGCGGCCGGACCAAAATCTGGGCTCCCATAATTACCATGGAAATCGATCAAGGGGTGGCGCAGCGAGAACGGTTGGGCCATGCGCACCAGGGCGTCATAGATGGCGGTGTCGCCGTGGGGGTGATACTTGGCCATGGTGTCGCCGCTGACACGGGCCGACTTGACGTGGGGGCGGTCGGGTCGGAAGCCCTGCTCTTCCATATCCCAGATGATCCGGCGATGCACCGGTTTCAGGCCGTCGCGCACATCCGGGAGAGCACGCGACATGATGACCGACATCGCGTAATCGAGGAAGCTGCGCTCCATCTCGTCTTGCAAGGCCACTGGTTGCACAGACAGTGACGGATCGTCGTTGGGGTCATCGCCGTCGGTGGGGGGAATCGGGGTGTCGCTCATCAGAAGTCGAGGTTCCTGACATCACGAGCGTTGGTCACGATGAAGTTCTTGCGCGATTCGACATCGTCGCCCATCAACACGCTCATGATCTCGTCGGCCAGTGCCGCCTCTTCGACCTCGACCTGCAGCAACGTGCGGGTGGAAGCATCCATCGTTGTCGGCTTGAGCTCCTCCCAGTCCATCTCGCCGAGGCCTTTCAATCGCGAGAAGTCCTTCTTGTGATTGGGATGTGCCTCGATCCATGCGGCCTTGGCCTGATCGTCTTTGAGGTACACCTTCTCCTTGCCGACGACGGTTGAATACAACGGCGGCTGGGCGATGTAGACGTAGCCGGCCTCGACCAGCGTGCGCATCTGGCGGTAGAAAAACGTGAGCAGCAAGGTGCGGATGTGACTGCCGTCGACGTCGGCGTCGGCCAGCAGGATCACCTTGTGATAGCGAGCCTTGCCAGCATCGAACTCTTCGCCGACGCCACCACCGATCGCCGTGATCAGGCTCTGCACTTCGTTGTTCTTCAACATCTTGTCGAGTCGGGCTCGCTCGACGTTGAGGATCTTGCCGCGGATCGGCAGCAGCGCCTGCGTGCGCGGGTCGCGGGCGTTGAGCGCCGAGCCACCGGCGGAGTCGCCCTCGACGATGAACAACTCGCTCTCTTCCGGGTTGCCGCTGCTGCAATCCTTCAACTTGTCGGGCATGCCGGCGCCGGTGAGCGCCGTCTTGCGGCGAATCGCATTGCGGGCGTTCTTGGCGGCCAGCCGAGCCTGCGCAGCAGCCTGAGCCTTCTTGACTAGACGGTTGGCTTCGGGCGGATTCTCTTCCAGCCATTCCGCCAGGCGCTCGTTGGTGGCCTTTTGCACGAACGAGCGCATCGGCACGTTGCCCAACTTGGCCTTCGTCTGCCCTTCGAACTGCGGGTCGCGAAGTTTCACCGAGACGATCGCGGTGATGCCCTCGCGAATGTCTTCGCCGAGCAGGTTCTCGTCTTTTTCTTTGAGCAGGTTCTTGGCTCTGGCGTACTTGTTGACCACACTCGTCAAGGCCGACTTGAAGCCGTCGACATGCATGCCACCTTCGATGGTGGAGATGCCGTTGGCGTATCCGTGGATGCCCTCGTAGTAGCCGGTGTTCCACTGGATGGCGATGTCGAGGGTCTGGCTGTCGGTTTCGTCTTCGTCCTCGAAGTGGGCGACCTTGGAGAACAAGGCCTCTTTCGAGGCGTTGAGGTGCTTGACGAAGTCGACGATGCCGCCCTTGTACTGAAAGGTCTGGTCGAGTTGGCGATCCGGTCGCTCGTCTCGGAAAACGATCTCCAGTCCCTTGTTGAGAAAGGCCATCGTCTGCAACCGCTCGAGGACGGTGCGCGTGACGAACTCGGTGCCCTCGGCGAGGAACACCGTGGGGTCTGGCCAGAAAGTGACCGACGTACCGGACTTGCGTGCCAGCGGGCCACGCGTCGGGGTGTCGCCGACAACCGCGAGTTTGCCTTGCGGCTTGCCGCCTTTGGCGTACTCCTGCTGATAACGCTTACCACCCTTGTCGACCTCGATGATCAGCCGCTCGCTGAGTGCATTGACCACGCTGACGCCGACACCGTGAAGACCGCCCGACACCTTGTAGCCGGCGCCACCAAACTTGGCACCGGCGTGCAACACCGTGAGCACGACCTCGGCCGCGCTCTTGCCTTTGTGCGGGCCGGTGGGGTACGGATCGACGGGGACGCCGCGGCCGTTGTCGTCGACACGGCAGCCGCCATCGGCCAACAAGGTGACCCCGATGCGTGTGCAGAAGCCGGCCATCGCCTCGTCGACGGAGTTGTCGACAACTTCCCAAATGAGGTGGTGGAGACCGGCCAAACCGGTGGACCCGATGTACATTCCTGGCCGTTTTCTGACCGGGTCGAGGCCTTCCAAAACCTGAATGTCTTTTGCGCCGTAGTCGGCGGTTGGTTTGTTGGTGTCGAACGACACGCGTACCTCAATCTATTGGCAAGAAAAGCATGCTTGACCTGCGGTTCTGTTGGCGACCAACCGGCTGGCTCCCTGCGCCTCAGCTGCTGAACGCGATCAACATTTATTGTACCGGAAGGGTGCGACACAAAGGCGGCAATCCGCTCTTCCCGCTGCTGTTGCAGAAAGGGCTAGAAGCGGCGGACCCGAGCCTCGATCGTGTCGACGGTTGCGCCGGCGACATCGAGCAGTCGCTGCTTCATTGCTGTCTCCAGAAAGCGTAGTTGTGTAGCCCACGCCGGATCGTCGACCTCGACGACTAGTTTGGTTCCGTCGAGCTTCACGGGCGTGACGTGAGCTGCTACCGCATCGCCCACCGCCTCGGCCCAACGCCCGAAAACCCCACCGATCTGACTGGACGAGACTGCGTCGGACGAGTCGTTGCGGAGTGATCGAATGACGGAGTCGAGACTGTCAGTGATTGGTATCGGCTCGCGTGTCACGACATCACCATGCCAGCTTCGACGCGCACAATCGCGTCGGGATGGGCGGCTTGCGGCAACACACCCGCCGTGGTCAGCACGACCTGCCCGGGAGGTAGGTGCCGCAGCAGAGCCTCGCATCGCCCGGGGTCGAGTTCGCTGAGAACATCGTCGAGCACGAGCACCGGGGCGCTGCCGGCCTTGTCAGTCACCAGCCGATGGGCGCCAAGGCGCAACGCCAGAGCAAGCGTGCGCTGCTCACCTTGCGACCCGTGGGTGCGCGCCGGCAGGTCATCGATGATCAATGCGAGGTCGTCACGGTGCGGACCAACGGTTGACACACCACGGCGGACATCGTCGGCTCTGGCTTCGGCAAGCGCCACGGCGAGCCCAAGTTGACGCCACAGCGGCTCGTAGCGCAACTCGATCTTCGTCGGCCGATCGGCCAATTGCTGGTAGGCCTCGCCGACCAACGGCGTCAGGCGGTCGACCAGTACCGCTCTGGCATGGCCGAACTGACCACCGACCTCGGCCATCTTCGAATCCCACACGTCGAGGGTCAACGCCGCCTCGTCGCTCATCCGCCCACCGAGTTGCTTGAGCAACATGTTGCGCTGCTTGACGATCCGATCCAGCTCCACCCTCAACGCGTCGTACTTCAGGGCCAGGGCAACCAGGACGTCGTCGAGGAAGCGACGCCGCCCACCGGGACCCTCCTTGACCATTGCCAGATCGTCAGGTGAGAACACAGTTACGCGCATGACGCCGAGCAGATCGCGTGAGCGGCCGAGCTTGTGTCGATTGACCAGCACGCGGTTGCGGCCAGATCTCGTCAGTTCCAACTCGATCAGCACCTCGCGGCCGTCGTCGTGCACCACCGTGGCTCGGACGACAGCCGAGTCGGCCCCTACGCGGATCAAGGCCTCGAGTGGAGCGCCGCGAAAGCTGTCGAGCGTAGACAGATACGCCATGGCCTCAGCCAGGTTGGTCTTGCCTTGGCCGTTGAGCCCGACCACTGCGGTGGTGCCCGGCTGAAAGTCGAATGTCGCGTTGGCGTAGTTGCGAAAATCAACAAGCTCCAACCGAGAAACGATCACCGGTCAGCCCGCGAGGGGCGGCGAGCCCGCAGCATTACGGCACGCGGACGGGCATCAGCAGGTACAAGTAAGCGTCGTCGCCGACGCCACGTACCACCGCCGGCTTCAACGAATCGAGTGTCGACAACGTGATCGCATCCGATGCACAAGCTTCGACACCGGCCGCGAAGTATTCAGGGTTGAACGCCACCGTAAGTTCGGTGCCTTCGTAGGTCGCATCGAGTTCTTCGGACGCGTTGCCGACGTCTTGCGTAATCGCTGTCAGGCGCAACGTGTCGCCACCCATCTGCAGGCGAACCGGCGTCGCATCCTTGGCAAGAATCTTGACGCGGCGAACCGCCTCGAGCAGCGGTTCGCGCTCGACGGTCAAGGTGTTCGGGTGACTGGTCGGGATCAGTTGGCGATAGTTGGGAAACTCGCCTTCGATCAATCGCGTCGACAACAGCGTGCCACCGACTTCGAAGGTGGCGTCGCGATCACCCAGTCGCATCGTAAGTTCTTCGCCGCCGCCGACTAGACGCTGCAACTCGTTGAGTGCCCGGCCGGGTACGAGTACCTTCTGATCCGCCCCGAGCACCTGATGATCGGCGAGGTCGCGGACAGCAAGTCGGTACGAATCGGTCGCCACCATCCGCAGTCCACCGTTCTCCGCAGTCAGCAACACTCCGGTCAAGATCGGCCGGGCCTCGTCGGTACTGGCGGCACGAACTACCTGACGAAGTGCCTCACCGACCGCCGCAGCAGGAACGGTGACCGACGACGTGGCCGGCGTGGCCAGCTTGGGGTAATCGTCGAACGACAGCGGGCGCACACTGAACTGCGAACGCCCGCCCGTGATGCTGACCTCGTCGCCGTCGACCGCAACCTCGACCTTGCCCGCTCCCATCGAACGAACGATGTCGGCCACAAGCCGCGCCGGCAACACCACACCACCGTCGCCTTCACCACCGACGGACAGTGTCAATTGAATCGTCAGATCAAGGTCAGTACCGGTGATGCTCAATCGATCGCCGACGAGTTCGAGGCGCAGCCCCGACAACACCGGGAGTGCCCCGGTGCGGCCGGTGGCGGCGCGTCCTGCAGTGGAGAGCGCTTCGGCGAGTGCTTCGCGTTCACAACGGAACTTCACAGGGCGGCCTTTCTTACGATGAGGTGATGTATATAGGTAATAGTGCTAATAAGGGCTGTGGACTGTGTATAAGTCGTTGATCGGCCAGCGTAGGAGCCAGATGTGCTTGCACATGTGTATCCCCCGGCGTGCACAGGCGAGAAATCACATGGCGGTGGTTCGGTGGACAGTGTCGCGGTTGTCCCCGCATTACTGACCGTCGTCCACATCGGGTGCACAGCTATGCCTTCTTCAGTCGCTGGACGAGATCGGTGACCTGATCGTAGATCTGTTTGCGTTCTTTCATCAGGCGCTGGATCTTGTCGACGGCGTGGATCACGGTGGTGTGGTCGCGGCCGCCGAACAGGCGAGCGATGGCCGGGTAGCTGAGATCGGTGAGTTCGCGGAAGACGTACATAGCCATTTGACGGGCGGTGACGAGGGGTCGCTGACGGCTCTTGCCGCGCAGTGCTTCGACGCTGTGGCCAAGGATGACAGCCATCTCGCTGAGCAGTTCGTCGTCGGTGCGCGGCTTGACGTACGTGTCACTCATCAGATCGCTGAGCAGTTGCTCGGCGAGATGGGTGCTGATCGGTACGTGATTGAGACTGGCATAGGCGGTGACCCGGATCAGCGCGCCTTCGAGTTCACGAATGTTGGTGGTGATCCGCGATGCGATCAATTCGAGCGTCTCTGACGGAACCGGGCTGTGGTCGCGCTCGGCCTTGTTGCGCAAGATGGCCAGGCGTGTTTCAAGATCAGGGGGTTGGATGTCGGTGATCAGGCCCCACTTGAACCGGCCGCGCAAGCGCTCTTCGAGCGTCGGGATGGCGTCGGGCATTCGGTCGCTGGAGATCACGATCTGTTTGTTGGCTCCGTGGAGAGAGTTGAAGGTGTGGAAGAACTCCTCCTGCAGGCCTTCTTTGCCCTCCATGAACTGGATGTCGTCGATCAGCAGCACGTCGATGTCGCGATAGCGACGCTTGAAGTTGGCGATGGTGTTGGTGCGGATGCCGTCGACGTATTCGTTGAGGAAGGTCTCGGTGCTGACGTAGCGAACAATGTCGTGTTGGTAGTGACTGTGCACGTAATGGCCGATGGCGTGCAGCAGATGAGTCTTGCCGAGCCCGGCGGATCCGTAGATGAACAGCGGGTTGTACGAACGGCCCGGCGTTTCCGCGACACGGAGCGCGGCGGCGAGGGCGAACTGGTTGGATGCCCCTTTGACGAACGCCTCGAATGTGTAGCGCGGGTTCATTCCGCCGCTGGCGATCGGGATTGCCGATCCGCTCCTGCCGCTGGTGTTGGCTTGCTCGGTCGCAGGGTCGGGGACCTGTTCGACGAACTCCTGCGCGGCGGCGTCGGCGACTTGCACTTCCACGACGAACTGCCTGTTGGCCGCGCCGATCTCCTCCAATGCGTCGCGAACGAGCGGCAGGTATCTCGACAAGATGCGGTCGCGTGTATGACCATTCGGGGCCCCAACGCGCAGCATCGACGGATCACTGTCGAGTGCGGTCACGTCTTGGAATGTCGAGAACCACACCGCCTCGGAGACCTGTGCCCGGAGCAGTTGGGCGACCGCTGTCCACAACTGGTCATGGTCCGTCACCTGCGCCTCCATTCGTGGCCCCAATCGATATCCACACAATTGTCCACACGATGTGGACAATTCAAATTTGGCCGAAAGGGGCACGCTAGCAGGCTCGGCGTGGGCGCTGGAACGGCACATCTGCGACCGGAAATGCTTTGCTCACGGGCGTTGATTGGCCTCTCTGTTGCTATGCACCCGCGCGCAGCCCTAGCCTTGGCGTTTGGCCGGGCTAGCCGAGAAGTTGCGGCGTTCCTTTCCAGATTCTCACTTGTCATCGACAGCGCTGTGCACCATGGGTGCGTAGCCGAGGAGGGGTTGCGTGAAGCGCACCTACCAACCGAACAATCGCCGCCGCGCCAAGAAGCACGGCTTCCGCCATCGTATGAGCACCCGTGCCGGGCGAGCCGTGCTGAGGGCACGTCGCGCCAAGGGCCGGCACAGCCTGTCGGCTTGATCTGGCATATCCGGGAACGCAGCGCGTTCATGCGCCTGGCCCGCGAGGGCCGGCGAACCCGGGCCGGAGTGCTGTGGTGTACATATATTCCCGATCCTGCTGCAACGCCACCGAGGGTGGCCTACGCGATCGGTCGCGCCATCGGACCAGCAGTCGCTCGCAATCGTCTGCGCCGACAGCTACGGGCCTTGTTGGCTGGCAGATCGTTACCCTCGGGGCTGTATCTGATCGGCGCCCAACCCGCCGCCGCACGAAGATCCCGAAGCGAACTGGTGTTCGATCTCGAACGCCTCGTGGACTCCGTGGGCGGCTGATTGCCCTGGTCATCAGCTATCAACGAGCGGTTGAGGGTCGTCCGTCACCGTGTCGGTTCACACCGTCGTGTTCGTCATACGCGCTTGAGGCCCTCGACGTGCACGGCACCGCCCGCGGTTTGTGGCTGACGCTGCGCCGCTTTGCCCGCTGCCGACCGTTCGGCCCGTCCGGGTATGACCCTGTACCTGAAGGAAAGAGATGACTTCCATGATCGCCGGCTTTTTTGAACCGCCCGCAGCGCTATTGGCCTGGTTCTACAGCATCACCCACAACTACATCATCGCCATCTCGATGATCGCCCTGGTGGTCATGATCATCACGGCTCCGCTGGTGTTGAAGAGCACCAAGGGAATGTTGGAGATGCAGAAGCTGCAGCCGGAAATGCGCAAGCTGCAGCAGGAGCACCGCGGCGATCGCCAGAAGCTCAACGAAGAGATGATGAAGCTGTATCAGCAACACAAGGTCAATCCGTTGGCCTCGTGCTTCCCGCTGCTGTTGCAGATGCCGGTGTTCATCATCATGTACCAGGTGCTGGCCGGACTGACCCGCGGTGATGGCACTCCCGGTGGGTTCACACCGAAGTTCGTCTCCAAGAGTTCCGAGTTGTACCTGTCGCTCGTCGGCGAGCACGAGATGCTATCGTTCGGCCTCGATCTGGCCAGGCGCCCATGGCAGGTCATCGGCGAGTCGTTCGGCAAAGGCCTGATCTACGCGATGCTCGTCGTGGCGCTCGGAGTGTTGTACTTCGTGCAGCAGAAAATGGTTGCTGCACGAGCGCAGGTAGCGCCGAACATGTCGGAGACCCAAGCCAAATTGATGCAGTATCTGCCGGTTGTGTTCGCCGTCTTCTTGGTGTTCTACCTCACCGGTCTGGTGATCTACTACATGGCCCAGGCGATCTTTCGGATCGGGCTGCAGTACTACATCACCCACAAGTTCTACAAAGGTGAGCACTCACTGGGTCGTCAAGCCCAGGTGGCCGGCGAACGGGCCCGCGAGATCGCCAAGAAAGACGGTGGCGGTGGCGGCCTGTTTGCCCAGGCCAAGCGCGAGCTCGGCGCTGCCAAGCCGAGCACTGACAAACAGCCCGCCACCAATCGGACCACCAACAAGCAGCAGCAGACCAAACCGACGGTGAGTAAGCGGGTGACTCCCCCGAAGAATCGTCCGACGTCATCAGGTGGCGGCACCCGTCCGGCCTCGACCGGCAAGTCGGCTCGGCCCAACGCCTCGCGTCCGAAGAAGAAGTAGGCACCACCATGGAATGGGTTGAATTCACAGCACGAACGGTCGACGAGGCCAAAGACCTCGCCTTGGATCGATTGGGAGTTGCCGCCGATGACGCCGAGTTCGAGGTGTTGGCCGAGCCAAAGCCGGGACTGTTCGGGCGTTTACGAGGCGAGGCCCGGGTGCGTGCTCGCGTCCGCCCCACGCAGGCCCGGCAGAAACCAGATCGCCGCGAGCGCCGACGGGGCAAGTCGGACGGCGACGCCCCACCACCGCCCAAGCCAGCCAAGCCAAGGGCGCAGGCGGCGACCAAACCGCCAGCCAGGCAACGTCAGCGGGCCGCAACGAGCGACGCAGCGATGCCGGAACCAACCAAGGAGCAGCACGACGTGAGCGCACGACAAGTCGGCGACGAAGCCCGCAAGTTCATCGACGAACTGGTTGCGGCTTTTGCCTTCACCGGCACGACCGAACTGATCGAAGATGGCGACGACCTCGAGATCCGGGTTCACGGTGACAACCTCGGCTTGTTGGTCGGCCCCCGCGGTATCACGCTGCAAGCCGTCCAGGATCTGGCCCGGGTCGCTTCGCAGCGTCGTCTCGGCGATCACGAAACTCGTTTGCGTGTCGACATCGGAGGCTATCGCCAGCGCCGCAAAGAGGCCCTTGATCGGTTCGCCGTGCAAATGGCCGAGGAGGTCAAGCAGTCTGGCGTCGCCCGTGTGCTCGAGCCGATGTCGGCCGCTGATCGCAAGGTCGTGCACGACGCGTTGAGCACGGTCGCAGGTATCAGCACCCGCTCCGAGGGTGACGACCCGTACCGGCGTGTGGTGATCACGCCGGTCAATGGCTGACGACAGCCGCCTTCTTGCGGCCCTGGCGATCATCCAGGAGCGGGGCGCGATCGGCGAACGATCATTGGTTGACGCCGTTGCGCATGCCGACCGATTTGTCGATCTGATCCCGACCGGGCGACGCTCGGTCGTCGATCTTGGTTCTGGGGGAGGTTTGCCTGCCCTGGTGGTCGCCTGGCGGCGACTCGACCTAACCGTGACAATGGTCGAGCGCCGAGCCACACGAGCCGACCTATTGCGACGGGCGATCAGTTCCTTGGGACTCGGGGAGCGCACGACGGTGCTCAACGTCGACGTCGGTGAACTGGGCGACGAGGCCCAGGGTGCGTTCGATGTGGTGACCGCGCGTAGCTTCGGCGACCTGGCCATCACGGCTCGATTCATCGACGGACTGCTAGGCCCGGGCGGCCTCGCACTCATCAGTGAGCCGCCTGTTGACCGATCGGCGCTGTGGGCTTGCGTCCTCGGCCAATATCAGGCGCTTCGAGATCAGGGCGTTCACGAGGGCATTCGTCGGCTGAGTCGCTAGGGGACCCAGTCGGTTTCACGTGAAACACCAACGGCGCGGGACCGTTCAACGCCGACGACGTTTCACGTGAAACATTCACCAGGCGAGCATCCCCCTGTCGGGCGACACTCTCCGCTACCATGCGGTGCCGTCGATCATACGTAGACCCGCGCGACAGGAGTTCTTCCTTGATGACCGCAACCGAACCCACCGAATCCGCCGAAGGTCGGCCACTGCCGCGGGTGATCGCCGTCGCCAACCAAAAAGGGGGCGTCGGCAAGACAACGACCGCCGTCAATCTCGGTGCCTGCCTCGCCGAACTCGGCTTTCGTACCTTGATCATCGACCTCGACCCACAGGGAAACGCATCGACCGGATTGGGTATCGACAACCGCGGATTGGAGACGTCGATGTACCACGTGATCATGCACGACGTTCCGCTGGAGAACTGCATCGAACCGTCGTCGGTCAAGAATCTCTTCGTCGCCCCGGCCAGCCTCGACCTTGCCGGTGCCGAGATCGAACTGGTGCCGGCCTTCAGCCGAGAGAACCGTCTTCGGCGAGCGGTCCACGCCGTGCTCGATGATTACGACTTCGTTCTCATCGACTGCCCACCCTCGCTCGGCCTGCTGACCGTGAACGGCCTCAACGCCGCCGACGAGGTGCTCGTGCCGATCCAGTGCGAGTACTACGCGTTAGAGGGACTCGGGCAACTACTGCGCAATGTTGATCTCGTCAGGCGCAATCTCAACCCGACTCTGGAGGTCACCACGATTGTGTGCGTGATGTACGACGCGCGCACCAAGTTGGCCGACCAAGTCGTACAGGAGGTTCGGCAGCATTTCGGCGACAAGGTCTGCCGGACTGTTGTACCGCGCACCGTTCGCTTGTCGGAGGCCCCGTCGTTCGGGCAGCCGATAATTACGTTCGATTCGACATCGCGGGGCGCCTCGGCATATCGCAGTATTGCAAAGGAGGTCAGTCATGGCTCGACTCGGCGGCCTGGGTAAAGGCCTCGGCGCTCTGATTCCGGCGGAGGTCGGCACCGTCGACGGTGATTCCCCTCGCCTGGTCGATTTGCCGATCGACAGCATCATGCCGAATCAGCATCAGCCACGAGTTCATTTCGACGAGGAGTCGATGTCGGAACTGGCCGTGTCGATCCGTCAGATCGGTGTACTCCAGCCGGTGTTGGTCAGGCCGGTTGGAGATAGCGCTTACGAGCTCGTCGCCGGCGAGCGGCGTTGGCGCGCCGCCCGCCGCGCCGGGCTTGCTGTTATACCAGCCATCGTCCGCAACACCGACGACCTCGGCTTGGTGGAACGGGCTCTCGTCGAAAACCTTCATCGTCAAGATCTCACACCGTTGGAAGAGGCAGCGGCTTATCAACAGCTCGTCGAGGATTTCGAGCTCACCCACGAGCAAGTGGCCAACCGGGTTGGCAAGAGCCGGTCGGCCGTGACGAACACGTTGAGATTGATGTCGTTGCCGCCCGGGATTCAGCACCTGCTCGCCGACGGCCGCCTGTCGGCTGGGCATGCCCGAGCGTTGCTCGGCACCCCCGATCGGACCCTGCAGGAGCAACTTGCTCGCCAGGCAGTCGCCGAGAACTGGTCGGTCAGAATTCTCGAGGAGGTGATCCGCGAACGAGGAGAGTCGACATCGACGGTGACGCGGCTACCGACCAGAGTCGCCGATGGGGCCGGTTTGACACCCGCCACCAGATTGCGCGCCCCCGGTCTGCTCGAGTTGGAGGAGCTGCTGGCCGAGCACCTGCAGACCCGAGTCGGTGTCACGATGGGTTCCAAACGGGGCAAGGTCGTAATCGACTTTGCCGATCTCGAGGACCTCGAGCGGATCTATCACGTGATGACCAACCCACCGGACTCGATTGCCTAAGTTGGCACGTAAAGTAGTGATCTTACTGCGTAAAGTGGGAATTGTCATCAAAATGTCAAGTTGAGGGTTGCACACACCTAGTGGAAAAGGCTGTGGATAAACTCTCAGCTAGATCGTGAGACCCATTGTTCGACAGCGCCGATGATGGCCACAGCAATGATCGGACCAGCATCGATGGCCAATCTGACGGGGCCGAAGATGCATTGCACAGCAGGCATGCGCGTCTCGCGCAGCATCTCGAGACGCATGCCGCGCACTTCGGGCACCATACCTTCGAGGTGACATAGCCGGTCGGCGATTAGCTCAGCCAGCGCCCGTCCCCCTGCCGACTCGAACGTTGGCACCCTGTAGAACTGCACTGTTGCAGCCGGCTCGGTGTGGCTCTCGAAGCCGAGATAGGCATCGGCGGCGAAGTGATTTGCGGCTGTCGCCTGGGCCACGGCGTCGGGCTCGTCGAGTGACATCACGGTGGCCCCGCGAAGCCTGAATTCGCGAGAAAGGGTCCTGGTCAGGGCGCTTAGCCCGCCGTATTGCCCGACAACGAGGCGACACTCGGCGACCGAACCGAGACCGGTGCGCAATCGGTCGCGCTCACGCACCGCGGCGATCCCAGGACCGGCTCCGGTTTGCGAACTCATGATCGTCAAGGAGCGCACCGTGTCGGGACCGCAAACGCCGTCAGCCGCTGTACCGCAGTTCGACTGAAATTCCTCCAACGCTCGGCCCGTGCTGGGACCGAGGATGCCATCGACTCGCCCGCAGTCGAAGCCAAGTCGGCCGAGTCGGGATTGCAGTTCGGCGACGTCGTCGCCGCGCAGGTTCGGAGACGTCAGATACAGCATCCGGTCACCCAGGGTCCAGCTGGCCTCGACAAGGGCGGTCCAGGTCTGCTCGTCGCAGCGGCCGTCGCAGCGCAGGCCACGACCGGTCTGAAAGGCGCGCACGGCCTCTTCGGTAGCACGGCAAAACGCCGCCGCCTCGGCGCCGGCGGCGGGTGGGAACCCGGCGGCACCGAGGCGGCGCTGGAGATCGCGAATGGCCTCGCCGCGCTGACCGGGTGTCAGCGGGAAGTAGGCAGAAATTCGTCGAGCTCCTGAAGCAATTGACCCTTGCCTTTGGCACCAACGAGACGCTTGCGTACCTCGCCGCCGTTGAAGATCAACAACGTGGGAATGCTCATCACGTTGTAACGCATGGCGATTTCTGGATTCTCGTCGACGTTGAGCTTGGCGATGGTCAGGTTGTCGCCCTGTTCGGCGGCGATTTCGCCGAGGATCGGAGCGATCATTTTGCACGGACCACACCACTCGGCCCAGAAATCAACAATGACTGGCTTGCCGGCCGCTCCCACGGTTTCGTCGAACGTGGAGGTGGTAAGGGTGACGATGCCAGTGGTCATGGCGGGTCCTTTCGATTGGAAGCGTGATGCTATCTGCACTGAACGGCAGCGCTGCGACATGAATTCCCCTGCTGCCGGTGACGGTCGGCACTAGCAATCAGCCGCCGGACTCGAGCCACCGTTCGCAATCGATCGCCGCCATGCAGCCGGAACCGGCAGCAGTGATCGCCTGGCGGTAGGTGTGATCTTGCACGTCGCCGCAGGCGAAGACACCTGGGACGTTGGTGTACGACGTGCCTGGCTGGGTGATCAGGTAGCCGCTGTCCTCCATGTCGAGGAGGCCTTTGAAGAGGTCAGTGTTGGGTCGGTGCCCGATGGCGACGAACATCCCAGTGACGGGCAACGTTGAGACCTCGCCGGTCACGAGATTGCGCACCAGGGCACCCTCCAACTTCGACTCGCCGACCAGGTCGTCGACGACGGTATTCCACAGGATCTCGATCTTCGGGTTGCTGAGTGCCCGGTCCTGCATGATCTTCGAGGCTCGCAAGGTGTCGCGACGATGGATCATGATGACCTTCGAGGCGAACTTGGTCAGGAAGACGGCTTCCTCGACGGCGCTGTCGCCCCCGCCGACCACGGCGATCTGTTGACCGCCGAAGAAGAAGCCATCGCAGGTCGCGCACGTCGACAGGCCATAGCCCAACAACCTCGACTCGGCCTCGAGTCCCAGCATCAGGCTCTGCGCACCCGTCGAGACGATTACGGCATCGGCTGTGAACTGACGATCGCGGACGCTGAGCTTGAACGGTCGCTCGCTGAAATCGACAGCGGTGACCTTCTCGGTGAGGAACTTGGCGCCGAAACGCACGGCCTGCTCGCGGAACTTCAGCATCAGATCCGGGCCCATGACGCCAACGGGGAAGCCGGGATAGTTCTCGACGTCGGTTGTGAGCATCAGTTGCCCACCGGGCTGATCGGACGAACTCGAAGGCTCGCCCTCGATGACCAATGGATGGAGGTTGGCCCGGGCCGCATAGATCGCCGCGGTCAGCCCGGCCGGACCGGACCCGATGATGATGACGTGATGGTGGCTCATGCCTGGTCGTTTCCGAACCGCTTGCGCATCATTGCGAATCCCGAGGTCACGAGCAACCCACCGATGACCATGTACGACACCCAGATCGACGAATCATGGTCGAGGCCGATGCCGATGACACGCTCCAAGAGCTTGGTTCCCAATATCAGCAGCAGCGCCAACGTGACCGGAGCGGCGATCGCGATGACGATCCCGAACACCACGGCGCGCACCGCGTACACGGCCCGGTCAGTGACCGTCGTGCGCACCTTGCCGACATAGCGATCGATGGTGTCGGCGAGATCTGGAGCCCAGTTGGGATCGGTAAATGGATTACCCGGCATGGTGTTTAGCCTACAGCGGAGCGGCGCGTCGTCGGACGGGCCGACGGTCACGGGTCGACGGAGACGAGCACCCGGCAGTCGACAACGTCGATGGCCCGTACCGTGTCGTCGATCGTGTCGCGAACGGCGAAGGCCGGGACGCCCTGGTAGATGATTGTGCCGAGCACGAGTTGATTGGATGCGAGGCATGCCGGCAGCGGGTAGGCAGGGCTCGGCGATTGCTGTGCGGCGGCATGCGACGATGGTGGGGACTCGGCCGGCGCCGCCGTGCTACGCCCGACCTCGATGCCGGCGGCGTACTCGGCGAGCGCTGTGGCGCTTTCGATCGCTGGCAGTTCGAGGCCCGCACTGTCGGCGGTCGCGGCGAAGATCTCGGTACTTCCCGCAGCGGCTTCGGTTGCAGCAGCCGTATCGAGCGCTTCCAGTGCCGGCAGCCGTGCCGCTGCGGCGGTTGCCGCGGGAGCCTTGTCGGCAACGGATGAAAATCTGCTGTCGCGGCCCGACGAGTTGAGCGCGGCGATGCCGACGACTGCGATGACCGCCGCCGCAGCGACCCCGGTGAGCAGGCGGTAGGCGCGCATTCGACGATGCGAGAGCAATGACGTCACGATCGCCGGAGCCACCGGAGTCGGCGATGTCGCTGCTGCATGAATGGCGTCGAATTCCGACAATGCCGCTGCCATCGCCGCCGTTCGGGTGCTGTCGACCACCGGCACGACGCGACTGAGTTGGGCGCGGACCTGAGCGAACGTGTCGACCATCGCCATCGTGTCGGGATCGGCGGCTGCGGCGGCGCGGTCAGTCGCATCGAGTTCGCCGTCGAGATAGGCACTGGCCGTCTCGGCGCTCATCGGCAGTTGGTCGTCGTTCATGGTGCTCTACTTGGACGTTCTGGATCGGTTGGTTGGTTCCCCGTCTCGGGTGCAAGGGCTTTGGCCAGCGCCGCTCGTCCTCTGGCGATCCTGCTCTTGACCGTGCCGACGGGAATGTCGAGCACGGCCGCGATCTCGGCATAATCGAGGTCAGCCACATCGCGCAGCACCACCGGCAGGCGGTATTCGTCGCTGAGAGCGCGGAGGGCAGCCTCGAGAGCCAGGCGATCGCCGATTGCCTCGACGGGCCGACCGCTGTCGGGATCAGCGAGGTCGGCGTGACCATGTTCGTCGTCGTCGATGGAGTGTGCGGCGCGGCGCTTACGTCGGCGGAGTTCGTCGAGGCTGGCATTGGTGGCGATGCGGTACGCCCATGTGCCGAACGACGAGCGTCCGTCGAATCGGTTGAGGTTGCGCACCATCGCGATCATCGCTTCCTGCGCCGCGTCGGCGGCGTCGGCGTCGTGGCCGGTGATCCGCCGGCACACCGCATGGACGCGGTCGTAGTGACGACGCAGCAGCTGGTCGAGTGCCCCACGGTCTCCCCCCTGGGCTGCAGTCACCAGCTCGTGGTCGGCGAGCTGTGTTGCGATGGCGGCGAGACTACCGCCGCGGCAGGGCGGCGACCGGCACCCCGGCTATCCGCGCGACCGCATTGCGGACCGGCGTCAGTTGGCGACGAAGTTCATCTCGGCGATGTCGCCGCGGTACGGGTTCTTGGTGCACTCGGAGGCCTTGGCCAACTCTTTGAACATCACCAGCACGTAGCGGGTCGGTTTGCTGAACGCCACGGTGACCGCCTCGGCCTCGGCACCGACTGCCCGCTTCAGAGGTGACCCCCAGTCGGCGATCTGCCCGGGGATCGCCCCGTCGGGCGCGATGAGGACTTGGATCTGGTACGGGGCGCTGGCGATGAACACGGTGAACGTTCCCGTTGCCGCCCCGCCGAGGTCAGCCACGACGCCCACGCCATTCTTGCCACCGAGCGACTTCGATCCGTAGCACAGTGTCGACCAGATCGTGACTGGGTCTCCGTCGATGGTCCTCGACACCAGATCGTCGTTCTCCTGGCCGTCGTCGCCCTCGGGGTCGTATGTCGTGACCTTGACGATCTTCGACGACGGGGCGATCGCCGCGGGGCTCGTAGTGACGGGAACCACCGACGGCGGAGCCGCGAACCCGCTGTCGGGCGTGCTGTCGTGGAGCGTTGTCCACAACAGCCCGGCCAGCACGAGCGCCGCAGCCAACAGGCCACCGACAAGGACAATCGACGGCCCACGGCGCTGCTCGAACGTTCGATTCGGTTGCTGACGCGGCCGGGTCGTGCTGGTCGGCGTACGGTCGGCGTGCTGCGTCGGGCCGACCGGCCGGCCACTGCGCTGCACCGGCCGGTACCCACCGACCGCGCTCGGCAGCGACCCAGCAGCCACCGAGTTCTCGGCCGTTGGTCGGCGGGTGGATTCGGCCGCGGGAGGATTCGGGTCGGGTGGCCTGTTGGCGATCTTGGTGAGGGCTGCGCGAACTTCAGCGCCGCTGGCGAAACGATCCATCGGTCGACGGGCCAGCAGGCGATGGACCAGTTCGGCGAGACCGTATGGCAGTGTTGAACGCAGTCGAGCAAGATCTGTTGGGTCGCGATTCAGCCGCGCCAGCGCGGTGTCGGTGTCGGTCTCGCCGAGGAACGGCACTCGCCCGGCAAGACACTCGTATAGCACCAGACCCAGTGAATAGAGATCGGCTCGACCGTCGAGCTTCTTGCCGCGGACCTGTTCGGGAGACAGGTATTTGGCCGTACCCATCATCACGTTGAGGCTGGTGAGGTCGTCGCCGGTGGACCCGAGGCCTTTGGCGATACCGAAGTCGGTGAGCAGTACGCGTCCGTCGGGTGTGATCAGGATGTTGCCCGGCTTGACGTCGCGGTGCACCAGCCCGGAGCGGTGCGCGGCATCGAGCGCGGCGGCGATACACGAGCCGATGTGTATCGTCAGGTCTGGACTGAGCCGACGCTGCTCGTCGAGTAGTTGGCGCAGGCTCTTGCCGTTGACAAGTTGCATGACGACGGCGAGGCGACGGCTGCTGCCGCTGGTGTCTTCGATTGCGTCGTACACGGCGACAATGTTCGGATGGCTCAGCTGAGCTACAGCGATCGCCTCGCGACGAAAGCGCTCAGCGACCACCAGATCGGCGGCCAGTGCCGGCTTCAGCAGCTTGATGGCGACCTGTCGCGTCAGAGCCAAATCGGTTGCCAACCAGACTTCCGCCATGCCTCCTTGCGCGAGGCGACGAACCAGCTGGTAACGCTGGGCGAGTATGGTCGCGGAGATGGGTGGAGGGCTGGGCGCGCCAGGAATCGTTGCTGTCATTTCCGACCTCGAACGCTAGTGGCGCACGGCCTGGGAAACCGGGCAATGGGCGCCCTGCGGTTCAATGGCCAGAATTTTAGTGAGTAGCGAAGAAGGCGACCCCGATGGTGCCTCGCCCGGCATGCGAGCCGACAACCGGCCCGATGTCGCCGACCACGATCTCACCCTCGACGTGCGGGCGCAACATCTCGACGAACTGGTCGACATCGGGGCAATCGGCGTGGAGCACGAAGAGGCTGTCGAGGCCCTCGACGGCGGCCACCTTCTCGACCAGAAATGCCAGGGCCTTGCTCCGCGTACGCTGCTTACCGCCCTGCTCGACCTTGCCGTCGCGGACCTCGATGATCGGCTTGATCGCCAGCGCCGAGGCCAACAACGCCTTGGCACCGCCGATGCGCCCACCCTTCTTCAGATTGTCGAGGGTGTCGAGTGCGCCCCACACCCGAGTGCGCCCGGCAAGATCAACGGCATGCGAGACAACCTCGTCGTGTGTTGCACCACCCACCGCCAGCCGAGCGCAGGAGGCGACGATGGCACCGAGCCCCAGCGTGACCGATCGACTGTCGATGACCGTCACCGAAATCAGATCGGCGACCGACCGCGCCGCTAGTTCGGCCGACTGCATGGTGGCCGACAGGGCGCCACTCAACGAGATGGTGACCACACTGCTGGCACCGTCGGCTGCGAGTTGGCGGTATGTCTGCTCGAACTGCCCGGGTGCAGGAGCCGCTGTCGCCGGCAGCGTCGACGATGCCGCGCACTTCGCCCAGAACTCGGCGACGGTGAGGTCGCGGCGGTCGACATACTCGTTGCCGTCGATGCGGATGATCAGCGGGACGATCTCGATGCCCAATTCGTCGGCTACGGATTGGGGGAGGTCGCAGGCCGAGTCGGTGACGATGCGGACGCGATTAGTACTCACGAGGCAGGCAGGGTAGCTGGCGGAAGCTGACGGCGCTTTCGCCGGGTCGAACGCACGAGCTGCAGCCACCACAGCAGCACCAGGCCGAATAACCCAGCGGTCAGCACGTTGCCGACGCCGAGCGCGTTGACCTGGAACTTCAATGGAACCGTCGGTGCCAGGCGCACATCATTCGGTGTGAAGACGTCGAGTGACACTCCCGACGTTCCGTTCGAACGAGCCTCGACATCGATCGGCAGTTCGGTGGCTACACCCGGCTCGAGCACCACCGGCAGCGGATCGTTGGCGAAGACCAGCTTGCCGGAGGGCGATGTCAACTGGACCTTGATTCTCAGCGGAACATCGGAGTTGTTGACGAGGAGAACACGAACGGTGCTGCGCCTTCCGGGCAGGTTGATGGTGTACGCGGCGGGTATCTGCACGGCGCCTCGGATCTCAGCAAGCTCGGCGCGGATATCTGTGACGATCGACTCGGCATCGGTGTCGTCGAGAGCGGTTGTCGGCAGCAGGCCGGCGAGGTCACGCCACGCTTTCGGGCGCTCGCTGTCGTCGGGAAGCATCGATGCGACGCTGTCGATGTCGTTGTTCACATCCGCCTTCATGAAGATCCGTTTCTTCAGGGCTTCGCCGTTGGCGGGGGACAGCGTGACCGGCCGTTCCTCTCCGTTGACGAGCAGGCGGTCGGTGAGCAGCGACACGTCGTCGAGCGTTGCTACGGCGAGCCCTGGAGTCTCGGTGATCAACGCCGTCATCGAGCCGATCAAGCCGGGATCGGGGACGCCGAGATCAGGTGTGGCGATGACTACGGCGTGGCGCTGCGGGCTTTCGCCGGACGTGTCGATGCCTTGTCGTAACGCCAGGAGATGGGCGACGGCATAGATCCTGGTCTCCTCCGGCGTTGGCAGCGGATGAACGAGAAGTTCGGAGATCGTGTGGTCGACGACGGCGAGATCGAAGGCAGTTTCGTTGGGCAGCTCAGCCGAGATCAGCTCGCCGGTGAAGTCGCTGAAGGCGCCGATGGTGCCGTCGAGGTCGTCGTAGAGGCGTGGTGTCATGACCATCAGTCCCGCGCCGAGGTTGCGGCGCAACGCGGCGCCCTCTGCACCGATCGATTGGTCGACGAAGATCGTCGACCTGCTGATGATGGCCGGGCCGAGACCGAGGCCGGCGAGGCGATCTTGACCGTCGCGCAGCCACGACGCGTAGAGCGAGTCCTGTCCTGCCGCAGCGGCCGCTGATGGGTCGATTGGCCATTGCGGCTCGGCGATGACCTGATGGAGTTGGAGAGAGGTGATCAGCCGCGCGAACAATGCCGGGTCGAGTTGCTGGATGCCGCTCAACACCGCAGGGCCGAGCCGCACGGTCGCAGGCATCTTGGATGCGTCGAGGGCGTCGGCCAGCGCGGTCATTTCCTCGACAGCAGACGGGTCGAGGCTGGTTGTCGCTTTGCTGTCGAGTTTGATGGTGCTGTGCGTGCCGATCGCCAATGCCACCGAGATCGGGTCGACCGTGGCAACCCTGTCGCCCTCAGCCGGCAACCGGTTGAGAAACGTCAACATCTTCGACAGCACCCTGCCGTCGCGCTGCACGGCAACGGTCACCGGATAGAGCCCGGTACGAAGAATGCTCAGGGCATCGGGCCTCACGTTCGTGGTTTCCGTCGGGATCGCGAAGGTGACTTGACCCGGCTGTGGACCGGCGCAACAGACCGGTGAGATCGTAACGGTGTCACCCGGACGTGACAGGGTGCCGCTGATGATCGCGACGAGCGATTCTCGTTTGTCGACGCGCTGGTATGCGGTGACGACGATGGCGGCGGTCGACAGGTCCGCGCCGGCGAGGTTCGGCGGCAGGGCGACGGTGGTCGACAACAAACCGACAGCGGCGACGTTGAAGTTTTGAGCTATCAGCTGCAAGTCACCCTGTGCAGCCCCGACAGGTGCGGGGTGCAGCAGGGTGATGAACGATGTGCTGATCAATGCGAGCAGGGTCGGCAGACCCCGGCGTGGAGTCACTCGATCCGCCGTTCGTAGACGTGGAGTCGGTCGCCGAGATCGGTGAAGCC
Organism: Ilumatobacteraceae bacterium; assembly: GCA_031404635.1. Lineage (GTDB taxonomy): Bacteria > Actinomycetota > Acidimicrobiia > Acidimicrobiales > Ilumatobacteraceae > JAENVT01. The sequence goes on from JANNHY010000275.1 coordinate 27,658, forward strand.
GAGGCGATGGTAGAGAGTCAGGGCGGCGTCATTGCCGATGTGGGTGTTGACCAAGGCGCGCTGGACTCGCCATCGTGCCATCCACCGCAACGAGTCGCCGACGAGCGCAATCCCGTGACCCTGGTGTTGATGGTCGGGGTGAACGGCCAATCGTTGGATGTACCCGTTCCTGCCGTCACGGCCGGAGATGGCGTAGGCGACGATCGCCTTGTCGACCCGCACGGCGCGAGCCCGGTGGCGAGACGTCGCCGAGCGCACGTCGCCGATACCGACCCGATCGATACACCATCCAGGGCCGAAGGCGGCAACATCGACGCGGCTCGCCTCGCCGTCGTCGTCGATGGCCAGACGAACCGCACCCCCCGGTGTGGAGGCCACCGAGTCGATCGCGGTGTGTTCCAGGAGCACCAGACTCTGAATGGCCTCGAATCCGAGGCGTTCGAACCGGGCGCCGGCCTGCGCGCCCAAAGCGCCGGTGCGGATCGTGTCGAACGCGGCGATGCGCAGGTCGCTGATCCACCCGATGATGTCGGATGGCGTCGGCAGCCGTGTGTGGTTGTAGAGCACGAGATGGGCGACGTTGGGTTCGAACGCCCACGGCCGAACGCGAGCGACGACAGCTCCGGAGCGAAGGATCAGCGGTGCGCTGGTCACGGATTGCATCGCTGGCTTCACGAGGCAAACGGTAGCTCCGAGTTGGCTCTCGGGAGGTAGCGTCGAGCGGCGTGACCGTGCTGTTCGCCACCCACTCGGCGTACCTCGAACATCTTGCCGGGCCGCGCCACCCGGAGTGCCCGCAGCGTCTCGATGCGGTGCTCGAAGGTGTGCGCCGCGCTGACCTCACCGATTCCGTTGTGGCGCTCGAGCCAAAGACCGCCGAGCGAGCCGACCTCGAGCGAGTACATCCCACTTGGTATCTGGATCGGATGGAGACGATATGCGCCGGCGGCGGGGGACATCTCGACCCCGACACCTACGCCAGTTCGGGGAGTTACCGCGCCGCCAGCCTGGCTGCCGGCGCCGGCCTGACCGCGGTCGAGGCGCTGCGCCAGGGCCGTGGCGATTCGGCATTCTGTGCGGTGCGGCCGCCTGGCCATCATGCGTCCGCAACCGAGTCGATGGGATTCTGCATGATCTCCAATGTTGCCGTCGTCGCCGCCTCGCTGGCCGACCAGGACGAACGGGTGCTTGTCTTCGACTACGACGCCCACCACGGCAACGGCACTCAGGAGGTGTTCTACGACGACCCGCGGGTGTTGTTCGTCAGCTACCACCAGTGGCCGTTGTATCCCGGTTCCGGCGACGTCGACGAGACCGGCAACGGGGCCGGCGCCGGCACGACCCTCAACATTCCGCTACCGGCGGGTACGACCGGCGATGTCTACCTGCGGGCATTCGACGAGATCGTTGCTCCGATCGCCGAGCGCTTCGCGCCGACGTGGGTGATCGTCTCGGCCGGCTTCGACGCCCATCGTGACGATCCACTGACCGACATGGGCCTGGCAGCCGGCGACTACGGTCCGCTGACCGGTCGCGTCCTGTCGTTGGTGCCTACCGGTCGGCGGCTGGTGATGCTCGAAGGCGGCTACGACCTCGGCGCGTTGACGAACTGCTCGGCCGAGGTGATGCGCCAGCTCGCCGGGTTGCGGGGGCCCGCCGTTCGCCCAGCGGGCAGATCAGCCGGTGACGTGGAGGGCCCGACATCGGCAGGCCCCGGCTCTGGCGCCGTCGATGCTGTGGCCCGCCACTGGCGGCAGCAGGGCTGGTTGTGATTCCGGACCGTTTTCGCCCGGTCCTCGACGAGCTCTCTCCCCTCACCGAGCGCTTCGCCAGCCGCGGCCATCGTCTGTACCTGGTCGGAGGCACGGTACGACATCTACTGATCGCCGACGACCGCGACGACCGCGACTTCGACGCCACCACGTCGGCGCGCCCGGACGAGATCAAGGCATGCCTGGTCGGTTGGGCCGACTCCATCTGGACGCAAGGCGAGCGCTTCGGCACCATCGGGGCCAAGAAGGACGGCCGCACCTACGAGATCACCACCCACCGCGCCGAGGCGTACAGCGACGACTCTCGCAAGCCACACGTCGAGTTCGCCGACGAGATCGAGGCCGATCTTTCGCGTCGTGATTTCACGATCAACGCGATGGCACTCGAGCTGACCGCGTCGACACCGAAACTCGTCGACCCATTCGGCGGCGCCGTCGACTTGGTCACGCGCATGCTGCGCACCCCGCTTTCACCAGAGGTGTCGTTCAGCGACGATCCATTGCGCATGCTGCGTGCGGCGCGGTTCATCGCTCGCTATCAGCTGCAGCCTGTCGCCGAGCTGACTGCGGCGGTGACCTCGATGCACGGCCGCTTGGAGATCGTCTCGGCGGAACGGATTCGCGACGAACTCGACAAGCTGATCACCGTGGCGCATCCGAGCGCCGGGTTGTGGTTCGTGATCGAGACCGGTCTCGCCGACGAGTTCTTGCCGGAGCTTCCGGCCTTGCGTCTCGAACAGGACCCGATTCATCGCCACAAAGACGTCTTGACGCACACCCTGGCCGTCGTCGAGAACGTCCGCCCAGACGCGCCTTCGGATTTTGATTTTCGGCGCACTCGCCTCGCCGCCTTGTTCCACGACGTCGGCAAACCGCGGACCCGCGGCTACCAGAGCGGAAAGGGTGTGACGTTTCACCATCACGACGCGGTCGGAGCGCGGATGACGCGCAAGCGCCTTGCCGCGCTTCGCTACTCGAACGACGACATCGACGCCATCACCGACCTCGTCGCTCTGCATCTGCGGTTTCACACTTACCAGATGGGCTGGACCGACAGCGCCGTGCGACGCTACGTGCGCGACGCCGGTCCGCTGCTGGCGGAGCTGAACGTGCTGACGCGCTGCGATTGCACGACGCGCGACGAGCGCAAGGCGGCGATGCTGGCGAAGCGGATGGACGACCTAGAAGCGCGGATCGACGCACTCGCCGAACGCGAAGAACTGGCTTCCATCCGACCGGAGCTCGATGGCACGCAGGTGATGGCGCACATGGGTGTCGGCCCCGGACCACTCATCGGCAAGGCCTTGGCTTTTTTGCTGGAGATTCGACTCGACGAGGGCATGATCGGCGACGCCGAGATTCGCCGGCGGCTCGACCAGTGGCGGGCCGAATACGGGGGCCACTGATACGATCAGCGCCGTGGATGTGCCACGGCAGCTTGATGTCTGGTGCACGCCATCGCGCGCGGCGGGTATCAGGTTCGGGCTCATCGGGTTGGCGCTGATTTTGGTGACGGCAGTCGTCGAGATCAGTACTCATGGCTTTCACGTCGAGTCGTGGGGGGACGCTTCCAGTGGCGTCCTGTTGCTCGTCGCCGCCTGGAGCGGGGTGTTGATGTTGGGGCGGTATCGAGTCGATCGACGCCTTGAATGGCTTCTGATCGGTCTTGGTGCCATCGGCTGGGCGGTCGGCCAGTTGCTGTGGATCGTCCAGACCATGTTGTTCGATTCCACCACCTGGCCATCAATCGCCGATGTCGGCTTCTTGCTGTGGCCGGTCGCGGCGATCAGCGCCCTCGTGGTACACACTCGGCCGCTCGAACGTTCGGCTCGCATCGTGTTCATGGTCGACTCGATGGTGCTGGCCGTCGCCTTGAGCTTCGCCGCCTGGGAGTTGATCATCCGTCCCGGCGTCGGTGATCCGGCGCGGTTCTCGCTGCTGGCCCAACTGGCGATGCTGCTGTACCCACTCACCGACATCGTGCTGGCATCGATGCTCGGCCTGCTGTTGCTGATCGGCCGCTCCCCGGCCCGGGTCGGGTTGCTGGTCAGCGCGTTGTTGTTGAGCGTCGCCGACATCGCCTATTCGGCGACGCTCGGCTCGACCTCGAACATCTCCTACGCCGTGTCGTTCCCCGGCTGGGCGTTGGGGTTCGCCGTCATCGGCATGACTGCCGGAATGCCCGGTGGGGGCACGGTCCGTTACACCCGACCGGCACTGTCGCGGTTGCTGGTCGTGCATGTGACCGCGATGGCTGGAATCTGGCTGGCGGCGTGGCGCTACATGATCCGCGACCACGACGCGACCACCGTCACGATCGTCATCGGTGTGCTGTCGGGGTTGCTGATCATCGCCGAGCAGCTGGCCATCTGGTACCACTCCTCGACGCTGTCGGATCGGCTGCGCGACAACATCACCAACCTGCGTCACACCGAGGCGGAGCTGCGTGCTCTGCTCGACGACCTCCCCGATTCGGTAGTCGTGCTCGACGGCGAAGGGCGCATCGTCGAGGCCAACGCCCTGGCCCTCGAGATCACCGGCCGATCCCATGGCGAGGTCCTGTACAAGACGTTCACCTCGTTGCTCCGCCCCACCGATCGGCCGAGGTTGCTCGAGGTCTGGGCCAAGCTGCGCAGAGGGGAGAGCGTTACCAGCCCGGTTTTCCCGTTCGATCATCCGAACGGCGACGAGGTCCTCCTCGAAGCCGCCGTGCATGTTCCGTTGCGTGATCCCGAGCGCGTGGTGGTCACGTTGCGCGATATCACCAATCGTCTGCGCGAAGCGCACGATCTCGACCTCGCCCAGGAGCGCTTCCGGCTGGCGTTCCATGGTGCGCCGACCGGGATGGCGCTGTCGAGCGCCGAGACCGGCGTGTTGATCGACGTCAACGAATCGCTGGCGATGATGCTCGGATACAAGCGTGCCGAGCTGATCGGTCGCGCGATGCAGGCCATCACCCACCTCGAAGACTGGCAGCGTGGCGAGACGCACACGGTCGGCGTCGCTGCTGATTCCTACCACATGGAGCGGCGCTACATCCGCAGCGATCAGAGCGTGATGTGGGCCAGAACCTGGGTGTCGGTGATGGACGACGGCGCCGGAAGCAGCCTGGCGATCACCCACATCGAAGACATCACCGAGCAGCGCCACACTGATGAGCGGCTCGAATGGGCGGCGACCCACGACCAGTTGACCCGCCTGCCGAACCGCTTCCGCTTCCTCGATCAACTCGCTCGTTTCCTCGAGACCAGCGAGCCTGGCGCAGTGGCTGTGATGTTCATCGACCTCGACAACTTCAAGGTCATCAACGACAGCCTCGGGCACGGGGTCGGTGACGAGTTGCTGCGCGGAATAAGTGAACGGCTGCGGGCCGTCGTGCGCGACCGCGACATGCTCAGCCGGTTCGGCGGCGACGAGTTCATCGTCATGTTGTGCGACATCGGCGCCACGGTGTCTCCGGTCGAGATTGCCGAGAGGTTGCGCGCCGAGATTGCCCAGCCGATGTTGGTCGACGGCGCCGAACTGTTCGTCACTGCGAGCATCGGTATCGCGATCGCCGATCGCCCCGGCGTGTCGACAACCGAGTTGCTCCGCGATGCCGATGCGGCCATGTATCGCGCCAAGGCCCGCGGTCGAGATTGCGTCGAGGTGTTCTCACCGGGCACGCACGACGCCACGGTATTGAACCTCCGAACCAACAACGAATTGCGTCGGGGTCTGGAGCGTAACGAGATCGTGCCGTACTACCAGCCGATAGTGCAGCTCGATTCCGGCCACCTCATCGGGTTCGAGGTGCTTGCTCGTTGGCGCCACCCCGACCGGGGTCTGCTCGGGCCCGACCAGTTCCTGCCCATGGCCGAAGAGACCGGGTTGATCGGCGAGGTCGGTGCAGTAGTTCTGCGATCATCGCTGTCTCAACTCGGGCAATGGCGCAGCCGACTGCCGCGCTTTGCCAACCTCACCGTTTCCGTCAACGTCAGCGGCCGTCAGCTGATGAGCTCCAACTTCCAAGGCATCGTTGCCGAGGCGTTGGCGGAGAGCGGGCTGACCGCCGATGCACTGTGGTTGGAGATCACCGAGTCGGCGTTGATGAGCGATGTCAAGGCCGCCACCGTGGCGCTACGCGAGTTGCGCAGCCTTGGCCTGCATCTGGCTGTCGACGACTTCGGCACCGGATACTCGTCACTCACCTACCTCAAGCGCTTCCCGGTCGAGGCGATCAAGGTCGATCGATCCTTCGTCAGCGGGCTCGGCATCGACCCTGAAGACACCACCATCGTCGAGGCCGTCGTCAAGCTCGGCCATTCACTCGGGCTGCTGGTGGTGGCGGAAGGGGTCGAGACTCCGCTGCAGTTGGCACGGTTGCGCGAGATCGGCTGCGATCACGGTCAGGGGTACGTGTTCGGCCGGCCGCGCCCACCCGAGCTGGTCGAGTCGGAGTACGCCCTGGCCTGATGCCCGGTGCGAACGGAGGGCGAGCCCGCCCAAGCCGCTCCGACTTCGTCGGGAACCAATCCGTGTCCGGTAAGCGTCCAACACCTCGTACGGTATTGACCGCGGGGAGCACGATGCGCGCACGGATTTCACACCCAGGATCACAACGACTCGTCGCTGCGGTCGTCACGCTCGTATTCGCAGTGGCGGCGTGCAGCAACGACCATTCGCCCGATGTCACCAAGTCCACCGACGCGCCACCCACGTCAGCGCGGGCCACCACCACACCCGACGGCAACACCACGAGTGCAACGGCCGGCCGGCTGCTGTCGGTGCGGCTCAGCCAGGGACAGTCGCAAGTGGCGGCGGTCGATCCGATGCAGTTGGTCGATGGAAGTGCGATCGATGATTCACAACTGCAATCGATTTTCGACCGCCTGCCGGCGTGGGAGGGCGAACCCGATCTGGCCGATGAGTTCCGCTGGCCGACGCAGACGCTGGCTCCGCCACGCACAGGCGCCACCGTCGACGTGCCCTTCCCGACGCCCACCGTGGCCGATCCGGTCGACGTGCCGAGCGGTCCGCTGCAGGTCCTCCGCCACCAGCCAGACGGTGACGTACCGGTCGCCCCGTTCGTCAGCGTCACGTTCAACCAGGCAATGATCCCGATCGGTACCGTCGGTCAACTCGACCAGCAGAGCCTGCCCGTCACCATCACACCGGCGCTGGAAGGTCGCTGGCAATGGATCGGCACGCGCACCTTGCGGTTCGACTTTTCATCCGCCGACTTCGATCGCCTACCGATGGCCACCGAATACACAGCGACGGTTCCGGGCGGCACCACATCGGCCGGCGGGGCGACGCTCGCCGAGGCGGTCTCGTGGACGTTCGCGACCCCACCGGTGACGGTGCAGTCGTTCCAGCCGGAGGGCGACAGCCTTTCCCGTCAGCCGGTGTTCGTGGCCACCTTCGACCAACGCGTCGACCCCCAAGCGTTGCTCGACACCATCACCCTGCGCGCCGGCGACCAGCGGATCGCCCTGCGACTGGCCACTGCCGACGAGATCGACGCCGACGACTCGGCCCGTCAGGTCGCGCAAGCGACGCCCGAGGGTCGGTGGTTGGCCTTCCGTCCGGTCGCGCTGATGCCGGCCGACACGGCGATCACCGTCGAGGTCGGGCCCGGCTCGCCGTCGGCCGAGGGCCCGCGCACCACGACCACGCCGGCGACATACACGGGACGCACGTACGCTCCATTGCAGATCTTGGAGAGCGGCTGCGGCGCACCCTGCTACCCAGGCTCGAGCATCACCATCACGTTCAACAATGTGCTCGATCCGGCCAGCGTCGATCCGGCGGCCATCCTCATCGACCCGCCGTTGGTTGGCTCGACCGTCGGCGCGTTCGGCAACGGGATCACGATCAACGGCATCACCCGGGCCAACACCAGCTACAAGGTGACGGTCCCTGCTGCGGTCACCGATGTGTTCGGCCAAACCCTCGGATCTGCCGAGACCCGAGAGATCCGCATCGGCGCCGCCGATCCCCAGCTGCAACCACTGCAAGCGTTGATCACACTCGATCCATTGGCGCCGTCACAGTCGATCTCGGTGATGTCGATCAACCACGAGGCCTTGAAGGTCAAAGTGTTCGCCGTGCAGACCGAGGATTGGCCGTCGTTCGAGCGCTACCTGATCGATCGCGACAGCAACACGCCACACCAACCACCCTGGCCCGTGCTGGTCGACACCCTGGTCGACGTTCAGGGTGACGCCGAGCAGTACAACGAGACGGCGATCGATCTCGGCTCGGTGTTCGATGCCAAGCCGGGCCACGCCGTGGTGATCGTCGAGCCGACCACCGTGTACAGCCCGAACTCCAGCCTCTACTTCCAGAACCGCCCGGCCGTGGCCTGGGTGCAGTCGACCTTGATCGGCGTCGACGCCGTCTCCGACACCGACGAGTTGGTGGTGTGGACAACCGACCTGCGCAACGGTTCGCCACTCTCGGGGGTCTCGGTGCTGTTGGCACGTGCGACGTCGGCCACCGACGCCGACGGTCTGGCGACATTCGAGTTGTCGCCGACCACCTCGCACCTCGTGGCCAGCCGTGGCGGCGACTCGGCCATTCTGCCGAACGGGTTCTTCGGTGGCGGGTGGAGCCGGCAGACCGTCACCGACGAGGCCCGCTGGTTCATGTTCACCGACCGTGGCACGTACCGGCCCGGCGAGACCGTGAAGATCAAGGGTTGGGTGCGGCGCTTGATGCTCAGCGGCGAGGCTCAACTTCAGCGGTTGGGCGCCGACGCCAAGGTGTCGTGGGCGTTGGTCGACGCTCAGGGCAACGAGCTGGGCAACGGCTCGGCTCCGCTCACCGCTCTGGGCGGATTCGAGCTCAGCGCGGCGATTCCCTCTGGCGCCAACCTCGGCCCGGCCTCTGTGAACCTGACGACGACGGGCGAGGCTGCCTTGGCAGGCCAGAGCACCACCCAGTTCCTCGATATCCAGGAGTTCCGCCGACCGGAGTTCGATGTGGTCGCTCGCCCGGAGAGCCCCGTCCCGGTCGTCAGTGTCCGGCCGGCCACCGTCGCCGTCGACGCCAACTACTTCGCCGGTGGCCCGCTGGCCGCAGCGCCTGTGACGTGGCGGGTGACCACCGGCTCGGCCTCGTACTCACCTCCGGATCGGAATGACTACACGTTCGGTATCTGGCAGCCCTGGTGGCTGTACGGCGACATCGGCCCGACCCGTGGATTTGCCGTCGACGATGTCGGCAGCTTCCCCGGCGACGTCTGCTGCTTCCCCGGCGCGGAACTCCAGGACGAGACATTCGGTGGTGTCACCGACGGGGCTGGCAGTCATTACCTGCAGGTCGATTTCGCAGGCGCTGACGGCGCCTTGCCCGACCTACCGGTTACGGTCACCGCCGAGGCCACAGTGACCGACGTGAATCGCCAGGCCTGGTCGTCGCGCACGGACCTGCTGGTGCATCCGGCCGAGCTGTACGTCGGGTTGCGCAGCGCCCGCACTTTCGTGCGCCCCGGCGAGGCGATGGACATCGACGTGATCGTCACCGACATCGACGGCAACGCCGTGGCGGGTCGTCCCATCACGGTCACCGCCGACCGGCTGCAGTGGACGCTCGTCGACGGTCAATGGGCCGAAGTGCCGACCGATACGCAGACCTGCGATTCGACATCGGCTGCGGACGCGGTCACGTGCACGTTCAAGGCCAACGAGGGCGGCAGCTATCGGATTACATCAGTGGTGGCCGACGACAGCGGTGGAAAGAGCCGCACCGAGCTGACCCGCTGGGTGAGTGGCGGCGACGCCCGTCCGGTTCGCAACGTCGAACAGGAGCAGCTCACCATCGTGCCCGACAAAGCCATCTACGTCCCCGGCGACACCGCCGAGTTGCTGGTGCAGTCGCCGTTCACCACCGGCGAGGGCCTGTTGACCCTCACCCGCAACGGCATCCAATCGGCCACTCGGTTCACCCTCACCGACGGCTCGGCGGTACTGCAGATCCCAATCGACGATCGACAGGTCCCCAACCTCGACGTGTCGATCGAGGTGGTCGGTGCTGCGCCGTGCACGGCCGATGACGGCACCGCGCTGCCCGAGGCACCGCTGCGGCCGGCGTTCGCCGCCGGCGCGCTGACATTGTCGATTCCCCCCGTGTCGCGGGCATTGACCGTCGCCGCCGAACCGCGAGACGCGAATGCAGCACCTGGCACATCGACCGAGATCGCCGTCGCCGTCACCGACGCCGCCGGTGCGCCCGTCAAAGGTGCCGAGTTCAGCGTGGTGGTGGTCGACGAAGCGGTGCTTGCGCTCAGCGGATACACGCTCGGCAACCCGTTGGACACCTTCTACAGCCGGCTGTACACCTACCTGGGCGTCAACTACGGCCGGTCGACGATCATGCTCGCCAATCCGGCCGGGCTGAACGTCGAAGGCGGCAACGACGACTCCGCAACGGCCGCAACGGCTGCTCCCGCGGGGGCAGCGCCGGAAACGACCGCCGTCGCAGTCGGTGACGGCTTCGGACTCGATGCTAAATCCGCCTCGCGCGACGCCGCAGGCGGGGTGCCGTCCGAGGCGGGGAGCGCGCCCATCGACGTGCGCAGCAACTTCGACGCCCTGGCGCTGTTCGAGCCCTCGGTCACCACCGCTGCCGACGGCACGGCCAGTATTCCGTTCACCCTGCCCGACACACTCACCCGCTACCGGGTCATGGTGGTCGCGGTCAGCGGCGACGATCGCTTCGGATCCGACGAATCGACCATCACGGCTCGCCTGCCGTTGACGGTGCGGCCGTCGGCACCGCGCTTCGCCAACTTCGGTGATCGCTTCGAGTTGCCGGTGGTGGTGCAGAACCAGACCGACCAGCCGATGGAGGTCGACGTCACCCTGCAGACCGCCAATCTGGCGATCGACGGCGAGCCCGACGCGACGACAGGCAAGCGTGTCACGGTGCCCGCCAACGACAGGGTCGAGGTGCGGTTCCCGGTATCAGCGACGCAGGCCGGCACCGCCCGGTTCCGGACGGCGGCGGTCAGCGGCGAGTTCGCCGACGCGGCGACCGTGCAACTGCCGGTGTACACGCCGGCCACTGCCGAGGCGTTCGCGACCTACGGCGTCATCGACGATGGGGCCACAGGTCAGCCATCGCTCGCTCCGACCGGTGTTTTCCCGCAGTTCGGTGGTCTGGAAGTGACCACCTCGTCGACGGCACTGCAGGCGCTCACCGACGCCGTGTTGTACATCAGCGACTACCCCTACGACAGCTCCGACGGGCAGGCTTCGCGGATCATGTCGTTCTCCGCGCTGCGCCCCGTGTTGGAGGCCTTCGACGCCGAAGGTCTGCCCAGCCCGGAGCGGATCGATGCCTCCGTGACCGACGACGTCGCCGCCCTCGTCGCGATGCAGAACGACGATGGCGGTTGGCCCTACTGGCAGAGGAACCAGCGCACCGAGCCGTTCAATTCGATCCAAGCCACCCACGCGCTGCTCTTGGCCGACGAGGCCGGTTACGAAGTGCCGGAACCGACACGATCCTCCGCGCTCGCCTACCTGACGTCGATCGAGGGCTCCTTTCCGATCGGCTACAGCCAAGAGGCGCGCGACACCCTCAGCGCCTATGCATTGAATGTGCGTGCCCTCGCCGGTGACCGCGATACGGCGAAGGCGGAGGATCTCTACGAACGCCGTGGCGACATTCTGCAACTCGATGCCGTCGCCTGGCTGTGGCCGGTGATCGACGACACCGCCATTCACGCCGAGATCGAGCGGCTGTTCGCCAACCGGGCCATCGAGACCGCCGGAGCAGCAAACTTCGCCACCACCTACGGCGACGACGCCTATCTCATCTTCAACAGCGACCGACGCACCGACGGCGTCGTGCTCGACGCGTTGATCGCCGAGCGACCGACCAGCGACCTGATTCCCAAGGTGGTCAGCGGCCTGCTCGGAAGCAGGATCAATGGCCGCTGGGACAACATCGAGGAGAACGCCTTCATTCTGCTGGCGTTGAAGCATTACTTCGACGTGTTCGAGGCCGAGACCCCCGACTTCGTGGCCCGGGTTTGGCTGGGTGAACAGTTCGCAGGCGAGCACACATTCAGCGGCCGCCAGACCGACCGGGCGCGGATCAATATTCCCACCAGCGAACTGATCGCCGCTGGTGACGGCCAGATCGTGCTGGCCAAGGAGGGCGCCGGCCGGCTGTACTACCGGCTCGGATTGCGCTACGCGCCCGATGACCTGCAGCTCGATCCACTCGATCGCGGGTTCGTTGTCGACCGGGTGTACGAGGCCGTCGACAACCCCGCCGACGTTACTCGCGACCCGGATGGAACGTGGCGGGTCGAGGCCGGGGCGCGGGTACGGGTGCGGCTGACGATGGTGGCCGAGAGCCAGCGCACGCATGTGGCGCTCGTCGACCCGCTCCCCGCCGGTTTGGAGATCCTCAACCCGTCGCTCGCCGTCAGCCAGTCTGTGCCGGATCCCGCGGTGGACCAGCCTGTCGCGTTCGAGGCGTGGTATTGGTGGGGAAGCTGGTACAACCACCAGAACATGCGCGACGACCGCGCCGAGGCGTTTTCCACGCTGCTCCCTGGCGGCACGTACACGTACAGCTACGTCGCCCGGGCCACGACGCCCGGCGCGTTCGTGGTGCCGCCGGCGCGCGCCGAGGAGATTTACGCCCCTGAGACGTTCGGTCGCACCGCCACCGACTTGGTCGTCGTCGGCGACTGACTCTCGGTCGTTCTAGTTGCCCTGCTTGCGGGCTCGCAGCACCAAGACCGATGGAGCCAGGGCTTCGCGCACATGGCGAGTGTTCAACTCGTACACCATGTCGAAGTGGAAGTTGGTTCGCTCGAACGCCATATACAACTCGCTGAAGGTGACCCCGTCGGCGCCATAGGCACGTTGCGCTGCGCGATCGGCGCCGTCGAACATTGCCGCCACGGGATGGTGCATGGCCACGACGAACGGCCCGCTCGACTTCAACACCCGGTGTACCTGGCGCAACAACCGGGGAAGGTCGTCGATGTTGGCCAGTGAATGGGCAGCGATGACAAGGTCGACCGAGCCGCTGGTGGCCAACCCGAGGTCAGCCAGTTCGCCGTGGTGGCACTCGACTTTGACCTCGGCGGCCTCGGCCGCGGCGCGCAGTCGGGCGATCTTGTCAGCCGACGGATCGAGGGCGATGGCCTTCGCCCCAGCGGCAGCCATGGTGATGGCGTTCGAGGTCGATGCCACGCCCAATTCGAGAACCCGCTTGCCGGCGATGTCGCCGCACAGCCGCAGCTCGCTGTCGTCAGCGACGTTGTCGCCGTACCAGATGCTCATAGCACAACAGTGTGCCCTGTGGCGTTGCGGCGTTGGCGGATGCGCAACCTCGCTAACCTTGCCGCAATGGCTTTTGGGATCGACTCACTGCGCGGGGCGCGAGCGATCATTGACCACCGCTTGGCGCGGCGTCATCTGATCAACGAGTTTCACCGTGGTCGGCTCAGCCAGGACCAGGTATGCGACGCCCATCCCGAACTGATCAGGGCGGCGGGCAATGTCGGCACCCCGGCGTCGATGGCCTGCCCGATCTGTCGCGAGACGCGACTGTTTCTGGTGACGTATGTGTTCGGTTCGCGACTGCCGTCGCATGGCCGATGCGTTTCGACTGCGGCCGAACTGGCCAAGCTCAACAGTCGCACCGATCCGTTGACCGCATACGTAGTCGAAGCGTGCACCGGATGCCGTTGGCACCACCTGCTGCGGGTGCTGCCGATCGGCGGGGGTGTGGCTAGAACGGGCTGAGCCCCATCCGGTTGCGCACCGAGATCGCTTCACCGGCGTGGGCGTGGCCGTGCCCGATCACGGGCCACTGCACCAGCCACCACACCGGCTTGTCGGCCCACATGCGGTGGAGCCAGCCAACTTCGTCAGCACAGAGAGCGGCCTTGTCGGCCAGTCGGCGACTGGTGCTCGGGACAGTGTCGAAGGCCATCGCGCCGACATTGTCGAGCCACGCCCTGGTCGCGGCGAACACGGCGTCGAAATACTTCACCACTGCGTCGGCAGGGATTGCAGACGTAAGCGCTGGATTCTCCCGCTCTGGGAGACCGACCGACAACGGAGCGTCGGCCAAACCGAGGGCTGCGCGGTGATCACTGAACAGCGGCGGGCGATCGCGGATCGCAGTGGTGACCGCCAGGTCTTGATGGCGGGCGATATGCAGAATCAGATGAGCGATCGACGACCCTCCGTCGTCGACGTGTTCGAACCAGCGCTGCGCCGGAACCATGCTCAGAACGGACTCGGTGACCTTGCTGCGCACACTCTCCAGGTCGTTGCCAATCCAGGTATGCACGTCCACGTCGTGAACGTAGTCCTAAACTGTGCGGCCGGACCGCATGATCTTCGACGGAGAATCTCGCGGCGACCCTTCCTTGGGCGAGCCGCCGCGCACACAACCACCGGCTGACCCTCCTGGGGTCGGCGAGTGTGGCGCCACGCTCACCAGCTTACCCGTCCCGAGCTGGTGGGCGAGGACGCCCGAGAAACCTCGCGACACCCCCGTGTCATGATGCCTGACGTGGACACCGTCTTTCACCGCTACACTCGCCAGGTCATATTGGCCCTGCCCCACACAGGGGCCCCGGGTAGGTCCCGGGTCCGAAGGGAGGTTGCACACGCATGACGCGTGCTTACGAACTCATGGTCATCATCGATGGTGACGTCGAAGACACCGCCGCCCAGGAGAGGGTGAAGTCGATCACCGACTCCATCGCCAAAGCCGGCGGCACAATTCACGGCAAACCCGATTGGTGGGGCCGCCGGCAGTACGCCTACCCGATCAACAAGAAGGAATACGGCTATTACGTCGTGTACCAGCTTCTTGCCCCCGGTGGCGCCCTCGACGACCTCGAGCGGTCGTT